>CAYUZX010000007.1:0-29752 GCA_964449285.1 uncultured Prolixibacteraceae bacterium
CTCAACCGAACAATCCTTATAGAACGATTAAGCAAAGACTAAGGGAAAGACGAAGGAAAGACGAACGAAAGACGAAGGAAAGACGAAGCGATATTAAACCGCTGCCGGAATAATATAATTCACAATGACATCCATGGTCTGATACCACTGTTCTCCGCAGGTTGCATCGGGAACGCCAGAGATGGTATTTGATGCTACGACCACCATTTCCAAAGCCGGAAGGATGACGATGAATTGCCCTCCATACCCGTTAGCGAAAAAATAATCGACGCCATTCGTTCTCCCTGTCCACCAGAACAAACCATAACCGTTCTGGAAAGGGACAATGTCGCCAGTCTCAATATGCGAACGGGTTGCCTGTTCGATCCAGGAGGCCGAAACAATCTGCTGGCTTTCATAAAATCCGTTATCCAGGATCATCTGACCGAATTTAAGCATGGTCAACGGGGTTATTTTCAGCCGTACGCCACCAAAATTGTATCCCCGGTTATCCGCTGTCCAACTGTACGCCTCAATCCCTAACGGTTCAAAAAGGTTCTCCACGGCAAATTCCAGCGCCGTCATTCCCGTTGCTTCCGTCAACACAACAGATACCAGATGAGCGGTCCCGTCGCTATAATTGAACTGGGTTCCCGGAGTGTAGGTCATCTCCTTATCCAGGATATAATTGATATGATCTGCGGAATGATAATACCAATCCACAAATTCAGATTCGCCACCCAACTCTTTCCACGGTATCCCGGCGCTCATGCGCAGCATATTGTATAATGAAATGGCTGCTTTGTCTTCAGGCAAATTGTATACAGAGGAATCGATGAATTCGCCAAGCATTTGATCCAGGCCTGTTATATAGCCCTTATCAATCGCTATCCCAATCAGGGTTGACGTAAAACTTTTCGTTACAGACATCACATCATGTAGATCATCCTGCGCATTTGTTGCAAAATAGACTTCAGATATCAGTACATTGTTTCTGGCTACCAGCAAACTTCTCAAATTTCTGATCTCTCCAGCCCGGACATATGCCTCCGAAAGTGTTTGTTCGTTGATGTTGTTCTCACTTGCCAGCGGAAAACTGTAAGCCTTTTCCTCTTTCTTCCTGCAGCCTGTGACAATAAAAAGTACAAAAAGAAATGCAATGATCGGACGTAACTTTCTCATACCCCCAAAGTTAATAAATTTTTTCTTTCTTCCTTCTTCCCTTTATCCCGGAAACCTCAAACTATCATGCAGGGATCACAAGCCATATGACCCCGATTGCGATGGCAGCGACACCTCCTGCAAATGATATCCAGGTCAGCATTTTATAGCGTCGGGAGGCTTCAAGTTTGTGTGCTATGATGCCCATGGTACACGTAAAGGCGATCATGGTCAGGATGGTACCCGCTCCAAAAGCAGACAGATAAATAACTGGTTCCATTGTGCCCGGAAGAACCAGTGTAGGCAGCACAGCGAGCAGGTGACTGAATCCGGCCAGCCCGTGAAGGACTCCGATGCCCAGGGTTGTCCATACCGTTTGCTTAACCTTGACAGCATGTTCATGATCATGCGCTTGCAGATCAGAATGGTCATGCTTGTGTATATGAATAACCACCTCGGGATCGGTGTGTATATGCGGATGTGCGTGCTTTTTAAGCGGAGATTTAATATAAATCCTGGCAATGGCCCATCCGCCGATTAAAATGAGCATAATCCCGACAATCCGTTCGCTGTTGGCGGAAATGACCTCTACCGGAAAATATTCCTTAAAGAGGATGAAGAGTACCCCCAGCATAAGCGCTCCAATAGTATGTCCAAAACCCCATGAACAACCTATGATCCAAGCCCTTTTCTGGAAATTGATGGAAAATGGAGTGACAGCAGCAAGGTGGTCAGGACCGGTAAGGACATGAGTGGACCCTGCGAAGAAACCGGTGAGAAAAATCAGCATATCGTTCAATAATGGTTAGGAAATATAGAATTTAAAATTCGTCAATTCGTGAATGAAAAGTACTGAAAAATTTATTAAATTTACTGATTAATAGATTAAGAAAAAGAACTATTTATTAGCATCTTCCCAAAATCTTTTATAAAAATTTTCAGAATGAATATCAAAGCCATATTAGTCTGGTCATTATGGTTGATTGCCCTTCATTCCATTGGGTTTGGACTCGCCTTAATCATTTTTCCGTGCAGTGTTCTGGAGTTTTTCGGATTCACCATTTCGCAGAAGTTTTTTGCTACGCAGGGGGGTGTTTTTCATCTGATCATCAGTTTTGTATATATTCGGGCGGCATTGGATCTTGAACATTCAAAAGATCTGATTATACTTGCCTGCATAACAAAGTTCTCTGCAACGATTTTCCTCTTTTCATATTACATCTTCGGAACACGACTAATTGTGATTTTGTTTTCAGGATTCATGGATTTTATCATGGGGATTGCTATTTTGATTTTTTACTTGTTATTCAGGAAATCTTCGGACATGATACATGAATAATTTCCTGTACTCAGAAACTCCATCCAGCTATGCAACCACAACTTCCTTCCATCATCATCACCGGAGCATCAGGGTTTATTGGTCGCTCTTTCCTTGATCATGTTAAAGATCATTTCGTTATTTTCGCTATCGCCCGAAGATCTTCCACCGAAGCCAAGATTCCCAAGCATGAAAACATCCACTGGATCCAGTGGGATATTGCCCAGACTGCCCCGATGGTGAATGTTGTAAAAAAGATCCAGCTTCAGGGGGGCGCTGATTTTTTATTGCATCTGGCAGCTTTTTATGATTTTAATTATTCTGACAATGCAGCTTATCGATTAACAAATATTGAAGGAACCAAGAATATCATCGAAGTCGCTAAACAACTTAAAATAAAACGGCTAATTTTTGCAAGTTCGCTGGCTGCCTGCAACTTCCCTCCCAAAGGTTTATCCGTTACTGAAAAATCCCTTCCTGATGCCAACTTTGCCTATGCAAAAACTAAGAAAGCGGGAGAAGAGATGCTTCGGGCGAGTGTAAAAGACTTCCCTGTTTCAATCGTACGTTTTGCTGCCGTTTTCAGCGACTGGTGTGAGTATCCGCCGTTGTATAAGTTCCTGGAAACCTGGCTTTCACGAAAATACGATTCGAGAATCCTGGGTGGGAAAGGTGAATCAGCTGTTTCGTATGTACATATTAATGATCTTGTGAAGCTTTTGCTAAACATTATTCAGCAAAGCCATCGATTGCCTCCCTTTGACATTTATTCTGCAAGCCCCGACGGCAGCACATCTCACAGGGAATTATTCGAAATTGCAACAAAAGATTTTTTCGGGGAAGCGGTAAAACCTGTTTTCATTCCAAAAATCCTTGCTTATCCGGGCATTTTTTTCAGAATATTACTGGGGAAACTTCATATTACACCTCCTCCGTTCGAACGGTTCTGGATGCTGAATTATGTCGACCTTAAGCTGAATGTAGATTCAACATATACAAAAAAAGTATTGAATTGGGAACCTTCTCAGCGATACCAGGTTGAAAGAAGGTTAATTTTCCTCCTTACCCGAATGAAGAGTAACCCGGCTGAATGGTATGCAAAGAATGAAACTGCATTAAAACATATTTCCTTCAGAACAAACTTATTGATCTACGAATACATGATGGCAAACAAGGAGAAAATTCTTCCTCAGATTACCTCCAGCATGCTTTCACGTGAAAGTTCAGAACTGTTTTTTCGCTACCAACAAATGGACCTGAATGAACTGTTTATCATTTTAAACATTTTGTTTGATGTTCTGGCATCAACAGTTCTGAATGCCGATCGCAGCCTGATGATCAATTATATTCATGATATTGCCCAAGTCCGCTATCAGAATGGTTTCACTTCGAAAGAGATAACTTCCACATTTGCTCTTTTCAATGACATCATAACCTCTCAGCTGATGTCAGAAAAGAATCGGATGTTCTCTAAGCAGGAAATATACGATCATATTGGACTGACACTTCAATTAGCCCAGGATGAAATTGATGAAAGATTTGAATTCTTAATTCAAGATGATGCACAGGAGTTGGGTATTAAAAAGATTGAGCTTAAAATTGATGGATTGACCGTCAAAGTAGAGGAGGGCACATCAGTGCTGAATGCAGCAAAGGCGTTAAACATCCATATTCCAACCTTATGTTATCACAAGGATTTAAAAATTGCGGGCAACTGCCGGGTTTGCCTTGTTGAAATAGCCGGAACAAACCAACTGGTTGCTTCATGTGCTACCCCGGCAGAAGAAGGAATGGAAGTTCAAACGAACAGTCTTAAGGTACGTTCAGCGAGAAGGACCATCATAGAATTACTGTTGACTGAGCATAATACAGAGTGTACAAATTGCTATAAAAACGGGAAATGTGAGCTTCAGTTCCTGGCATCCGAATTTAAAATTATTCATCCAACTTACCTCCATCTGTTACATGAAAAGAAGGGCATACTCGATTCACTCTCTCCGGCTATTATCAAAGATGATTCGAAATGTATTCGTTGTCAGCGTTGTGTTCGGACCTGTTCCGAACTTCAGGGTGTGGGAGCTGTTGGAGTTGCATTTAAAGGAAGTCATACAAAAATTTCAACGTTCTTTGGTCGTCCTCTGTTTGAAGTAATCTGTACCAATTGCGGGCAATGCATCGATCGTTGTCCAACCGGCGCTTTAGTTGAGAGGACTTACATTGAAGAGGTATGGAATGCCATTTTTGATCCGTCCAAACATGTGATCGTACAAACCGCTCCGGCTGTTCGAATCGCTATTGGAGAAGACCTGGGATTTGAACCCGGAAAACGAATTACCGGGAAATTGGTTTCAGCCCTTCGCAGGCTCGGTTTTGATTCTGTACTTGACACCGCTTTTTCGGCAGACCTGACTGCAGTAGAGGAGGGCGCTGAATTCCTGGAAAGATTGAGACGCAGATACGTTGAACAGGACAAATCAGTAAAACTTCCTATGACCACCTCCTGCTCCCCGGGTTGGATTAAGTTTATTGAACATCTTTTCCCGGAATTCCTGGATCATGTTTCGACCTGTAAATCTCCACAGCAGATGTTTGGTGTACTTGCCAAAACCTATTATGCAGAGCGTCTTGGCCTGGAACCTAAAAATATAGTCACCGTTTCAATTATGCCATGTACAGCAAAGAAATTCGAAGCAGATCGTCCTGAGATGCATACAAGCGGTTATAAGGATGTGGATTATGTTTTAACCACCCGGGAACTGGCGATTATGATCATCCAGGCGGGAATTGATTTCAAAACTCTTTTAAATGATCATTACGATCGGTTGATGGGAAAGTCGACGGGAGCCGGAGTGATTTTCGGAGCCACCGGTGGCGTGATGGAAGCTACAATTCGTACCATTTATGAAAAAATAACAGGGAGGGAGATTCCTTTGTATAGCCTGATCATGATGCCAGTAAGAGGGGCAGAAGGAATCAGAGAGGCATCTCTGGTTATTGAAGGGACTCTTCCCGAATGGAAGTTCCTGGAAGGATTTACGCTGAAGATGGCAGTTGCCCAAGGTCTTGCCGATGCGAAAACACTTATGCAAACAGTTAAAGAAAATAAAACTGACTATCACTTCATTGAAATCATGGCCTGTCCTGGAGGATGCCTTGGCGGAGGAGGCCAACCGATTCCTACAAATCCTGAAATACGGGAAAAACGGATCCAGGCTTTATTTGCCGAGGAGATGGCAATGGGAATACATAAAGCTCATGAAAATCCTGAACTGATTGAACTATATGATACTTTTCTTGGCAAACCGTTGAGTAGAAAAGCACATGAGCTGCTTCATACTCAATACTTTTCCAGAAAAGTTTTTTGATCCCTTTCGAACAACTATTCAAGTTAACCGATTCTGCCCATCATTGGAACAGATATGAACTCCTCCAGCATATTCTGAACCTTGGAAAGAATCTCAGGATAGCGTTTCTGAATAACCGGTGAGAAGAAGTTACTGAATTCTCTGTCTTCCACAATTTCTATTGCAATGATAGTAATGGTGGAAGGGACTTTCATGCCTGTCAGCCTCCCAAGTTCAAGGGCTGTCAGGAAATTGATATCATGAAGGTTCGATAAATGAAGGGTTTCCTTGAAATCATCCGGGGTATAACAATAGACGGTACCAGGGTCGTTTTTCAATGTTCTTATTGCATCGATGATGAAAACAGCATCAAAATCCTCCATTATTTCCAGCAATTCAAGACCTCCAAGCGAAACACTCTGATAGGAGACATGAGTTGGAAACCGGCTTTTATCAAGGTTCTGAACCAGTTTTGGGCCAATGCCATCATCCGTAAGAATTTCATTCCCAATTCCAAGGATTAAAACAGATTCAGAGTGAATCGCTGATTTTGTCACTATCATGTAGATTAAGTTAATACTCCTTCAACGACAGCCATAAGCTGGTTATCTGTAAAGTGACGGCCCTTGATAGCGCCCGATGGGCAACTCGCAACGCATACCCCGCAGGCTTTACAGAGAGCGCTGATGACATGGCTCTGAAACTTTTCCGTGTCGAACTCGATAGCGCTGTATGGGCATAGATTGTTGCAAATCCTGCAACCACAACAAATATTCTCGTTCACTTCAGAATAAACGGCATCAACATCTATTTTCCCCTTGGATATTTTACCAAGAATCCGTGCTGCAGCAGCTCTTGCCTGGGCTACTGTATCAGGAATATCCTTTGGAGCTGCACAGGTGCCGGCTATATAAATACCATCTGTGGTAGTTGCAACAGGATCAAGTTTGGGATGGCTTTCCATAAACCAGCCATCTTTGTCCTGAGAGATGTTCACCAGCCTGGCGATTTCTGCAGAATCTTCCCGTGCTTCCATCCCTACCATTAATATTACCAGGTCGGCGGGGATTTCAATCAACTCGCCCGATAATTTTTCATTCACTTCGATCAGCATTCCGCAGTTGTCTTTCGGTCCTGCCTGACGGATTACAGGCCGGTCATTTTTTTCATACATCAGGAACAGGGTTTTGACTTCTGAAGTATGGGTATAGAAATCCTCATGTCCTTTACCGAAAGCATGCATGTCAATGTAAACATCTGACACGTAACATTCTGGACTTGCAGATTTAATCTCATGAGTATATTTCAGGGCAGTCATGCAGCAAACCCTTGAACAATAAGCATGAAATTCTTTACTCCGGCTCCCGACACAATGGATGATAGCTGCAAATTGGGGAACGGTTCCCTCTTTCGTTTCGATACGTCCGTTACGGATCATTTTTTCGAATTCAAATGAGGTGATTACATTGGGGAGTTTCCCATACCCGTAGTGGGTAATCCGGCTGGCATCAAACTCCTTATACCCGGTGCACACAATCACATTTCCAACCTGCCTGATAGCATTATCCTTTCCCAGTTTCATCTTGTTATTGGGAAATTGAACGGTGGCTGTAAAATTTCCCAGATAGCCCTTGAGATCCGTTACTTTTGAACCCAGAAAGATCTCAATATTCTTGTTTGTCTTGACCCGGGTGATCCGTTCTGTCAACAGGTCGCGGGCAGAATTAAGATAAGGTGCTGTGAGATCAACACGGGCAATGTTCCCGCCGAGTTCATCCTGCTTTTCAACAAGTACAACCTGATGCCCCGAGTCAGCCAGTTCCAGCGACGCAGTCAAACCTGCAATCCCTCCACCAATTACCAATGTTCGCGGATTCATCTCTACAAACATGTTTTCCAGGGATTCATGGAGTTCTACACGCTTGATGGCAGCTTTGGTCAGGGCTTTCGCCTTTTCGGTAGCCAATTCCGGATCGTCATGAACCCAGCTGCATTGTTCCCTTATGTTTGCCATTTCGAACAAATATTGGTTCAAACCAGCCGTTTGGAGAGCACGCCGGAAGGTACGTTCATGCATTCGCGGGCTGCAGGCTGCAACCACGATCCGGTCCAGGTTATTTTCCACAATGTCCTGAACGATCATCTCCTGACCGGGATTTGAACACATATATTTGTAGGACCGGGCAAGGATAACATTCGGAAGCCCCGAAACAAAATCCCTGACCGATTCTACGTCTACGATTTTGGCTATATTGGTGCCGCACATGCAGATATAGACACCAATTCTGCAACTTTTCATGGTTCTTCTCTTTTAATTTCAGATTTGAGGTATTGGCATAATATTCTGAGGATGTTGTTGTAACTCATTGGCTTCGGCCCAGATTCCGGCAAAATACATGGCCAGTGGCCGGTAGAGCAAATGTGCCCATTTGCTGAATGGCATGCGAAGCAGCCAGGGGACTACACTCATCAAATGCAGAATATAAATAATATTGGCCGCTTCAAACAGTCCTGAACGATGCAGGATATGCTGGACAATACCTGTCAGCACAATGATAACGAGAAGTATGATAAAAACCCAGTCGGTGCTGTGAGATTTTTGATACTGGATATGTTGTTTTTTAAACCGGCTGTATATAAAATAGACCGTGCCTACAATTAATCCAATGGATGCCAGATAAGCAAACACATGAATTGACCAGTTTATTCCGGGACCTTGCTGGAGAGCAGGAAGAAATACCATCACAAGAACCAGCATGGTAACGTATCCGAGCATAAGTCCAAGATGTGCAAACCATGGAATATGAATAGCAGAATCCTTTGGATTATCGCATTTTGCATACCGTTTCTGAGAAAAGAAATGCAAGGGGAGTAAATAAATCTGCTTAATATAAAGCCACCACGGAGTAGTATACGGATTCCCTTTGATCATGATCAGGTACCACATCCGGAAAGCGTTTCCGATAAGAAAGAGAGCAAGGATAGAACCAATTATCAGATCAAACTTATGTATAAAGGAACTTTCGAGAAACGCATCGGGACCGTCATAAACCAGAATATTCCCGGTAGTAAACCCATGATATAAAAGGAATGCTCCCGTAATAAGGGCAACCATAATAACCGCCAGGATCTCCGCAGTTCTAGATCTGAAGAACAATCCTGCAATCCCAGTCAGATCATACCGGGCGATCAACCATCTTCGCAGGCTCATCATGGTTTCTCCCGGGGCGGCTTCCCGCGGACATTGTTCGGAACATTGGCCGCAATAGTAACAAAGCCATGGTTCGAGGGAAGTTTCAATCTTACGTTCAAGACCCATTTGTAACTGCCGGGTTGATTTTCGGGGAAACCTGAACATCTCATCAGAATGCACACATACTGCCGAGCAATCACCGCAATGATAGCACATATGTACATCTTCGGCCCCGTACCGAAGCAGGTCTTCAATAAGTTTGGGATTTACTCTTATTGCCATAAGCGCCTCCTTATAACGTTATGATACTTTTCGCCCTTAATTCAATCTCACTCAAAGAAACACTGCTAAGATGGCCGATACCCTTTCCGCTGGTTATGCTTCGCAACACCCCTGCAGCTACAGCAGAACCCTGGGCTACTGTGTCGGGGATATCTTTCGGACTCTGACACATTCCCGCAACATAAATCCCGCCCTTCTCTGTATCGGTTGGATTCCCGTTGTAATCCAGTTCTGAGAACCATCCGTCTGTATCTCTGGTTATACCCAAAATGTTGCTGAGTTCCTCACTTCCAGGGGCTGGAATCAGTCCCACTGCAAGGATAACCAGATCCACGTCGAACTCAACAACTCTATCCTGAATGATGTCTTCGCCCTTAACGACCATCTGTCCATCGTTCATTGCTACTGAAGCCGATCTTCCCCTGACTACAAATGTTCCTTCCTGTTTTATCCTTTCTGAAAATTCCTCATATCCTTTTCCGAAAGCCCGCATATCAATATAAAATTCGTAGCAGGTGACATCGGGTATTTTTTCTTTCACAAGGTGGGCAAACTTCAGGGAATACATACAGCAAACCCTTGAACAATAGGCATTGTACTTTTTATTACGTGATCCCACGCAGTGTATAATTGCTACCGATTTGGGAGGTGTTCCATCCACGGAGAAGATCCATTCCTCCTCTTTGGTCCGTTTATTTATCTGTTTGGTCTTTGTAACGATCTTGCCTCCTGTAGTCCCTGAGGCATTGGTGAGACGTTCGAATTCCAGGGCAGTGACTACATTGGGGTAAACACCATAACCGTATTGTGGAATCTTACTGACATCAAGAACATCATACCCTGTGGCAAGAATAATATTCCCCACTTCAATCTCTATGACCTCATCCGATGCATTAAGATCGATGCACTCCTTAGGGCATTTCTTAACACATACACCGCATTTCTTTCCTTCCGACTGGATGTAGGTGCAGTTCTTTTCATCTACCAGAAAAGCATTTGGAACAGCCTGAGGGAATGGAATATAGATGGCTTTGCGTTTCGAAATATTTGCGTCAAACTCACTATCCACCCATACAGGGCATACATCGGAGCAGATACTGCAGGCGACACATGATTTTATATCGACCCTGCGGGCATGTTGAAGGATTTTCACCTGGTAGGCGCCAGGGTTCCCGCTTACTCCAATAACCTCTGAATAGGTCATTAACCGGATCATATCATGCTGTCCAACGGAAACCATTTTCGGGGTCAGAATGCAGGCAGAACAGTCCAATGTCGGGAATGTCTTATCAAACATCGCCATATGGCCCCCGATTGTTCCGGTCTTTTCTATCAGGTACACTTCTTTGTCCGCATCTGCAACTTCCAGCGCTGCCTGGATACCTGCAATTCCTCCTCCAATGATAAGGGTCGTGTGATTGACCGGATTTTGGGCCGGAATTGCCGCCAAAGAGAAGGGAACGGCATATGTAGCGCAGGCAACAATTGCTTTTGCCCGCTCCAATGCCATATCGCCGGTAGCGCCATGTTCGTTAAACGAAGCCAGATAGACCTCTTTTGGATTATGCCCTGCCAGCACCATTGCTTTGGTGAAAACAGGTTTAAAGTAGCCAGGCGTATCTCCGGCAATTACGATCCGGTCAAGATTATCCTGTTTAATCCTGCCAGAGAGCACGTCGGAAACCAGGCGCGGATTAACGCCCAGAATCTGCACGGTCACAACGTCAGGAAGGTTTGCGCTGTATTTTGCCACTGATTCAATACTGAATTTCTTCGTCTCATCAAGCTGGCAGAAAAAAACACCAATTCTCATATGACTGAAATTTAAAGATCAAGAATAACAGTAGATTGTCTACTCTCTCTTAGTAGACTGCAAAATATTCCCTTCCTCATCCCTGACATTCAGTATCATTCTCATTTGGCCGGGAAGCGAATGCGTGGCGCAAGAAAAACAAGGATCGTATGCACGGAAGGCCATTTCGATCATATTCAAGGTCCCTTCATTGACCTCTACCCCTTTTTTGATCAGCCCCTGTGCGGCTTTTTTTATTGACATGCAAATCGCAGCATTATTGTTTGTGGTGCCAACGATCAGGTTAACTTTTTTGACCATCCCTTTGTCATCTGTCCAGTAATGATGTGTAAGGGTTCCCCGTTGAGCTTCAACCACGCCAACACCCTCGCCAACAATTTTTTCAAGGGGTGTGCGCAAATCTTTTCCAATAATATCGGGGTCTTTAGCTAGTTCAAGGCAATGCTCAGCAGAATAGATTAACTCAACTAACCTGGCCCAATGCATTGCCAGAGTCGCATGAACAGGCTTCCCTCCAAGGGTTTCGTACATAAATTCATATTCCTTCTGGGCAATGGGCGTAGCCATACCATCTGCTGCATTCAACCTTGATAAGGGTGTTGCTTGATAAACAGATGAATCCTGTCCGTCAATAAAACCCTTCCAACCAATCTTTTTCAGATACGGAAATTTTAAATAGCTCCATGGCTCAACCCGTTCCTCAACATAATCAATATATTCACCTGCACTGTATTTGTACAATTCGTTCCCTTTCGTATCTACAACACGCACTTTGCCATCGTAAAAATTCACTAAATTGTTGTTATCTACGAGTCCCATTGAATGAAGGACAAGCGAATAGGGGCCGTTGAGGATCAAATCCACATAGTCCTTATTTCCAAGGACAACATCCTTGAACAACTGAATGGAAAATTTAGAGAATTCAACAAAACCTTCTGCTTTCTTTACGATATCATCCCGTTGTTCAGGTGTAATTCCTTTTTTAACGCCACCGGGAATGTTCATGACTACATGGGTCTGATGACCTCCGATCAGAGCCTGAATTTCCTGGGCAATCCGACGTTGTTTGATCACTTCGGTGCCAATCTCCAATCCTACTTTGGCGATCACGCCCAGGATATTCCGTTCGGCCGGGTCTGCCGTTGGCCCTACTACAAAATCAGGGGCTGCGAGGGCATAAAAATGTGCGATATGACTGTGAACGAAATGAGCCATATAAAACAGTTCCCTGATTTTTTTTGCGGTTGCCGTAGGTTCGACTCCGAACACAGCATCAACAGCTTTGCCCGATGCCATATGGTGACAACCGGGACAAACTCCGCAAATCTTTGTCACAATAGAGGGAAGCTCCTCAACAGGCCGGCCTTCGCAAAATTTTTCAAATCCACGCAGTTCCGGAACCTGAAAGTATGCATTTTCGACCTCTCCGTCCTGATTCAGGAAAATATCGATTTTTCCGTGTCCTTCAAGACGGGTAATCGGATCAATGGTGATGGTTCTCATTGTACTTTCCTCCCTAAAATTGAGCCGGGTAAACTAAAACGGTAGAAAAGTCCGGCAGGGTCAACAATCGTTTCAATTATTTCATCTATTTCTTCAGGTTTGTCAGCATTGATCATCGTACCAATCGCCGACATCATTTTTGCACCCGGATCTGATGCTCCGGGAGGAGGGCCATAACAGCCCCTGCATGGAGAATTGCCCTCCACACACCTTACACCACACCCACCCCGGGTAGCAGGCCCCATACATATGACCCCCTGCTCAAGGAAACATGTTTCCTTATCATCCTGGATCTCCCAGGGGCGGTAGAATCTGTCAATCGTTTTATTTTCCGATTTTGTTCGTTTGCATTCGTCGCAATTGGTTTTGTCGTTGGCCCCCACAACAGACCCAGGAGGAGGAAGCTGGGCCCCTGATACGATAGCAGTAAAAACTTCGATCAATCGTTCACTTTGAGGAGGACATCCGGGAATGTAGTAATCCACATCCACCACCTTATTAAGGGGTAGGACATCATTAAAAAATTCCGGAAGTTTTAACGTGCCTTCTTTAACGGGGTATTCCGTAACCGGAAATATTCGCTC
Source organism: uncultured Prolixibacteraceae bacterium (assembly GCA_964449285.1). Lineage (GTDB taxonomy): Bacteria > Bacteroidota > Bacteroidia > Bacteroidales > FEN-979 > QYOJ01. Next base: position 13,178 of record CAYUZX010000007.1, read on the forward strand.
GGGATTTTTTGTGGATTCGGTTTCCACGTAAGCACGTTCGAATACCTCTGATTTCCCGGAAAAATTTGCCAGTCCAGGGATTCCACCCATGTATGCACAAGAACCATAAGCTACAAGGATCTTGGTTTTTTTACGCAGAAGCTCAGCTATGTGTTTATTTTCACTATTTCTGACAGCGCCATTGAAGAGCGTTAGATCGATCGATTGATCAGGCATTGCTTCAACATCTTTGTATTTAATATCCAGGGCAATCGGCCAGAATACCGGATCTGCGGCGGCAACAATATCAAGCAGCTTCTCATGTGTGTCAAGCACTGATACGCAACACCCGCCACATGCGGATCCCCAGTAAACAGCCAGTTTCAGTTTGGGTTTGGGATTAGTTTGTTCTGCTGACATGATTTATACGTTTAAATGTTCCACTTCCAATGAACTTTTTACTTTACTCGGACCCATCGATAACAGGGTTTTTGTCATATCATTCACCAGTTCGGCGAACTGCTTGCCTTCACTTGCGCTGATCCACTCCAGCCGTAGGCGGTCTTTTTCAATACCCATTTGCTGGGTGAATTTCTGAAGCAGTTTAAAACGCCTGAGGCATTTGTAATTTCCTTCCTGGTAATGACAGTCCCCGGGATGGCATCCACATACCAGGACTCCATCCGCCCCCTGTTGAAAAGCTTTCAGGATGAAAGTTGGTTCTATTCTTCCTGAACACATGATGCGGATGATCCGGATGTTCGGAGCATAGTGAAGTCTTGAAGTTCCTGCAAGGTCGGCACCTGTATAGGCACACCAGTTGCAAAGAAAGGCTACGATTTTTGGTCTGAAGTCCATAGTTAACTTACTTTTTATGACATTGACATGATACCTTCTATTTCTGAAAGAATCTGTAAATCGGTAAAGTGCTTGCTGATGATGGCACCTGCCGGGCAAGCGGAACCGCAGGTTCCACAACCTTTACACAGGATCTCATTGACAGTAGAGACTTTGTTGTTTTCATCATAGGAGATCGCTTTGTAAGGACAAACACTGATACAGGTCTGACATCCGCAACACATTAATTCATTTACGCTTGCAGTAGTCACTTCAACAGGTACAGATCCCTGAGCAATTGCACCAAGGATCCGGGCTGCTGCTGCTCTTGCCTGCGCAACCGAATCAGGAATATCCTTTGGTCCCTGGCAGGTCCCGATAATATATACACCTCCGGTGGTTGTTGCTACCGGGTCAAGTTTTGGATGTTTTTCAATAAAGAACTGGTTCCCGCAAAGACTGACTCCAATGGCCCGAACTACCTGTTTTACATTTTCATGTGCCTCCATATTCACCATCAGGATCACCATATCGACAGGAACTTCAATGGACTGACCCGAAAGCAACTCATCCATTTCGATGATCATGTTGCAGTTATCTGACCTGTCAGCCTGATGGATGACCGGCAACTTCTTCTGCTGATCATACATCAGGAAGATGATCTGTTTATGCGTTGTAAGGGCGTAAAACTCTTCATGGCCTTTACCATATGCTCGCATATCGGCATAGATCTCAAAAATATTTGCTTCAGGCAAAGCAGCCCGTACCTGGTGGACATACTTCAGGGCAGCCATGCAACAAACCCTGGAACAATACTCATGGTATTTTTTATTCCTGCTTCCAACGCAATGAATGATGGCCACATTCCGGGGTTCTTTCCCGTAAACTGTGAGAATTTTTCCGGCAAGGAGTTTCTCCTCAAATTCAAAGGATGTGATCACATCCGGAAATTCCTTGTAATTGTACTCCGAAATAACTTCCGGGTCAAACGGTTTTAACCCGACAGCTGCAATGATATTCCCGAATTCAAGTTCAACAGGATCCTGTCCGTTGACGCTGATAGCCGTTTTGAAATTTCCAATATAGCCGGTCACTTCACGTATTTCTGTCTCCAGAAATACGCTGATATTGGGATGGTTATCCACCCGCTGTACAATCGGCTTGATCATCTGCTGGGCGCTGGATAGATGAGGGAATGTAAGATCAAACTTTTTGACCTGTCCTCCAAGCTGGTCACTCTTTTCCACCAGGTACACCTGCTTCCCGGCATTTGCGATCTCCAGTGCGGCTGTCAGTCCTGAAATACCTCCCCCTATCACAAGGGTCGCCGGATTGACATTGACAAACCGTTTTTGAAGCGGTTCATGATACCGCACGCGACGGATTGCTGCTATGACCAGGTCGATGGCTTTGTTGGTGGCTTCGGTGCGGTCGGTATGGACCCACGAATCCTGCTCCCTGATATTTGCCATCTCAAACAGGTATGGGTTTATTCCAGCCTTTTCACAAGCGGTCCGGAAAGTCAGTTCGTGAATTCGCGGAGAACAGGCTGCCACCACAACCCGGTTAAGGTTATGCAATTTGATGTCTTTAATGATCAGATCCTGGCCCGGATCCGAGCACATATATTTATAATCTTTGGCAAGTGTAACATTCGGCAAAGCCTTAACTTCATTTGTGACAGCTTCAACATCAACCATTTTTGAAATGTTGGTACCGCACCAGCAAACATAGACGCCTATTCTTGGCTCTTCCATAGGGTTAGTTTATCGAGTTAGTTTTTGTTTTTCTGGGGACTGCATGTTTTTTAAGATGCTGAAAATAAACGGCAAAAGGCCGGTAAGCAAGGTGAGACCATTTCGAAAATGGAACTTCGATCAAAATCATTGGGACCAAAACAGCCATATGAATAATATAGAAAATATAGGTAGCATAGGGCATTCCGTAGATCCTGAAAATATGAATCAGAATTCCTGTTATTACGGTAAGTGTCAGCATTACCAGAAAAAGCCAGTCACTTACATGAGAGAAATAAAACTTCACATCCTTTCTTCTCATTCTTCCAGTAATGGCAACCAGCAAACCGAAAAGCAACCCAAAGGTGGCGTAATAGCCGAGTGCACGCTGCAGATGCCAGGCCGGTACGATCTTTTCGGTCTGAAACCAGGGAAGAAAGACAACCACAACGATAAACATGATGGTATACCCCGACATGAGAAACCAATGTGAAAACCAGTATCGTTTGTCATCACATTTCCCAAACTTGGGTTGAACTGAGAAATTGAAAACCAGCCGCCAGAACTCCCGGACATGAACCCAAAAAGTAACCTTAGTATGGCCATGCTTCCAGATAATCTTATAATACATTCTCAGAATATTGGAAATGAGCAAACCGCCAACCACAATAGCCATAGCCCAGTCGAATGCCTCAATGATATGAATGGGGGCAAATGAATTGATCTTTACTCCTCCCTGGGATGTCAGTTCCGTGGTAAACGAATAGCCCATCGCAGGAAGCCCGATTAGGAACGCGATCACTACGAGGACAGCGATAAGGAGAATGGATCCGATCTCCCAGACTTCGGATGTATAGAATTTTTTTGAAAGACCTGTCCAGTCATAAATGGAAGTCAGGTATCGTCGCAACGACATCATCAGTTCACCGGGGTTGGCATCTCTTGGACAAGTACTGGTGCAATCGCCGCAATAGTAACACAACCATGGTTCAACGCTGGATTCGATTTCATTTTTCAAACCCATCTGCATCAACCTGATTTTTTTTCTTGGGAAAAGAAATCCCTCTTCCGAAAGGGGACACATGGCAGTGCATGTGCCGCAATGATAGCAGGCATTCCAGTCCCCAATGCCAAATTGCATCAGTTGATTACGAAGTTCGGGATGAACACGGACACTCATAAATGTTTCTCCTCTAGTTGGACAAGTGTTAACTTATTAATTCGTTTCTCAATGGTTTCCAGTGGAATTGAAATAAGATCCTTGTAGATCTTTCCTTTCAGTATGCTTTGAATAGCCCTGGCAGCTGCAGCAGACCCCTGTGCAACAGAGTCGGGGATGTCTTTGGGTCCCTGGCAGGTTCCGGCGAGATAGATACCACCACGACTTGTAGCTGTAGGATCGAGGTTGTAATGCACTTCCTCGAAGAACCCATCTTCCGACCTGGGAATACCAAGCATCCTGCTCAGATCCTGGGTCTCTTCCGCTGCCTCCAGGCCGACAGACAGAATGACCATATCTACGGTATTTTCCAGGATCTCCCCTTTCAGGATATCTTCTCCACGCAGGAAAAGCTTCCCATTTCTCTCCTCCACTTTTGCGGTTTTTCCCCGGACAATGGAAACATCTTCTTCAAGAATCCGTTCGTAGAATTCTTCATATCCTTTTCCAAAAGAGCGCATGTCGATAAAGTATTCATGGATCTCCGCTCCCGGAAGTTTTTCGAGGATAAGGTGGGCAAATTTTAGTGAGTACATACAACACACCCTCGAACAATATCTGTTGTGATTTTTATCCCTGCTTCCAACGCAATGGATGATCGCAACTTTCTCAGGTTTCTCTGCCTCCTCTGTAAATATCCAGTTCCCTTTTTTATCCTGAGACCGCAAATGGATGTTTCCTCCGGTTGGTCCGGATGCGTTTAACAACCTTTCAAATTCAAGGGAAGTAAGGACATTTGGAAGTCTTCCATACCCAAACTGATCCATCTTCTTTGCATCAAACGGTTTGAATCCCGTGGCCACAATAATGTTCCCTACATTGATGGTCATTTCATGATCCTGTTCATCAAGATTGATGCAATCAGGAACCGGGCAGGCTTTGACACACGCCCGGCATTTTCCGGTTTTCAGGTAGATGCAACTCTCTGCATCTATCATATATTTATTTGGAACAGCTTGGGGGAAAGGCATATAAATGGCTTTTCTCATGGCAGTGCCATAATCAAACTCACTCGGAGCCTGAGCCGGACATTTTTCGGCACAGGTTCCACAGCCGATACATGTCTGAACATTCACCTTCCGGGCCTTCTTCAGAATTTTAACCGTGTAATTTCCAGCTTCTCCCGATACCTCCTTCACCTCACAATAGGTCATCAAGGTGATGAAAGGATTCTGATTCACCTCAACCATTTTGGGAGTCAGGATACACGCAGCACAATCGAGGGTAGGGAAAGTCTTGTCAAAGGTGGCCATTTTACCTCCAATGGTACCGGTTTTCTCAACCAGGAATACAGAATTATTGCTGTAGGCAATCTCCAATGATGCCTGAATTCCGGCAATTCCTCCCCCGATGACCAACGTTGCAGGATTTACAGGATTTTCATCCGGGATTGCAATGGTTTCATAGGAGAGACCTGCAATCAGACAGGCAAGAACTGATTTCAGGCGATCCATGTTAAATGTTGTTCCCGTGAAATAGTCGTTAAAACTGGCAAGGATAACATGTGCCGGGTCTTTCCCGGCTATCGCCATGGCCTTTGAAAAAAGAGTTTTTACCGTTCCCGGTAGGATTCCGGCAATAATAATATGATCCAGGTCGTTGGCTTCGATCTTATCGACAAGGTTCTCTTCGTTCCATACAAAATCGTGGTACTGCCATATTCTGGATACATTCGAAAATGTCAGAGAGTAACGTATCAGTTCTGCATAATCTATAGGTCTATAATCCGGACATTGTGGATTATAGAAAAAGATGCAGGTTTTTGCAGAGTTTCTCATAAGTCTTTGTTAATAGTTTAACAAAATACGTCAAGTCAAAATCATTAAAAAATGACTTTGGTCAGGTTTTAAAAAAAACTGAAAAATTAGTGCAGGGGATCAATCATTCCGCCTTGCAGTAAATTGCAGGCGGGAGATATTGGAGAGAAATATTTTCCTCCCTTTGGTTTCAATCATCTTTGCCTCTTTAAACTCAGAGAGCAAGCGAATAACTGTTTCCGGAGCAGTTCCGATGATATTTGCAAGGTCGGTACGGGTAATATTAACATAGGGCAACGGTTGAGCAGGAGTTGTTTCATGGCAGGAGCGGCTAAGGAACAAGAGCGTTTCTGCCAGCCGCTGTCTCAATGGCATACGAGAGAGAGAGACCATTCGGGTTTCGGCCTCCTCCAGCAATTTACTCAGCGTGATGATCAGTGATTTGGTGCAGTCGGGATATTTAAGCATCAATTGAAAAAAATCGGCTTGCCTGATGAAACAAACCACCGAATCTTCAAGAGCCGCAGCTGATACCGAATAAAGATTCCCGCTTAGAATAGCTTTTAAACCTACAAATTCAGTGGGTAAAGAAATGCGTGTAATTTGTTCACGACCATCATCGCAATGCTTGAAAATCTTGACTTTCCCCTCCCTCAGACAATATATACCCTGTGGTTTCTTTCCTTCAGAAAAAATCGTTTGTCCTTTTTTGTAGTATATAATGGACTTATTTTCATTGACGAAATGATGATCAGTATTATCAAGTTTATTGAAGAAGTTGTAGGAACTTTTACAACATTGCTCACAAATTACTTCTTCCGGAATTTTCATCTTTATTGTAAAGTGTTGTTAATTAGATAACAAATGTACAACTTTTAATTAACAACATATATTATCTTTGTCGATAAATTTAGTTTCAATCAACCAAAATTACTTGTCGGATGTACGGGTAATCGCGGTGTACTCAATGGAAACAGCACTCAATATATATATTAAAGGACTTGTTCAGGGTGTCGGGTTCCGGCCTTTCATATACAGACTGGCTACTCAGAGAGGGATAAAGGGATGGGTGAAAAACACCAACGAAGGGGTTGAGATCTTTGCACAGGCCGGAAGAGATGAGTTGAATGCCTTTATTCATCAAATCAAGCTTGATCATCCTGTTGCAGCGATAATCAACACAATTCGTACGATGCCTTCTGGTTGTGCTGAGATCACCACTTTTTCAATTCATACCAGTGAAAACAGGTCGTTGGAAGTTACCAGCATCTCTCCTGATATCGCCGTGTGTAAGGAGTGTTTGGAGGACATGCGTGAACAACCTAACCGTAAACATTATCCTTTTGTTAACTGTACCAACTGCGGGCCACGCTTTTCAATTATCAGGGATCTGCCTTATGACCGGGAAAAGACATCCATGTCGGGATTCACGATGTGCAAATCGTGTCAGGAGGAGTATGATCACATAGTTGATCGTCGTTTCCATGCTCAACCTGTCGCCTGTGTGGTTTGTGGCCCAAAATACCAACTTAGCACAGGGAAGAAGATACTTGACGGAACCATTGATCAGATTCTCCTCAAGGTATCAGATCTCCTTTCGCAGGGGAAGATTATCGCCATGAAAGGCATGGGGGGATATCATCTGGCCTGCGACGCCTTCAACGAAAAAGCAGTACAAACCCTTCGGGAGAGAAAAAAAAGAGACGGGAAGCCATTCGCTGTTATGTTCCGTGATGTTGAGTCCCTGAAGAGTTATGCGCATATCAGTAACTTTGAACAATATGCGCTGCAATCGTGGAGACGCCCGATTGTGATCGTCAAAAAAAGAATCCGAACCAATCATCCTGAACTCTCTTCGTCAGTCAGCTCCGGGTTGAATACCCTCGGGGCATTTCTTCCGTATATGCCTGTTCATTACCTGCTGTTCCAGGTTTTTCCGTTACCTGCCATCGTGCTTACCAGTGGAAATTTAAGCGCTGACCCAATTGTGAAAGATGATGATGTTGCTTTGGAACAGCTAGTTACAATAGCTGATGCAGTCATGTCATATAACCGTGAAATTATTCATAGAGCCGACGATTCAGTCGTTCGTATAATGAATTCAAAAGAACATCTGATCAGACGTTCGCGTGGGTATGTTCCCACGCCCATCCATGTTTCCCTTAACACCGATGGGATCCTTGCCTTTGGCGCCGAATTATCATCCTGCTTCGGCATCGGCAAAGGAGAGAATGTGATTCTGAGTCAGTATATCGGAGACTTAAAGACCCTGGATACATTTATATATTATGAAAAAGAGATGACTGATTTTTTACATCTCTTCAGGATGAAGCCCGAATTATTGGTTTGCGATCTGCATCCAGAATATTTTTCCACAAAAAAGGCCTCTTCGTATGCCAGTCTTCCCCTGATTTGGGTTCAGCATCACCACGCCCATATTGCATCATGTATGGCCGAACACGGACTTGATGAACGGGTTATCGGGGTTGCGTTCGACGGTACGGGCCTCGGTGCGGATGGAAAAATATGGGGAGGAGAGTTCCTGGTTTGTGACCTGGCAGATTTTCGGCGGGTGCTACATTTCGAGTATATTGCATTGCCGGGAGGGGACCGGGCTGTTGAAGAACCATGGCGAACGGCAATAGCATATCTTTACCGCGTTTATGGAAAAGACTTTCTACAACTTCAGTTGCCCTTTTTAAAAACGCTTGGCAATAGCAAGATTTTACCCATTGTGAACATGATAGAACTGGGAATTAACTGCCCGATGGTATCAAGCGTAGGACGACTATTCGATGCTGTTTCCTCAATTCTCAACCTTTGTCTTGAATCCACATTTCAGGCAGAAGCCCCAATGCGGCTGGAATCCATAATAAGGATTGACTGCAAAGAGAGCTATCCGTTCAACATTGGGAAGACAATCAGGGTTGAGGAGATGATTAAAGGGATTGTTCAAGATGTGATGCAGGGAAAAGACATCTCCCTTATTTCGACAAAATTTCACAACACAATCCTTTCTATTATTTTTGAATCGGTGATGCTGACAGCAAAGAAAGAACAGATAAAGAAAGTGGTTCTTTCGGGAGGGGTTTTCCAGAATAAATATCTAACTGAAAATATCCAACTGCAATTAAAACAATCGGGTATGAATGTATATTTTCAAGAACAAGTTCCTGCAAATGATGGAGGAATAGCCCTTGGACAACTAATTATAGCTGCGAAAAGGAGGACATTAGCATGTGTTTAGGCGTGCCGGCACGGGTAATCCATATTGACGGTTCCGAAGCCACCGTTGCATTGGGGAGTGTTGAATACAAAGCCAGCCTCTTGCTGTTGAACAATGTGAATCCGGGGGATTATGTCCTGCTGCATGCCGGTTTTGCCATTGAAAAAATCGACCCGGTAGAGGCAGAGGAAACGATCCGTCTCTTCCATGAAATTTCAAACATGTATGAAGAATGAATCCAGAAGGTCTCCGCTATATCGATGAGTACCGGGATTCTGCCCTGGTTCTTCATCTTTCAAGCCAAATCAGGAAGGTATCCCAAAAACCCATAAACCTGATGGAGGTTTGCGGAGGGCATACCATGGCGATCCATAAAAACGGACTGACAGGTTTCCTGCCCGAAACAATCAACCTCCTTTCCGGACCCGGATGTCCCGTTTGCGTATCAAGCCAGAAGTTTATTGACCATGCCATAGCGCTGGGAAAACTTCAGGGAATGATCCTGACAACGTACGGTGATCTTCTCAGGGTACCGGGTTCCCGATCTTCGCTGGAAAAAGAGAAGGCAGAAGGAGCTGATATCAGGATCGTATATTCTGTACTCGATGCACTTGAGATCGCCAAACAGAATCGGAAGAACCAGGTTGTTTTCATCGGGATCGGCTTTGAGACTACCGCTCCTGCCAGCGCCGCAGCAATAAAGCAGGCTGAAATGGATGGCATCAGGAATTTCTATCTCCTGAGTTCCCACAAAGTGATGCCCCCTGCCCTTGAAGCGCTGGCAGCAGGGGATACAAAAATTGATGGTTTCATTGCTCCCGGGCATGTCAGTGCAATTACCGGATATGGCATTTACCAGAAACTTGCTAAGGTTTACAAACGTGGTGTGGTCATTTCGGGATTTGAGCCGGCCGATATCCTGCAATCGATTTTAATGCTCGTCAAACAGATTGAATTAAGCAATTATCATGTTGAAAATGAATATAAACGCATTGTAAAACCTGGTGGTAATCCTAGAGCTCTTGCAATTATGAAAGAGGTGTTCATCCCGGTTGATGCTGAATGGCGCGGGTTGGGGATCGTGCCTGAAAGCGGGCTTGCCATCACCGAAAAATTTGCGGCACATGATGCTACGCTTGAATTCGATGTGAAGATTCCTGAGAGCAAGCCTCCAGGGGGGTGCATCTGCGGGGAGGTACTCACTGGGAAAAGCAAACCCTCCGACTGCAGGTTATTCTCTTCGGTGTGTACGCCATTAAATCCGGTTGGAGCATGCATGGTCTCTTCCGAGGGAGCCTGTTCGGTTTTTTATAAATATAGGGCATGAGAGATACAAAAGAACGGATTTCGATGAATCACGGAAACGGCGGAATCTATATGAACAAACTGATTACCGGCCTTTTTCTGCGCTTTTTTGAGAATGAACACATCAGGGAACAGACCGATTCTGCCATACTCCAGGTAAATGAGGGTCACATGGCATATACTACTGACTCATTCGTGATTGATCCACTCTTTTTCCCAGGTGGGAATATTGGTTCGCTGGCTGTTTGCGGTACTCTTAACGATCTGGCAGTTTCCGGAGCGAAACCGGAATATCTTAGCGCCGGTTTTATCATCGAGGAAGGGTTTAAAATAACCCATCTTACCCGAATTGTGAAATCTATGGCGATTGCAGCAGAAAAAGCAGGGGTGAGGATTGTAACCGGGGATACTAAGGTTGTCAATGCAGGCAAGTGTGACAAGCTTTTCATCAATACGTCAGGGATTGGTGTCCTTGAAGAGAGACATCTTGGGATCAGCAGCGGCCTGAAAATCAAACCAGGTGATAAAATTATCATCAATGGCCCGCCGGGTGAACACGGGATGGCGATCATGCAGGCAAGAAAGTTATTTGCTTTTAAAACCAACCTTAAATCAGATTGTGCGAACCTATACCCGTTGATCAGAAAGATACTGAGTGCTTCCGACCAGGTACATTTCATGCGTGACGCCACAAGGGGAGGCGTAGCGACTGTTTTGAATGAAATTGCCAGGAAATGTAACACCGGGATTGAAATTGATGAAATGCAGATGCCGGTGAATGAGGAAGTTAAGGTAATGTGTGAAATCCTCGGGTTTGATCCGTTATATATTGCAAATGAAGGGAAAGTGATTGTGGTTGTTGATCCTGATGATGCCATCAAGGTTGTTGCTGCGATGAAACGGACTGAAACCGGCAGGCATGCAGCCATCATCGGCGAAATAACTGGCAATCATCCCGGACGGGCTGTCCTGATAACCAGATCGGGAGGAAAGAGGATAATTGATGAACTTATGGGTGACCAGCTACCCAGGATCTGTTAAAAATAATTATGGTATGCATGAATTAAACCTTGCCATGGCAATTGTGGAGATGGCTGAAGAGGAGGCAAAAAAAAACAATGCCGGATCCGTACATCAAATCGAACTTGAAGTTGGTGTTTTATCAGGTGTCGATCCCGATGCGCTGGAATTAGCCTTGTCGCTGGCTGTGAAGAATACGGCCATTGAACAGGCATCGGTAACGATGTTGCTCACTGAAGGCTTCGGGAGATGCAATGCGTGTGACCATACGTTTACAATGACCGAAGTGTGTACACCCTGCCCTCTATGTAACATGCCTGCCGGAAAGATCCTTCAGGGGACGGAATTAAAACTCTTATCGCTTACTGTGGATGATCTGTGATTTTTTATAAATAAAAGTAAACTTGTGTTATATGTGTGAAACATGTGGATGTGGTGAGACCGGATCTTACCAAATTAATAAAGCCGGGCAAACGGAACCCGGCATCGGGGAACATGAACATTCCCATACTCATGGCCATTCTCATGGAAATGGACATCCCCATGATCACGATCATACTCACGACGATATTCATTTCCATACTCATCCTCACAAATCTGATGAAAGTCACACCGGGCAGCGAATTTTAGAGGTGAGAAAAGATATCCTTCAGGAAAACAATTTACTTGCCGAACGGAACAGGGGGTTCTTTGAAGCGAAGGGGATTTTATGCATAAACCTGGTGAGTTCGCCCGGATCCGGCAAAACCACCTTGTTAGAAAAGACGATCAAGCTGCTGAAAAAGGATTTTCCGATATCTGTTATCGAAGGAGACCAGCAGAGCATGCTTGATGCCGAACGGATTGCAAAATTGAACGTTCCTACGATCCAGATCAATACAGGGACGGGCTGTCACCTGGATGCGCAAATGGTGAACCAGGGGATGAAATCACTGAACATTCACGATCATTCACTGTTGTTCATTGAAAATGTAGGCAACCTGGTATGCCCGGCTCTCTTCGATCTCGGGGAAACAAGCAGAGTCCTTATCATGAGTGTTACAGAAGGGGAAGATAAGCCGCTTAAATATCCGTTTATGTTCCGCTCGGCGCAGCTGTGCCTTATAAATAAGAAGGATCTGCTGCCTTACGTCGATTTCAACGTTGAGCAGGCCAAAGAGAATGCCAGAAGTATAAATGATTCCCTGGAGTTTTTGGAGGTTTCGGCAACAACCGGCGAAGGCATGGATCGTTGGGTTAAATGGTTGCTGGATCAACGTATGAGAATCGCGACCTGAGAGCCATAACCATCCTATATTCGAAACACCGGACTTTTTGACTTGCTGCTTGGCAAAGGCTTTGACATCAATGTGAAAGACGACGGAGGAGTTACACCCAAATGTATTCCTAAAAAAGACTGTCAGAAATGGCAGTATTTTTTTTTGACTTTTATATTTAGCTTTTGTACATTTGGCTGATATAAACCAATAAAAGAGCCTATGAAAAAGATCATTTCAATCATTCTTTTTTTCTTTTCGGTAAGCCTCGGATACTCCCAGATGGAGATCAGCGCTTACAATGCCACCGGTGGCGGGTATTCCACGACTTTCCTAACCGATTACCAGTGTATTGGTGTCAACCCGGCTAACCTTGGTTGGACCTGGAATGAGAACAGCATGAACCTCGGCTTCCTTGAGAGCGCCGTAGGAATCTATTCGGAACCCCTGACCCGAAAGCAAGTGTGGGGTGATCTTTTCAACGACAATATCAGTCTCGACTCGGCCGGAAAATCTCTTGCCTCCTCCGACTTCACCAACAAACTGTTGTGGGCGCAAGCCAGTGTGACATGGCTCGGATTTTCCTACCAGCACGAAAAGATCGGTGGGTTTGCCTTTACCATCCGCGACCGAATGGTCTGGAGCACCTATCTGAACGATACGGCTTCTTCTTTCCTCTTCGAGGGATATAACTACACGACCTACTTCGATAGCACCGCCAATGTTGGAACTGACAGCACCACCGGATACTCCACCGACCCCCGGATGGCATCTGCCGTTTATAAAGGTTCAAAACTTAATGCGCTCTGGTATCGGGAATATAACTTCGCTTATGGACGGAAAATCATAGAGAAAGAGAACTTCACCTGGTATGGCGGTATCGCTTTGCGATATATTGCAGCCTATGGTGGATACCAATACCTGCAGGATGGAAGCAACGTAGAGGCTTTCAGCGCATTCTCCCCCGTGTTTGATGTGAACTACAACGAGACAACCCCCTCCAAGATCAATGAATCAGGATTGAAACGAGTGGGAGATGGCTTCGGCTTCGATATCGGTTTTAGCTTCCTGATCAAAAAGAAGATCAAAGTTGGTTTGGCCGTAAATGACATCGGTTCGATCACTTACAACGGAAATGTCTACCAGGGAAACGATGTCAATATTTATCAGATTGAAACTGCCGGCCTCAACAACTACAACATCTTCTCGCAGGGCCAATTGCTTGTAGCCGATGACAAACCGGGTTCGCCGAGTATGTGGATAGGCCTTGAAAAGAAAAAGGTCAGCCTGGCCATGAACTTCCGGGGAGGCGCCAGTTATGAGATCAACGACAAGGTAGAGGTGGGCATCGACTCCTACATCCCGTTGAACAAAGATATCCCGGGCCGTTACGGCAAAGCGATGATGGGCCTTGGTGTCCATTACGATCCGGCCAAATGGGTCCAACTCTCCCTCGGCATGACCACCGGAGGAAATGTAGGCACAAATGTCCCATTTGGCGTAACCTTCTACCCTGTCAGGAAAGAGAAGGTCACCTGGCAGATCGGGCTCGCCACCCGCGATATGATTTCGTTGTTCAAATCAACCAACGCAACGGCATCTGTCGCTTTTGGTTTCCTGAGGTTTAGTTTCGGGGAACTCAAAGGAGGAAGTTAATCGATACGCGATTTAGGATATAGGATACGCGAACAGCGAATAGCGAACTTTTCCCGATCTTTGCCGGTAAATCCATAGGATGAAGCGGCATGATCAGATATCGATACGGAATGCCTCGGAGAACAATCTCCGTTGGGTATCTTTGGATATTCCCAAAAACAAGCTGGTTGTCGTCACCGGGGTCTCCGGTTCCGGGAAGTCGTCTCTGGTGTTCGATGTGATCTTCAGGGAAGCCGAGCGCCGATACCTGGCCACCTTCACCACGTATGCCCGACAGTTCCTGCAAAAAACTCGCAGGCCCAGAGTGGAATCGGTAACCGGCCTCTCCCCTGCCATCGCCATCGATCAACACGCCATCACCCGCAATCCCCGATCTACAGTGGGGACACTCACAGAGATTTATGACTACCTCCGGCTTTTATACGCCAGAGTTGGTATACCAGATACCGGCATCAATAGATCATTATTCTCGTTCAACTCTCCCATTGGCGCCTGTCCTGCTTGTAAGGGACTGGGAGTTGAAGACCGGCTTGATCCTGCCCTGATGATCAGTGACCCGAAGAAGACGTTGCGTGAAGGAGCAATGGTGATAACAGCCCCGAACGGCTATATCATCTACTCGCAAGTTACCCTGGATGTGCTGAACCAGGTATGTGAAGCAGAAGGGTTCTCTATCGATATCCCATGGGAAGAACTCACACCAGATCAGCAACATGTAATCCTCTACGGAAGCGAGAAACTGGAGGTTCCTTATGGAAAACATCCCCTGGAATCACGCATGCGGTGGAGCGGCATCACCGCCAAACCGCGGGAGATGGGATACTATAAAGGGATCATCCCAGTGATGGAGACCATTCTCAAACGTGAGAGGAATAAGAACATCCTGAGGTTCGTCAGAACATCCCGGTGTTCACAATGCCAGGGAAAACGACTCAATCCCAAAGCACTCTCAGTGACCATTCACGGCAAATCGATCGCCCAACTGGCACAATTCCAGCTGGATGAGCTGCGGCAGACCTTAAACGGCATGACCTTCCCGGCTTCTGAAGAAGAGATTGCCCACCCGATTATCGAAAAGATCTCCAGCCGGATCGGTACTTTGGAAGAACTTGGGCTCAGTTACCTTACCCTCGATCGGGAGTCTACAACCTTGTCGACCGGAGAGGCACAGCGGATCCGTTTGTCCGTGCAGATTGGCATGGAGCTACAGGGATTGCTCTACATCCTGGATGAGCCCTCCGTTGGCTTACACCCAATCGACTCAATGCGAATCATCCGGGCACTGAAAACTCTGCGTGACAAAGGGAATTCGGTGATCGTAGTGGAACATGAGGAGGCATTCATCCGGCATGCCGATTGGCTGATCGACCTTGGACCTGGAGCAGGCTCAAACGGCGGAGAAGCCCTCCTGAACATGCCCATTTCAGAGCTAAGTAACCTTTCTGAACAGGAGATCAGTAAAAATCAAACGCTTCAGTATTTGTTCAGGCTCAAAGGCACAGAGGCACGGAGTCACTCGTCACGCGTCACCCGTCACGCGTCACTACCTTCACCACCCAGCCACCTGACTCTCACAGGCATCACCCACCACAACTTGCGAAACATAGACGTAACCTTCAAGCTTCAGGCGTTGAACGTAGTCACCGGGGTGTCGGGCGCTGGAAAATCGTCACTTGTAAATGATGTAGTGGGGAAACGATTACCAGGTACTTTCAGGGAGATCCATGGATGGGAAAGTATCGATAAAGTGATCGCCATTGATCAATCGCCCATCGGAAAGACGTCTCGTAGCAATCCAGCTACCTATACCGGTTTATTCGATCATATCCGTGATCTGTTTGCCTCGCTGTCACAATCAAAAGAGCGCGGCTACTCGAAAAGCCGCTTTTCATTCAATACGGCAGGCGGGCGATGCGAAGGCTGCAAGGGAGGCGGGTTTCACCAAATCGGTATGCATTTCCTCGGAAACGTTGAGGTGATCTGCAGTACCTGTCTTGGGCAACGGTTTGATGAGGAGACGCTTGAGGTGAAGCATCTTGGAAAAAATATTGCAGAGGTACTGGATCTCACCATCTCTGAAGCCATCACCTTTTTTGATGATCAGCCAGTCATCCTCAGGTATCTAAACGTTTTGGAAGCATTGGGGTTGGGATACCTTCATCTGGGGCAGCGTTCCTCAACACTTAGCGGTGGAGAAGCCCAACGGGTAAAACTAGCTACCGAGCTATCCCGCCCAGCAGCTTCCCATACCCTCTACCTGCTTGATGAACCCACAACCGGCCTTCACCAGGCCGATGTGGCCAGGCTTCTTGAAGCATTGGAAGAACTGGTAAAACAGCAGCATACGGTGATCGTTATTGAGCATCATCAGGCCCTTATCCTCTCGGCAGAACATGTGATAGACCTGGGTCCGGGCAGTGGAAAAAATGGAGGAACAGTTGTCGCAACAGGAACTCCACAAACGATCATGGAGACTTCCGGCTCACTTACAGGCCGAGCGCTGGTAGCGGGCAGTGAGCAGTGGGCAGTGGGCAGTGAGCAGTGGGCAGTGGGCATCAATAAACCCCTAAATCCCCTAAAGGGG
>CAYUZX010000007.1:29852-69405 GCA_964449285.1 uncultured Prolixibacteraceae bacterium
GGGCAGTGAGCAGTGGGCAGTGGGCATCAATAAACCCCTAAATCCCCTAAAGGGGACTTGCTCCCTCCCCTTCAGGGGAGGGCTGGGGAGGGGTTCTCAGGCATCACACATAACCTTCACCGGTGTTACCACAAACAACCTCAAGGGGGTCGATTTCTCTATCCCATATAACAAGATCACCGTGATTACAGGCATTTCGGGAAGCGGAAAATCCTCGCTGGCGTTTGATACCCTTTATGCCGAAGGGAGAAATCGTTTTCTTGAGAGTTTCTCGTCTTACGCACGAGCCCAGATGGGGATCAAAGAGAAACCCGGATTTGAGAAGGTTACCCGATTGACGCCGACTTTTGCTGTTGATCAACGCGATCCCGGAAACAATCCAAGGTCGACGGTGGGAACGTATACGGGAATTTATGATATCCTGAGACTGCTGTTTGCCCGGTTTGCCGTCTGGCATCCAGAACCCCTAAATCCCCTGAAGGGGACTTACGCCCTCCCCTTCAGGGGAGGGCCGGGGAGGGGTCATCCGCTATCCGGCATCCGGCATCCGGTTTTAAGCACCCTCTTCTCGTTCAACGAACAACAAGGAGCTTGCCCGCGCTGTGACGGATTGGGCTCAGTGTGGGTATGTTCTTCGGCGAAGCTCGTCACCCATCCTGAGAGATCACTGC
Source organism: uncultured Prolixibacteraceae bacterium (assembly GCA_964449285.1). Taxonomy (GTDB): domain Bacteria; phylum Bacteroidota; class Bacteroidia; order Bacteroidales; family FEN-979; genus QYOJ01. The sequence goes on from CAYUZX010000007.1 coordinate 30,524, forward strand.
TGGCAGGAGCCCTTGACGGGACCAAGACCGGCCGGTTCTACGGCGAGGAGTTTGGTCAGTATGTATCCATCCTGAAGGCCGTGGGCGAGCGGCATGCCATAGATTACTCAAAACGCTGGTCAGCTCTCACAGCCATGGAAAAACAACTGGCGATGGAGGGAACCGGGGATGAGGCTTACGATGTTTCATGGCATTTCAGGCGGAAAGAACGTACCGGTGAGCATCATTTCAAGGGGAAGTGGATCGGGTTTGCCGGACTTGTTAACCAGGAGTATACCCGCAAGCATGCCGACCACCGTGGAGAGGAGATGAAAGCGGTCATGGAAGAGATATGCTGTCCCGAATGCCAGGGGAAACGCCTGAACCGGAAAGCGCTGTCCTATCTCATCCAGGGAAAAGATATCGCACAAATCTCTTCACTGCCGGTCATTCAGCTGGAAAAGTTTCTGAGAACACTGCCAGACAATTTCCCGGAGCCGGAACGAGATCCGATCGTTCTGCTAACAAAAGAGATCCTCGAACGACTTGAGATGTTGCTGGGAATGGGACTGGGGTACATTTCATTGAGCCGGCCTGTGGATAGTCTTTCAGGTGGAGAATTTCAACGGATCAAACTGGCCGGACAGATGGGAACCGGCCTCACCGGGATTACGTATGTGCTCGACGAGCCTACTGCCGGGCTCCATCCGGTTGATACAGGAAACCTGCTCAACAGGATTGAAATGCTCAGAGAGGCTGGAAACACGATTGTAATGGTGGAACACGACCCTGAAGTAATCCGGCGGGCCGACCTGGTGATCGACATGGGGCCAGGTGCAGGAAAAGAGGGTGGCGAGATCATCGCCTGCGGAACCCCGGCAGTGTTGCAGAAAGATCCCCGGTCAGTTACGGGACAATATCTGAAACGAAACAGGCTTCGGATCACATCCCGAAATCGGTTTGAGGGATATGTAATCCCAGATCCCGGATCCCGGATCCCGGATCCAAAATCCGGAATCTGGCAACCGGCAACCGGCATCTCTATCCAGGATGCCACCCTCCATAACCTCGATCACCTTTCGGTTTCTATCCCAACCGGAGGGTTAGTTGCTATCACCGGTATTTCGGGAAGCGGAAAATCAACCCTTATGGATGGCGTTCTTTATGAGTCATGGGTCGCGAAGCAAGCTCACGGTTGCAAAGAGATTTCAGGGTTTCAGCAGTTTGACAGGGTGATCTCGGTCCGTAAGAAGAGGCACTTCTCAGAGAGCAGGGGTACCGTTGCCACCTTTAGCGGAATCTTTGATCTGGTGAGAGATCTGTTCGCCAGGAGCCCGGAGGCAAAGAAGCTGAAATTGACTAAGAGCCATTTCTCGTTCCTCTCCCCACAGAGTGGCTGCGACCTTTGCAACGGGTCGGGCGAGATCAGGATCAGCATGGATTTTATGGCCGATGTGAAGATCATATGTGAAAAATGTCATGGAAAACGATATCAGGAGCAAGTGCTAAACGTCAGGATAAACGGGAACAGTATTGCAGATATCCTGGAGATGACATTCCGGGAAGCCGGGGAGTTCTTTGCTCACTGCATCACGAACTCAAATGTTGTCAAAATAAACTCAGGGCTCTGCATAACGATATCCGAAATGCTGAAGCCGCTTACCCGGATCGGGCTGGGGTACCTGATACTGGGGCAGTCGCTCGAGACACTTTCGGGAGGCGAAGCACAGCGGCTAACGCTTGCGCGAGAACTGATCCATCCGGCGAAGGGGGCTTCACTGTTCTTGTTTAACGAACCCTCATCCGGTCTGCATCCCGCCGATCTCCCTGCCTTGCTAATGCTCTTCGATCAGCTCGTTGACCAGGGCCATTCCGTAATCCTGATTGAACACAACCCCGAAGCTATACTGCATTCCGACTGGATCATCGACATGGGGCCAGGAGGGGGCGACCAGGGAGGCAAAGTGGTAGCTTCTGGCAACCCCGATGAGATCCTTCAACAATCCGGTTCGCTCACAGGGAAGTATCTTGCCGATCAGTTAGCCTGAACGATCTAACAATAGAAAGGGTTGAGGGTTCCGTCAGTTGACGTCAATCGTTTTACTCTTGCTCGTACTACAACTGGTGTGATTCTCCCCTGACAGTGTCATGTTTGCCTTTACTTCATAAGTACCGGAAGTAACATACCGATGTGTTGCAGTCGTGCCAACCTTTGTTTCAGAAGTACCATCACCGAACTCCCACTCAACGCTGATGTTATATCCACCAGCGTAGTTAACCATCAGGGTAATCTCCTTGGCATCGTTGGGATTAGAAGTGTGTGAAATACTTGCAAAAAGAAGTTCAACAACACAATCGATAGTATCTTCAGTCGCTTTTCTACAAGAGAGAGAAAGGACCACTGCACACAAAAAAAAGGCTCCCAGTTTTTTCATAGGTATCATTGGATTTAGATTGCGGGATTAAAGATAAATATTTTTTCAACATTAGCATTCGCCAGTTTATTATAAATATTTAACATTTTTGATATTTAAGAGAGTTAATATTTTCATGTATATTTGTAACCTGCGAAATTTTTTAACTACTATAATTATTTGATTTTCAATGCTTTATAGATGATAAAAAAAGTGCTTATTGCTAACAGGGGTGAAATTGCCGTTCGTGTAATGCGCTCCTGCCGTGAGATGGGGATTGTTTCCGTGGCAGTCTATTCCGATGCTGATGAAGCCTCCATGCATGTCAGGTATGCCGACGAAGCCTACTATATTGGACCGGCCCCTTCGGCAGAAAGTTACCTGAACATGGACAAAATCCTGGAGGTAGCCAAACAGTGTAACGCTGATGCCATCCATCCCGGATATGGGTTTCTCTCCGAAAATGCCAAATTCTCTCAGAGATGTCAGGAGGAAGGCATCATTTTTATAGGTCCGGGTCCGGATGCAATCAGATCGATGGGTGACAAGATCACGGCCAGAAAGAACATGATTGCTGCCGGAGTGCCGGTAGTCCCGGGGACAACTGAACCTATCAGTGACGACGCCAAAGCGATGGAGGTGATCAGGGAGATAGGATTACCAGTAATGATCAAAGCTTCTGCCGGCGGTGGAGGTAAAGGGATGAGACTTGTAAAAGAGGAGTCGGAAGTGGTGAGTTCTATCCGAATGGCCCGTTCAGAAGCAGCTACCTCCTTTGGTGATGACGCCGTTTATATCGAAAAGTTCATAGACTCCCCGCATCATATCGAATTTCAGATCCTTGCCGACAAGCACGGAAATGTGATCCATCTCTTTGAGCGGGAGTGTTCCGTTCAACGCCGCCACCAGAAGATCGTGGAAGAGACACCATCCCCTCTCATCACTCCAGATGTGCGAAAATCCATGGGTGAAGCTGCAGTGGCTGCCACCAAAGCAGTTGACTATTCCGGTGCAGGTACCATCGAATTCATTGTTGACGACAATCAGAATTACTATTTCCTGGAGATGAATACACGCCTTCAGGTAGAACATCCTATCACCGAACGGGTAGTGGGTGTCGACCTGGTGAAGGAGATGATCCGCATTGCACAGGGCGATGTCTTGTGGCTGAAGCAGGAAGATCTCACTCAGGATGGTCATGCTATTGAATGCCGGATCTATGCAGAGGATCCCGACAACAACTTCATGCCAAGTCCGGGCCGCATTGCCCACATCACCGAACCAAAAGGGTTAGGTGTTCGCTGCGACGGTTATATCTATGAAGGGTATGAGATCCCGATTTACTACGACCCGATGATCTCAAAACTGATCTGCTGGTCCCGTACACGGGAAGGAGCTATCGCCCGGATGAAACGGGCGCTTTATGAATACAAGATTACAGGAGTCAAGACAAACATCCGTTTCCTGGAACGGATCATGAGTTGTCCTGCTTTCAAAGATGGAAACTACAACACCCAGTTCATCGAAAAGAACCAGCCTTGTCTTGTAGGACCCCAGGAAAATGACCCGAAGAACGAAGACCGGGCAATCATGGCCATCTTTGCTGATTACCTCAGCAAGCTGGATAAGTTTGAGACTAAGGTAGTCGCCAGGGAGGGGACAGCCGATTGGAAAGTTACCGGCCGGAAGAAGAACCTTTATAATTAAGCAGCTATGAATGAACTTGAAATTAGTCTGGATGATCGTACGGCCAATGTAAAACTCCTTGAGAGGGAGGGGAACCGATACTATATTTCAGTCGACGACAACGAATACGATGCCCATATTATCATGGTAGAGCGTGGTGTTTACCTGATGCTGATGAATGGAAAGTCTTATAATATTGAACTTATCGAAGCCGGTGGCCCAAAAAAGTATTACGTGAACACTTACCGTTACTCCTACGATGCGGAGATCATCGATGCCGAATCCAGGTATCAGAAAAGCCGTCATTTAGACCATGGAGACGATGATTCTGTCATCTCCAGCCCTATGCCCGGAAAGGTGGTAAGGATCCTTGTCAAAGAAGGCGATCAGGTGAAAGCCGGTGATACGGTGGTCGTTGTGTCTGCCATGAAGATGGAGAGCGAATTCAAAGTAAAGAACGATCGGCTTATAAAGGAGATCAAGGTGTGCGAAGGGGATACTGTTGATGCATATCAAACCCTGGTGGTTATTGAATAATTAAACCCTGAAAAGATGACAACACTGGAGGATAAACTCAAACAGTTTGACGAAAAGAGTAAGCTTGCTGAACTTGGTGGCGGACAGGACCGGATTGACAAACAGCATGCGAAAGGAAGGCTGACAGCCCGTGAACGTATCCAGCTGCTTCTCGATCCCGGATCTTTTGTGGAAAAAGATAAATTCCTGACACACCGGTGCCACGACTTCGGGATGGAAAATCAGAAGGTTCTCGGAGACGGGGTTGTAACCGGATATGGAAAGATCGACGGCCGAATCGTTTTCGTTTTTGCACAGGACTTCACCGTTTTCGGTGGAACTCTGAGTCGCGCAAATGCAGATAAGATCATCAAGATCATGGACCTGGCCCTGCATATGGGCGCTCCGGTAATTGGGTTGAACGATTCGGGCGGTGCACGGATTCAGGAAGGTGTTGAGAGCCTTGCCGGCTATGCCGACATCTTCTACCGCAATACGAAATGCTCGGGTGTAGTCCCGCAAATATCGGCGATCCTGGGCCCCTGTGCCGGCGGCGCTGTTTACTCTCCTGCACTCACCGACTTCATCTGCATGGTGAGAGATACCAGCTATATGTTTGTTACCGGCCCTGATGTAATCAAGACCGTCACACACGAAGAAGTTACCATGAATGATCTCGGTGGCGCCATAACCCACAACTCCAAAAGCGGTGTGGCACATCTGCTGGCAGAGAATGATGAGCAAGCGATGATCATGTTGCGGGAACTGATGAGTTTCCTGCCTTCCAATAACATGGAAGAGTCACCTATACGCCCCTGCACCGATGACATTCGCCGGGCTGACGAAAAGCTTACTACCCTTGTTCCCGACGACCCAAATAAGCCCTACGATATAAAGGAGTTGATCACCACAGTGGTCGACCACAATAATTTTTTCGAGATCCAGCCCCATTTCGCCATGAACATGGTGATCGGCTTCGGCCGGTTTGATGGTCGATCTGTTGGAATCGTAGCTAACCAACCTGCTCACCTGGCGGGAGTACTCGATATCCAATCTTCCATGAAAGCTGCACGTTTTATTCGGTTCTGCGATTGCTTCAACATCCCTATCGTCACTTTCGTCGATGTTCCGGGATTCCTGCCCGGCACTACCCAGGAGTGGGGCGGAATCATCAAACATGGAGCAAAATTGCTTTACGCCTATTGCGAAGCAACCATCCCGCGGATTACCGTGATCACCCGCAAGGCTTACGGGGGAGCGTATGATGTGATGTCTAGCAAGCACATTGGAGGGGATGTGAACTTTGCTTACCCCACAGCCGAAATCGCTGTGATGGGGCCTGAAGGAGCTGTCAACATCTTATTCAAAAAAGACAACCTCACACCAGAAGCCCGTCAAAAAGCGGTTGATGATTACAAAAACACATTCGCCAGCCCCTATAAAGCTGCTGAACTGGGTTATGTGGATGAGATCATACACCCGAAGGAGACCAGGTACCGTCTGATTCAGGCTCTTGAGATGACTCAGACCAAAACCAAATCGGGGCCGCCAAGGAAACATGGAAATATACCATTATAATATATTTTTCATAAAAACTTGGTGTATGAGGAATTAGTTTGTACCTTTGCACTGATTTTGAGAGTTATGATGAGATGAGGGGACCACAAGTCCCCTCTTTTATTGGAAATCTGTTGGATTATCTGGACCCATGATACTGAAAGATCGAATTGAAAAAATTATTTCCGACCATTTCAACGAGAGCGATCACTTTCTGGTTGAAGTGAAGCTGAAACCGGGCAACAAGATTACCGTCTTTATTGATGGTGACAGGGGTATTACAATAGACGACTGCAAAGAGATTACACGATTGATCGAATCGAAATTCAACCGTGACGAAGAAGATTACGATCTTATGGTATCATCGGCCGGTGCTGATAGCCCCCTGAAACTTCCCAGACAGTATTTCAAACATGTAGGCAGGGAGTTAGAGATCACAAACACAATGGGCGAAATCATTTTCGGAAAGATGATAGCTGCCAGCCAGGAAGCCATCGAACTGGAACATAAACCTGGCAAAAAAGAGAGGCAAAAACCAAATACAATCATACCATTCAATCAAATCAAGGAGGGGAAAGTGATACTCGCTTTCAAGTGATAGGGTGATGGAGTGATGAAATATCCAGCATCATGACTTCATGACTTTATGACCTAATGACTTAATGACTTAATGACAAACAAACAATGGAACAACTCAATTTAGTCGAAACCTTTTCTGAATTCAAGGAATTCAAGAATATTGACAGGGAAACGATGATGATCATCCTGGAGGATGTCTTCAAGCATATGCTGACGAAACAGTTTGGCTCAGCCGACAACTTCGACATCATCGTCAACATCGACAAGGGTGACCTGGAGATCTGGAGAAACCGGATCATCGTGGAAGACGACGCAGTGGAGGATGAAAACATCCAGGTACCACTCTCAGAAGCTATTAAAATCGAACCCGACTTCGAGGTTGGGGAAGAGCTTTCTGAAGAGATCAAGCTGCTGAGTTTCGGTCGCCGGGAGATTCTTTCGATCCGTCAGAACCTGATATCCAAGATCCAGGAGTACGAGAAAAACAACATCTTCCTGAAATACAAGGAGAAGATCGGAGAGATCATCACCGGAGAGGTTTACCAGGTGTGGAAAAAAGAGATCCTGGTACTTGACGACGAAGGGATCGAACTGATCCTGCCGAAGTCGGAACAGATCCCTTCAGATTTTTATCGCAAAGGAGATTCTATCCGTGCGGTGGTTTCAAAAGTGGAGATGAAAAACAACACTCCTTATATCATTCTCTCCAGAACTTCAGAGGCTTTCCTCGAGCGACTTTTCGAATCCGAAGTACCGGAAGTATACGATGGTCTCATCAGCATCCGAAAGATTGTCAGGGTCCCTGGAGAACGTGCCAAGATCGCCGTGGAATCATACGATGACAGGATCGACCCGGTGGGTGCCTGTGTAGGGATGAAAGGTTCCCGAATCCATGGGATTGTCAGGGAGCTAAAGAATGAGAATATCGACGTGATCAACTTTACCAACAATCCATCTCTCTTTATCCAGCGGGCCCTGAGTCCGGCCAAGGTGACCTCTATCGCAATCGATGAGCCGAACAAAAAGGCAGATGTATTCATGAAGCCCGACCAGGTATCTCTCGCTATTGGGAAAGGTGGTTACAACATCAAACTGGCCGGAAAGCTGAGTGGGTACGAGATTGATGTTTACCGTGATACGGATTTTGACAATGAAGATGTTGACCTACAGGAGTTTTCAGACGAAATCGACCAATGGATCATCGACGAGATGAAAGCGATTGGTTGCGATACGGCTAAGAGTGTCCTTGACCTTGAAGTGGCCGAATTGGTTAAACGAACTGACCTTGAAGAAGAGACTGTTAACGAAGTAATTCGCATATTAACCGCTGAGTTTGAATAAAAAGCCCTAATTTTACCGCCAATTTTATTGGCAGGGAATGAACAGAACTATATGAGTGAAGGCAAAGCATCAATCAGGTTAAGCAAGGCAGCCCGGGAATTCAACATTGGGATTTCCACGGTTCTGGATTTCCTGAATAAAAAAGGATTCAAACTGGACCGGGATCCCAATGCCAAGTTATCCCAGGAAATGTACACCCTGCTGATGAGTGAATTCGCCTCGGAAAAGCATGTGAAAGAGGAGGCAAAGAAGATCGGATTGCAATTCGGCGGAAATGAGACCATCACGATTGCAGACAAGCGTGATGTTTTTGAGGATCAGGAGAAAGAAATGGATGATTTGATCATCAAGAACGTATCGCTGGGATTCGGGAACAAGCCTTCGGAAGTTGTTAAAAAAGAAGAGCCCGTAAAGGAAAAACGATCTGCTTCTGTTCCTAAACCTCCCGCCGATAAGAAGATTGTAAAAACTGAAGAGAAAGAAGAAGAGAAGGATAAAAAGGTTGTTGAGGTCACTGATAAAGAAGAGGTAAAAGAGGACTTAAAGGTAGCGGAGAAGTCTAAAGAGGCTGGCGAAGAGCCCGAAGCAATTCCCGCCACAACAAAGGAAGCCGCTAAAGATGAGCACGTTTCCGCCCTGAAGATCCTTGGAAAGATGGACCTTCCGGCAGTGAGTAAGAGAGGATCAAGAAAAGGGAAAGATAAGAAGCAGGAAGAGAAAGCCGTAACAGAGGTTACCTCTGTTCCAACACCTGCAGCGGCAGAAGCAGCAGCAGCAATAGTTCCGGCACCAGTTGTTGAGGAAGAACCAGCCACTCCGGAAGAGACGGTTCCCGCGGTTGAAGAGGTTCCCCCTCCTGCCAGGAAAGCGCAACCAGACAATTTTCTCGCTACTGAACGAATCAAATTAGAAGGTCCAACAATTCTTGGTTCCATGATTCTTCCGGAGACAAGAAAAGCTGAAAAGAAACAACCTGTAGCCTCTTCATCCGATGATTCTACGAAATCGAAAAAGAAGAAGCGTAAGAGGATCAAACGGCAACCCGGAGAACCAGGGGCAAACCTGCAGACAGATGTGTCAAAAAGCCGGGGACGTGATAAGAAACCATCCCGGGATGTTCAGAAGCCTGATATCTCAGAAGAAGATATTGAACGCCAGATCAAAGAGACTCTGAGTCGTCTCAGCCCAACAGGCAAATCAAAAGCATCCAAATACCGCCGTCAAAAACGGGAAGCTGCCAGTCAGCACATGCATGAAGAACAGGAGCGGATCGCTGAAGGAAAGCGTTTCATTCAGGTGACTGAGTTTGTCACTGCCAATGAGTTGGCTACCATGATCAATGTCCCTGTTACCGATGTTATCTCGACTTGTATGACCCTCGGTATGTTCGTCTCGATCAACCAGCGGCTCGATGCAGAAACATTGAGTCTTGTGGCTGAAGAGTTTGGATATAAAGTGGAGTTCGTCAGTGTTGAGGTACAGGAGGCTATTGACCTGGCCGACGAAACAGAGGATGGCGAAGGCCTTGTCTTCCGTCCGCCCATTGCCACTGTAATGGGTCATGTGGACCATGGAAAAACAAAACTGCTTGACTACATCCGCAGTGCCAACGTTGTGGCTGGAGAGGCCGGAGGCATCACCCAGCATATCGGGGCATATGAAGTACTTCTTGAAAACGGAAAAGCGATCACATTCCTTGACACCCCTGGTCATGAAGCCTTTACAGCCATGCGTGCCCGTGGGGCTAAAGTGACCGATGTTGCCATCATCGTAATTGCTGCCGACGAAACCGTGATGCCACAAACCCGGGAAGCAATTAATCACGCACAAGCTGCAGGTGTTCCGATTGTCTTTGCAATCAATAAAATGGATAAGCCTAATGCCAACTCCGAAAAAATCAGGGAAGAGCTCTCTAAGCTGAACATCCTGGTTGAAGAGTGGGGCGGGAAATACCAGACTCAAGAGATCTCGGCCAAGGAGGGTACCAATGTGAAGCTACTGTTGGAAAAAGTTCTCCTGGAAGCCGAAATGCTTGATTTGAAAGCCAATCCTGATAAGATGGCTTCCGGCACCGTGATTGAATCTTCGTTGGACAAAGGCAGGGGATATATTTCAAAACTACTTGTCCAGAGCGGCACCCTGCGGATGGGCGATATTGTGGTGGCGGGATCAACCTTTGGCAAGGTGAAGGCAATGTATAACGAACGGAACCAGCTTGTTAAACTGGCAGGCCCCTCTACCCCTATCCTCATGCTTGGGTTGAATGGTGCACCACAAGCCGGCGACGGATTCAATGTGTTAATTGATGAACGGGAAGCCAAATCGATTAGTAACAAACGGTTGCAGCTTCAGCGTGAACAAGGTATCCGGACGCAAAAACACATCACACTTGACGAAATCGGTCGCCGGATTGCCATTGGAGACTTCAAGGAGCTTAATATCATCGTGAAAGCCGATGTTGACGGTTCAGTTGAAGCCCTGGCTGATTCGCTGATCAAGCTCTCAACAGAAAATGTCATTGTCAATGTGATCCTCAAATCGGTGGGTCAGATTACTGAATCGGATGTCCTGCTCGCTTCAGCCTCTAACGCTATTATTGTCGGCTTCCAGGTCCGTCCATCTATTTCCGCACGGAAGCTTGCCGAACAGGAACAAATTGACATCAGACTCTATTCGATTATCTATCAGGCAATTGAAGAGATCAAGGCAGCCATCGAAGGGATGCTCGCACCTGAAATCGAGGAGAAAATACTCTGTAACGTCGAAGTACGTGACGTCTTCAGGATCACAAAAGTGGGAACAATTGCAGGCTGCCTCGTTCTCGACGGAAAGATTACACGTAACACCAAAGTTCGTATCATTCGCGATGGTATTGTTGTCTACACCGGACATCTGGCTTCACTCAAACGGTTCAAAGATGATGTGAAAGAAGTGAATAGTGGGTATGAATGCGGACTCAACATTGAGAGTTTCAATGACATCAAAGTTGGTGACATCATTGAAGGTTACGAAATTATCGAAATCAAGCGGAAGCTTTAATCTCCCTTTCTGAAAACGGTTTGGGCCCGGTCGGGACCCAGGGAAATAATCTCAACCGGTAGGCTGGTTGCATCTTCAATGTATGAGGTGTATGCTTTGAAATTTTGCGGAAGAGTTTCAAACCCCGACGACCCATCAAGGGAACTATTCCATCCGGGTAGGGTTTGGTAGAGAGGATGAATTCGTTCATCACCCAGATCAAATGGAAGCCTGTTACCCGGGATGCCTTCCTGCTCATAGTATGTACAAACCTGGATCTCTTCCAGATTGTTCATCACATCAGCCTTCATCATAATCAACCGGTTAACCCCATTCAGCATGATGGCATAGTTTAATGCAGGCAAATCAAGCCATCCACAACGTCGTGGGCGGCCAGTTGTACTGCCAAATTCATTCCCGGCTTTTCGCAGGTGGTCTCCAGTGCTATCATGAAGTTCTGTAGGGAATGGCCCTCCGCCAACACGCGTACAGTAAGCTTTGAACACACCATATACCGTTCCTATCCTGCCAGGGGCAATGCCTAACCCGGCACAAACACCGGCTGTAATCGTATTTGAGGAGGTGACAAATGGGAAGGACCCGAAGTCAATATCCAGGAGCGTTCCCTGAGCTCCTTCTGCCAGGACGGATTTTCCGGAATTAATGCAATCATTCAGGTAGTACTCACTATCGATAAATGTATACTCTTTCAGCCGTTTTATAGCATCCAACCAAACCTCTTCATATTCATCAAATGGCAATCCGTCAATCAGATAGTTTCCATAATCAAATTGATACTGACGAACGATTTCCAGGTGCCGCTCCTTCAGATGCGTATAACAGCTGTTGAAACCTGAATCGCTCAGATTTCCGACCCTTAATCCCGATCGGCTATATTTATCAGTATATGCAGGCCCTATTCCTTTCAGCGTGGAGCCGATCTTCTCAATGCCTTTTGAAGCTTCATACGCAGCATCAAGCAACCTGTGAGAAGGAAGGATCAGGTGGGCCCGGCGTGAAACAAGCAGGTTATCTTCCGGTTTAATATTGGCAGCATGCAACGCATCAACCTCTTTGAATAAAATATACGGATCAATGATGACCCCATTACCAATCACATTTTGTTTCTCGGGATGAAAAATCCCCGATGGAATGGTATGAAGGATAAATTTCTTTCTGTCAAATTCAATGGTATGGCCAGCATTCGGGCCACCTTGGAAACGGGCAATAACATCATAGCGGGGCGTGAATACATCTACGATTTTACCTTTCCCTTCATCTCCCCACTGCAATCCTAAAATAACATCAACCTTCATTTAGCGGGGAGTTTATTTCTGCTCTTTTGAATTTCCGTAAAAGGTAAGTGAATAGTGGGTGATATCTACGTTAAAAAGGTCATTCACATGAGCTTTGATCTCCTCAATCCTGGGGTCGTGGAACTCGAGCACTTCACCTGTTTCATCGAAAATGAAGTGATCGTGTTGGGTTATCATGTTTGTCTTCTCAAACTGGGCGTAATTCGTTCCAAACTGATGCTTGGTAACCAGGCCGCAATCCAGAAGCAATTCTATCGTGTTATAGAGCGTAGCTCGGCTGACCCTGTATTTATGGTTCTTCATCCGAATGTACAATGTCTCGATGTCAAAATGACCTTCAGTAGCAAAGATCTCTTTCAAAATGGTGAAGCGCTCCGGGGTTTTCCGGTGACCATGCTGTTCGAGGTAATCTGTAAAATGCTTCCTTATATTATCGAATGAATCTTCAGCTATTTTCTTCATCATTAATGAAATTTTCCGATAAAAGTACAAAAATAAGTTTATTTAGACATGATTCAAATAATTTTTTTAATCAACGCGGGTAACATTTCTGACCCCTTCTATCTCCCTGAGGTTCATTAATAACCTGTTAAGTGTGCTAACATCCGTTACAAACAACCTGATCTCACTGTCGGTGTACCCGTTATCAGTATTCAGGGAAAAGGATTTGATATTGAGATGCAACTCAGAGGAGATTACCCTTGAGATGTCAAGCAGCATACCCATTCTGTCTATGCCCGCAATTTTTATCCTGGTAACAAAGGAGATAGACTCCCTGTTGGCCCATGTTATTTTTACCATCTTATTCCCGAAACTCGACATCAGTTCAATGGCTCTTGGACATTTCGTGCGGTGAATCTGAATCGGGAGATGTTCAGATGCAACAAGGCCAATAACATCGTCGCCGGGGATGGGGTTACAGCATAGAGCCACTTCAAAGCCCCGGTTCCCTGCTTCACCCTCTAGATTCCCCGACAAACCAGAGGTATTTATGGCCGTTTCCTTTTCCTTACCCGGACTCACAACTTCTTTTGCTTTTGCTTTGGTAACTGGCTTGGTAAGGAAGTTCAGCCAGCCACCCTTCATGTTTGCGGTAGCAAATGCCTTTACATCTTTGATCCCAATTTTATCCTGGGAAGCCGCATAATAAAGATCGGTGAGGGAAGTGAAATTAGCTGATACCTGAAAATGCTTGATGTTCTCTGCTGTAGCCTCTATATTGGACTTCTCAAACCATCGTACGAGGTTTTCCTCGCCAAGCGCCCTGAATTTGCGTTTATGCTCCTTAACACTCTGCTTGATGTTGCTCTTTGCCCTCGTGGTCACCACATAATCGAGCCACTCGTCCCGGGGGGATTGCCTTGATGAAGTAAGGATCTCAATCTGCTGCCCGTTTTTCAGCTGAGCGTTTATCGGGACCAATTTCTTATCCACTTTGGCGCCAATGCAGGTATTGCCAATCTCGGAATGGATTGCATAAGCAAAATCAAGGACAGAACTGTTTGCCGGAAGGGTTCGCAGTTCTCCCTGGGGAGTGAATATCGAAATCTCATCGAGGAAGAGGTAACCTTTAATATCATCGATGAAGGCGAGCGCATTGTCATCTGATGAATCCAGCATCTCCTTGATACGATCCAACCACCGGTCGAGCTGACTGCTAACTTTGATCGTATCCTTGTATTTCCAGTGCGCTGCATACCCTTTCTCTGCAATCTCATCCATCCGTTTCGAGCGGATCTGAATCTCAACCCACTGCCCGTTATGACTCATGACCGTGGTGTGCAGGGCTTCATACCCATTGGCCTTTGGTATCGATATCCAGTCTCGTAATCGCTCCATATTTGGCCGGTAGATGTCGGTTATGATGGAGTAGGCTGTCCAGCAATCTGCCTTTTCCGTTTCAAGAGGAGAGTCAATGATGATCCTAATCGCGAATACATCGAAGACCTCCTCGAACGGGACCTCCTTATACTGCATCTTCTCCCATATGGAGGCAATGGATTTCTCACGGCCTGAAATACTAAATTTAAAGCCCTGATCGCTCATGGCCTGCCGGATCGGGTTGATGAATTTATTGATGAACCGGATTCTCTCCCGTTCCGACTCTTTAAGCTTATTTGAGATTGCTTCAAAAATTTCAGGGTCGGTATACTTCATTGCCAGATCTTCCATCTCTGTTTTGATGGCATGAAGGCCAAGCCGGTGTGCCAGGGGAGCATAAAGGTAGATCGTCTCCGAAGCTACCTTCAGTCGCTTCTCGTCAGTCAATGCATCCAGTGTTCTCAGGTTATGAAGCCGATCGGCCAGTTTGATAAGGATAACCCTCACATCATCCGAAAGTGTCAGTAAGATCTTGCGAAAGTTTTCTGCCTGGATAGATGCAGTCTTGTGGTCAAAAATTCCTTTGATCTTTGTAAGCCCGTCAATGATTGTGGCCACTTTATCTCCAAATAGGCCCCTGACGTCTTCCAACGTAAATTCAGTATCTTCAACAACATCATGAAGCAATGCACAAACGATGGATGTCATTCCAAGACCAATCTCACGGGCACAGATGATAGCTACTTCCAGTGGATGGTAGATATAAGGTTCCCCGCTCTGCCGCCGCATATCTTTATGCGCCTCCAAAGCCATATTGAATGCTTTCCTAACCATCTTGCGGTCCTCCTCCTTTTTGGGGAGCCAGACTTTCATCAGGTACCGGTAACGCCGGAGTATCTCCTTATTTTCAGCTTCCGAATCAAAGTTGGACATACCGAGAATTCTGATTTTGTTGGGATTGCAAAAATAGTTAAATTTAAAATGGGAAATTTAGTACTTTTGATCAGCATTTCCAGATCTCTTCAACTTCTATGTCTGTCCGCTTCTGCCACCGGCTACTGATCCTCTCTATCTCGCTCATCGCGTATCCCCTATCACTGATCGCCACACATCAGCGTGCTGCTGAGATTACCTACCGACATATTTCAGGCCTCACCTATGAGATCACCCTCATCTCCTACACCTTTACACCAAGTCCGGCAAACGCCTACCGCGATTACCTTACCATACACTGGGGGGATGCTACTACCAGCGAGATCCGCAGAGTGGAGATCCAGTACCTTCCCAATGAGATCTCCTATAACAGGTACATAGGAGAACACACCTTTGCCGGGCCTGCCACATATACCATCTCCTGCGAAGACCCTAACAGGAACGGAGGAATCCTCAACATCCCAAATTCGATCAATGTACCTCTGTTCATATACTCCGAACTGGTAATCAGTCCCTTTATCGGAGGGTATAACAACTCTCCTGTGTTGCTGTTGCCTCCCATTGACAACGCTTGTGTAAATCAACCATTTCTTCATAACCCTGGAGCTTACGATGTGGATGACGACAGCCTATCCTATCGGTTAGTGACCTGCCTTGGGGCCATGGGACTTCCCATCCTTGGCTACTCACTCCCTCCGGCTACCGACTCCCTGATATTGAACCCCGTAACCGGAGACCTTTCCTGGGTCACACCTCCCCAGCAGGGGGAGTACAACATTGCCATCCTGATCGAAGAGTGGCGTGATGGCACAAAAATTGGCAGCGTATTACGGGACATGCAGATCATTGTGATCGCATGCAACAACCAGCCACCGGTTATTGAACCCTTGAAGGACACTTGCGTGGAGGCAGGGCAAACCCTAACATTCCCTGTCAGAGCCTACGATCCCGATTCCAACATGGTCACACTCACGGCCACTGGAGGACCATTCTTATTAGCCGACCATAGTGCCACAATAAATCCTAATCCTGCCACCGATTCGGCTCATGTCACCGCCATATTCAACTGGCAAACCATTTGTGATCATGTGAAGATCAATCCCTACCAGGTGTTTTTCAAAGCCCAAGACAACAGTAAACCTGTAAGTCTCACGGATATTAAATCCATGAAGATACGGGTGGTGGGCCCGGCCCCGGAAAACCTTACCGCTACACCGCTTGGCACTACTATCACGCTCAATTGGGATAATTACACATGCGAAAATGCATCGGGATTCTATATTTACCGCAAAGCCGACTCGTCAGGGTTTATCCCTTCCTATTGCGAGACAGGAGTACCACCCTATTTAGGATATAGCAGGATTGCTATCCTCAATGTATTGGCTCAAACGAGTTTTCTCGACAATAACAACGGACAGGGGCTTAGCCCAGGAGTGAAATATTGCTACCTGGTAACAGCCTGGTACCCCGACAAAGCTGAAGGATACGCCTCCAACGAAGCCTGCGCCACCCTGAAGAAAGATGTTCCTGTAATCACCAACGTAAGCATCCGGATTACTGACACGGCGAATGGATCACTTTACCTGGCATGGTCGAAACCCACTGAACTCGACACCATTCAGGCACCTGGCCCCTACTCCTATGTAATTACACAAGCCAGATCAGACCAACCTACCCAATTCACACCAATCCACAGCTATAATGAGTTGAATGACACAATTTTCATTGATACCCTGCTTAACACAGAGAACTACTCATTTATATACAGGATTGACCTTTACAACAAGACACCAGGTATGGAGTTCCTGATAGGTTCGTCACAGCAGGCTGAATCAATGTTTCTGGAGATAACTCCCACCGACAAGAAACTGATCCTGGCCTGGAAGGTCGAAGTGCCCTGGAGCAACCTCAATTATTCGATCTTCCGGTACGACAGCCAGCAAACCCTCTTCGACTCGATAGGTTTCTCTACTGAACCCCTTTATACAGACAACGGACTGGCGAACGGAACCAGCTACTGTTATTATGTTCAGAGCCGTGGGAAATATTCGGGGGGAGGGTTTGTTGACCCGATCATCAATTTTTCCCAGATAAACTGTGCAATCCCGGTTGATGATATTCCACCGTGTGCTCCGGTACTCTCGATTCATACCGACTGTGAAAACGCAATCAACATCCTTTCATGGATCAATCCTGATGATACCTGTACCCTCGACATCATCAAATATTACATCTGGTACGCTCCAAACCAGAGCCAGGCGTTGGAAGTCATCGACTCTCTTTTAAGCATTTCCGATACCACATATGAGCATAAGCAACCACAATCAATCGTGGGCTGTTACTGCGTTTCCGCCATTGATTCAGCTGGCAACCAGAGTGCCCAAAGCAATATCATCTGCATCAACAACACCGACTGTCCTGTTTACCGCCTGCCAAAGGTTTTCACGCCCAACGGAGATGCCTGGAACAACCTCTTCGAACCATTTCCCTACACCTCTGTTGAGAGCATAAACTTAAACATCTTCGACCGATGGGGGAAAGAGGTATTCCACACCAATGACCCTGAGATTGACTGGGATGGAAAAGACCAGTCGACCAACCAACCATGCAGTGACGGAGTCTACTTTTACGTCTGCGACGTTTTTGAGATTACCCTCACCGGGATTAAAAAGCGGACGCTCCAGGGGGCGGTTACGATTTTACGGTAGAGACGCGAATAATCGTGTCCTTACAAATCGTATCTTTGCGCCGTGAAAAACATTCGCAATTTTTGCATCATTGCCCATATTGATCATGGGAAGAGTACGCTGGCCGACCGGTTGCTGGAGATGACAAAGACCATCATGGAGCGGGATTACCAGGACCAGGTGTTGGATAATATGGACCTTGAGAGGGAGCGAGGCATCACCATCAAGAGTCATGCCATCCAGATGAAGTACAATCTGGATGATGAAGATTATATCCTGAACCTGATCGACACACCGGGCCATGTGGATTTCTCCTATGAGGTCTCCCGGGCGATCGCAGCCTGTGAGGGAGCTCTTCTGGTGGTAGATGCCACCCAGGGCATCCAGGCCCAGACCATTTCCAACCTTTACATGGCTGTCGATTATGACCTTCAAATCATCCCTGTGCTCAATAAGATTGACATGGATAATGCGATGATTGAAGAGGTGAAAGACCAGATTGTGGAGACGCTGGGATGTAACCGCGATGAAATTATCGAAGCCAGTGCGAAGTTTGGACACGGGATCGATCTGATCCTCGAAGATATTGTTCACAAAATACCTCCTCCCAAAGGCGACCCGGAAGCTCCACTTCAGGCATTGATCTTCGACTCTGTATTCAACTCCTACCGGGGCATCATAGCCTATTTCAGGGTTTTCAACGGAACCCTGAGGAAAGGGGATAAAGTGAAGTTTGTAAACGCCGGCAGCCAATATGAAGCCGATGAGGTAGGGATCCTGGGGATGAAACCCGAACCCAGGCAGGTGCTTCTGGCAGGAGATGTCGGATACATAATCTCCGGAATTAAAACCAGCAAAGAGGTGCAGGTGGGAGACACCATCACCCATGTGGCACGGCCGTGCAGGCAGG
The DNA here is from genome assembly GCA_964449285.1 of uncultured Prolixibacteraceae bacterium. GTDB lineage: Bacteria > Bacteroidota > Bacteroidia > Bacteroidales > FEN-979 > QYOJ01. The sequence continues at coordinate 49,281 of CAYUZX010000007.1, forward strand.
CTATCGATGGCTTTGAGATGGTCAAGCCAATGGTCTTTGCAGGGATCTATCCCGTGGATGCGGATGACTATGAAGAACTCCGCGACTCCCTGGAGAAGCTTCGGCTCAATGATGCCTCTCTCTCTTTTGAACCTGAATCATCTATGGCACTGGGCTTTGGCTTCAGGTGTGGTTTCCTGGGATTACTCCATATGGAGATCGTGCAGGAGCGGCTCGACAGAGAATTCGACATGGATGTGATTACAACTGTTCCCAACGTATCCTATAAGGTCTTTACTAACAAAGGAGAGGTTATCGAAGTGCACAATCCATCAGGGCTTCCTGATTCCACGCTTGTTGACCATATAGAAGAGCCATACATCTCGGCAAATATCCTTACCCGGTCAGAATATGTGGGTGCCATTATGCGCCTTTGCATTGACAAACGGGGAGTTCTGAAAAACCAGGTCTACCTGACAACAGACCGAACTGAGCTAACTGTCGAGCTTCCTCTCGGTGAGATCGTCTTTGACTTTTACGACAGGCTGAAGAGCATCTCCAAAGGATATGCCTCTTTCGATTATTACCAGTCGGGATTCAAAGAGGCGCAGCTGGTCAAACTCGACATCCTGCTCAACAGCGAACCGGTAGATGCCTTATCCACCTTGCTTCACCGCGATCATGCCTATGATTTTGGCCGCAGATTTTGCCTGAAGCTCAAAGAGTTTATTCCCCGTCAACAGTTCGACGTAGCCATACAGGCCGCGATCGGTGCCAAAATCATTGCACGCGAAACGGTAAAAGCCCTCCGCAAAGATGTGACAGCCAAGTGTTATGGCGGTGACATCACCAGAAAGCGCAAACTCCTCGAAAAACAGAAGAAAGGCAAGAAGCGAATGCGCCAGATCGGCAACGTCGAAGTTCCCCAGAAAGCGTTTCTGGCAATACTGAAGCTGGATAGCTAGATTAGATGGCAATTTGTGCAATTTCGTCTTTTTTACTGTAACTTTTTTTCTGTACCCTCGTCTTATTGTCTTGAACCAAAATCACTCGAAGCATGAAAAAAGTTAACGTAGTTCTGACGATTGCATTGGCAGCCACGCTGATCTTCATCTTACCGGGGAAATCAAAAGGGCAGGACGATGAAAATCATGGTCACAAACATAAATTTAATAAATCAGAAGTCATCGTAAGCGGGGTCAAGATCCAGAATAGGGGTAGCGACTCCGTTGTCATTTATATTGACAAAAAAGAGCACTTTCATGGCTGTGGTGGTACAAATTGGAGTACCTTCCCCTTTTACTGTAAAAAAGGGAAATTCAACGGCCATTGGGCCGGTATTGATTTTGGCTGGAACGGTTATGTAAACAAGGATTTCACTATGAATTTCGGCCCTGGCAACCAGTATCTGGACATGAACACAGCCCGCTCCCTGATGATCAACCTCAACCCATTTGAGTTGAATGTCAATATTGCGAAAAATAAATTCGGGTTCATCTCCGGATTAGGCTTTTCGCTGAATAATTACTACTACAGCGGCGCCTATACCCTAATCGGTGATTCCTCTACGTTAAAGGCGTACAACACGGTTGATGATAAAGGAAAAACTGTAGGTATGAAAGTTAACAAGCTCTTTGTCTCCTACATCACTATTCCTCTGCTGTTTGAATACCAGACAAACCCGGGACACCGGATCAACAGTTTCCACTTTACATTTGGTGTAATTGGCGGATTACGTTTGCAGACCTATCAGAAACAGCGCCTCTACCAATGGCAGGACACTTACTTCCTTGCTGATGATAACGGAAAAAAGGTAGCCTCTTTCTATGCTGACAATGCCTTGATCAGAAATCATGACCCGTATCACCTGAACCCATTCAAACTCGACGCTACCGTCAGGGTGGGCTGGTCTTATCTGAACCTCTTCGCCACCTACTCCCTGACCCCTATGTACCAGAAAAACAAAGGGCCGGAATTATATCCGTGGAGTGTTGGTATTATGCTATTGGGTTGGTAATCCGGTATGGATGACCCATGGGTCGTCCGTATAGGTTATTCAAAAAATCGTTCCTGGAAATTTACCAGGAACATTTTTTTTGTAGCCCGGGTTACGGCTGTATATAGCCACCGCAAGTACTCTACGTTGAGCATTTGTTCTGTCATGTAACCCTGGTCTATAAATACGGTATCCCATTGCCCTCCCTGGGTTTTGTGACAGGTTAGGGCGTAAGCAAATTTCACCTGCAGCGCATTGAAATGGGGACTGGCTTTTACTTTCTCCACGCGCTCACGGCGTGACCGCAGGTCGGCATAGTCCTCCATAACTGTTTGAAAGAGCCTGTTATTATCAGGTTGCTTCAGAGCGGCAGATTCAGAGGTAAGGGTATCGAGAATGATCTTGACATCCAGTTCGGGTTCATCCGGATAATCAATGAATCGGATAGTAATGTCGGCAAAACGGAACCCATAGATCTCTTCAAACTTCCTGATGCGGGTAATCTCGACGATGTCGCCGTTTGCGATAAATCCGGTGGAGGATTCCAGCGGAAGCCAGAAATAATTATTCTTAACCACCATCAGGTAATCCCCGGTTGTGATCTCTCCTTCGAGGAATAGAATCCTCCGCCGGATCTCGCGATTGAAGACGTTGGCACGTTTGTTCGACCGGCAGATGACTACATTGTTCTCCCGCTCCGACCCCGAATAGGCCTGGTTGAGCGCATCTTCCAGTTCAGGTCCGTTGATGCGGAAGACATCCGGAAAGGATTGCAGCTGAAAGAGGGGGAATCGGATCTCTTTATTGATGATCTCCTCCCGGATCAGGGTGGCGTTGACCAGAATCCCCGACTCCTGCGACTGTCTCACTACCTCGGTGAGTTCGAATAAGTCGATGGCCAGATCGTATCCTTTCTTGAGGAAAGCAGCATCCAGTGCCGGGCTGTAATCCAAGCCTACCGGCGGAAGCTGGGCGGCATCCCCGATAAAGAGCAGGCGACAGTTCTCGCCCGACTGTACATAAGCAAAGAGATCGTCGAGCAGGTTTCGTGTGGCGAACAGCTGTCCTTCCACCGGCATAGCATGCTGAATCATGGAGGCCTCGTCGACAATGAATAGGGTGTGCCGGTGCAGATTCTTCTGTAATTTCATCTCAATCTGACCCTCTTTGTTAGTCCAGGCAAAGTAGATCTTGCGATGAATTGTATGAGCTTGCTTACTTGTATATCCAGCCATCACCTTAGCCGCTCTTCCGGTAGGAGCCATCAGGATAGTTCGTTTCCCAAGAGCCGGCAAAACATTAACCAGTGCCTTGACTACCGTGGTTTTCCCGGTTCCTGCATAACCTTTCAGAAGGAATAGTGCATTAGCCTGCTTCCAGGAGATCGTGAGAAAAACTGCCAATTCACCCATGAGTTGTTCCTGCCCGGGTGTTGTGGCATGAGGAAACTCATGCAGGAGCAGGGATCTGACACGGTTGACATCCATAAATTCGGATTATTCGTACCGGAGTGAATCGATGGGATCGAGGTTCGCAGCTTTCTGGGATGGATAGATGCCAGAGATCAGGGCCACAGCAAAGCATACCACCACCCCCATGATAATCCAGACCCACGGGATGATGAAGGCGCTGCCAATAGCCAGTGAAATCACATTCCCGATGAGGATGCCAAGGATAATTCCCAGGGCGCCTCCCAACTGTCCAATGACAATAGCTTCCACCAGAAACTGGTTTCGGATAAGCCGTTTCGTGGCTCCAATGGCTTTGCGGATACCGATCTCCCGCGTACGTTCCGTTACCGATACAAGCATGATATTCATCAGCCCAATTGCCGCTCCCATCAGGGTAATCAGCCCGATGAATGTAGCGGCGATGGTGACATACCGGATATTTTCAATCAGCATCTTAGCGATCTCATCACTCTTAGTGATCTCGAACGACTCCTCCAGGCCAACAGGGACCTGACGGATGCTGCGGAGCAGCCCGGTGGCCTCCCCCACTCCGGCTTCCATCTGCTCCTGGTTGTTAACCATCACGCTGATGTTGTAAGACATATTTGGCCGGGGGAAGTAAACCCTGACGTTGTTGAGGGGTACGAAGCAGCTTCTGTCGCCACTGAATCCCATGCTGGAGCCCTTCTCTTTCAACACCCCTACAACACGGTATTTTCCTGAACCGATGGAGATAATCTTCCCAATCGGGTCCTCTTTATTCTTAAAGATATTTTTGACGACTTCAGGGCCTATCACAACCACACTTGTCCCATAGCTAGTTTCATCCGGAGTAAAGTTTCGCCCGTTTGCAATCTCATCTCCTGATGTTATGATATAATTCTCGTCAACGCCAATGACACGGGTATTGGGATTGGTTTTGTTGGATTCGAATTTCACGGTAGCAATGCCTGTAGCGTAGGTATAGACCGATGTGGAAGCCGGGAAATTAAACCGCTCTTTAAATTCCCAGGCCTGATCCAGGGTGATTGGTTCGTATCTTCGTTGTTTGTTTTGCTGACCTCCGATATGAACATTGAGTGACCTGTTACGGATCGTAAACGTGTTAGATCCCATCATGGAAAAATTGGTTGTAAGGAAATATTTGATGGAGTCTGTCGCTGTAAGGATCCCAACCAACGCCATAATACCGAAAGCAATGATGAGGATGGTGAGAATGCTACGAAGAAGGTGGCTCCTGATGGAATCGAGAGAGACCTTAATGTTTTCAAAGACAAGTGTTCGGTTCATCGGGAAACAGATTTTCAGTTTTTCTCTCCAAATGCCAGATCTCCTGCATCTCCCAGTCCGGGTACCAGGAAAAGCTGGGCAGTTAATTCTTCATCTATATCTCCAACCCAGATGGTGACATTCTTTTTGGGGATGGATTTCTTCAAGTGATTCACGCCCTCCATGCTGGCCAGAATGGCAGCAATGTGTACATGTGCCGGTTTGCCTCTTGCGATCAACTCTTTATAGGTATGCAACATGGATGATCCCGAAGCCATCATGGTATCACAGATGATCAATACTTTTCCATCAATCGGAGTGGAGGATGCATACTCAACGCTCATACTGAAGGTCCCGTCTTTGTGTGCCATTCTGTATGCTGATACAAAGGCATTGGAAGAACGGTCAAAGAATCTCAGGAAGCCATGATGAAATGGCAATCCTGCTCTCATGATTGTAGCCAGCACTGGGTATTGAGTTAAAACCGGAACGCTGGCAATGCCGAGGGATGTAACAACCTCTTTCTCTTTGAATACCAGATCTTTACTTATCTCGTAGGCAAAGATTTCACCTATCCGTTCGAGGTTATTGCGAAAACGAAGGCTGTCTTGCTGAATTTCGACATCACGGATCTCTGCCATATACTGGTTAAGCATGGAGTGGGATTGGCCCAGAAGCCGAACCATGGATGGATATTTCATAAATGGGTCATTTCAAACAAAGATACGAAAATTCAGATTCTCCGGATCTGTTTGTAAAAAGGGATCCGGGATATTCTAACAAATGGGTAGGTCGTTTCCCGGGCACCGAAACTTTTATAAAACCGGCCCAGATTCGGATCGTTTCCCCCTTCAAAATCGAGTAGTGCCGGTTGGCCTGCATTCTCCCTTATAAAGGTATCGAGCAGGAAAAACATAGCGCCGTTGCTCCGGGTTGAGAAGTCGGAAGCCGCCAGCAACAGGATAAATCGCGTGCGATCCTTCAGAAAGAAGGCCCCAGCATCAATCTCTCCTTCACGGGATCCGGCGCCCATCAGAATTCCTGATGCATTTTTCACGCTATGTGAAATGATCTTTTCAATGGTAATATAATCCCGATATTTCAGTTTCCCCTCCTGTTTTCCGAAATTATTCCTGAAGAGGCTGATCAATTCATCAGTGGAAACCTTCCGTTGCACCGTCACCTCTGCATCAACAGCTTTTCTGATATTGCGTTTGGCATTCTGGGAATACCGCCCACTAATCTCATCATAGGGGTAGATTAGTTCCAATTCATGATTTTTACGGGGAATCACCTCAAACTGCGACGAGTCAACCTTGTTGAAACCATTCAGGTGGATCTCGACCAATTTGAATTTCGTTGGAATGGCATCAAGAAAACGGGTAACCAGATCCTGAGACAGAAGATCCATGGTAAAGACCCCCAATTGCTGGGTGAAGAAGGGCTGGGCCAGGTAAGAGATTCCAGGCTTCCGTTTGTGTGTGAGTGGAAACACGCTCCGATAGTCATCCTCAATGAGAGCATCCCAATCCGGAGAGACCAGGTCGAGGTACCAGGATAATCCATAGACAAAGGAGTTTACTGATTTCCTGATGCAACGATCCCATTGCATCTTATCGATCTGTTTATGTGGGAGGTAGCGGATCATGGGTTGCTGGTTGCTGGTTGCTCATTCCTCATTCTCTAGCCGCCTCTTTTACGACTTCCTCGTAAAGTGTTCGCCAACCTTTCCACCGGCCTGAATCGGAGAGGCTCTCATTATGCCATAGGCTGATAAACTCTCCATTGAACAAACGAACTTCATCGATGATTTGTTTTATCTCGAAAAGACTCTCATCCGGTGTTAGACGAAGATAATCGCGGAAGGTGACATCCATGACCGGCACCGGATGTAACCGCAATGGCTTTTCTTCATTTACCGTAAGATCAAAAAAAGTGAAGGGATGAGCGATTCCGGCACGAAAACCAGGATGAGACGCGTACCCCATTGAATATTCATCGTGTATACCCTGTTTGACCAGTTGACGGAATGTATCAGGCAGGATGAATTTTAAAAAATGTTGACGGCTCCGGGTAATCTTCTTTTCCGTTGCCTTACCCAGACCCTCGATTTCTTTCTGCAGCCTGGAAGGATGTTTTGACGAGGAGAGAGAGGGATGCACGCCTATCTCAGACCACTGAACCAGCGATTGCATCAACTCCAGCAATCCTTTTCCATCAACCGGGATGTTGTTGTCATTACCCCCGTAATCGGCAAACAGGACAAAGCATATTGTGGAGAGTTGATACCTTTCGTGGAGGGACCGGACAAAGGAGAATGTATCGTAAGGATCTGGGGAGATTCCCGTAAGTACGCGAATCCTCTCCAGAACTTCATTCAGCCTGCCACGTGAGAGAGAGCGGCCGATTCCGCCCATTGTTCTGTAGAGAGAGCGGTAACGGTAAGCAAACGCATGGTCAATATCAACTGTTGGGAGGTACCGATAGGAATCCTGGCGGGTCATCAGCGAGGGAAACTTCTGGCGCAGCCGATCGATGAATAGTTTCAACCAGATATTCACAACAGGTTTATTCAGAAACCCGTTACGGAAAGCCAGGCTGGAGGAGGCTGGAAACCTCCCATACTTGTCGTGTTTGACAGAGATGTACTCTTCATACCTCGAAACAAGATAGAACGATGCAGCCAGGAGGTCGAATGGGAATCCGGCATCGGGATTAGATGATTCAAAAAGGATTGGAATCTCATGGAACCGGCGAACGGGTATTTCATGAGAGAAGATCTTCTGCTCAAACAGCAACCCCGAAGACTCCAGGAAGAGCCCTCCGCCGGGATCTTCCTTACAGTAGGCCATTCTGGGCCCTTCAAAAGCGAGATACGCCTCTTTTGATTGAGTGAACGTCACCTTCAATCCTGCTATCTCTTCAAAAAGAAGGTGGACAATATATCGTAAGCGATTGGGGACCGAAGAGGTATATAACAGCAACACGGTTCATTGAGTTGAATGAGCCAAATTACACAAAAATCAAAAACTTTCGTACTTTTGACTGCCTAATTGAGCGATTTGACTGACATGCAAAACTTCATCGTATCGGCCCGGAAATACAGACCACAGACCTTCAGTACGGTAGTAGGGCAGCCATCCATCACCAACACATTGAAAAACGCTATCTTGCACAATCAGCTGGCTCAGGCGTTTCTCTTTTGCGGTCCCAGAGGTGTTGGAAAAACAACTTGTGCAAGGATCCTGGCAAAAACAATCAACTGTGAAAATCTCTCTCCCCAGGCCGAAGCCTGCGATGCCTGTCCCTCCTGCATCTCCTTCAATGAAAATACATCCTTTAACATCTATGAGCTCGACGGAGCTTCCAACAACTCAGTCGACGACATCAGGAGTTTGGTTGACCAGGTACGGATTCCACCCCAGATGGGCATCTACAAAGTCTATATCATCGATGAGGTCCACATGCTCTCCGCTTCTGCATTCAATGCCTTTCTGAAAACGTTGGAAGAGCCACCTGCTTATGCAAAATTTATCCTGGCGACGACAGAAAAACACAAAATCCTTCCGACGATTCTTTCCCGTTGTCAGATCTTCGACTTCCGAAGGATCAATGTGGATGATATTGCCGCGTACCTCAGCTACGTAGCAGAACAGGAGCAGATCAATGCCAGTGAAGATGCCCTGCATATCATCGCACAGAAAGCTGATGGAGCCATGCGTGATGCCCTCTCTATTTTCGACCAGCTCGTGAGTTTTGCCGGCAACGAACTCACCTATGAAACAGTGCTGGAGAATTTGAATGTGGTAGATTATGAGTACTACTTCAGGATTACTGAGAAGGTCCTTCAACTCGATGCAGCAGGGGTGCTGTTGATCCTTAATGAGATCCTGGAGAAGGGGTTTGACGGCCAGCATTTTCTGATCGGTTTCGGAGAGCACATTCGGAACCTCCTGGTCTCCAAAGATCCTTCCACGGTAAAACTACTGGAAACGGCTCCGAATATCCGCCAACGTTACCAGGAACAAGCTGCAGTCTGTTCTCCTGATCTGTTGCTTAAGGTACTGGACATCACTAACCGATGCGACCTGAGTTATAGGATCAGCAACAACAAGCGGCTTCACCTGGAGTTAGCCCTGATGCAGCTTTGCACTCCCGGCCAGGAGATGAAAGAGGCGGATGCCGTATTACCGGCGCCACAGCGCCAAAACCCCACTAGCCCCACCACTCCCCCCACTCCTTCCCGCCCACCCCCTCACCACAGTACCACGGCGCCATTGCCACATCACTCCGTTCCTCGCAATGGCGATCATCTCCCGGGGACGATATCCATCAAAACACCGGCAAAACCGGATGTAATGGCAACGGATTCAAATGCCGCGGAGGAAGATAATCCAACGGCTACTCCATTTTCGGAGGAGGAGCTCAAAACACACTGGAAAGCATTTGCCGAGGGTCTGAGAACCGATTTCCCGCACCTTGCCACCACCCTTACGTCCAGAGATCCTTCATTGATAGAGGGATGGGGAATTGCGTTTGAGATCGATAACCGGATCCTTGAGGAGGAGCTGAATCAGAAGCGCGGTGACCTTCTCGAATTTCTCAGACGTACACTCGATAATTATCAGATTACGCTGCAAACCCGAATCCATGAGAATCCTATCGAGCAAAAACCTTATACCGACAAAGAGAAATTTGAGAAAATGGCCGCCAAGAATCCTGCCCTTAACAAACTCAAAGAGCAACTTGACCTGGATATCGAATACTGATGAAGAAAATCTTCTGCATAGGCGAAACCGTTCTTGATATCATCTTCCAGGATAATCATCCTGTGGCTGCAAAACCGGGCGGTTCGATGTTGAATACCGCTGTATCGCTGGGCCGAACAGGGATGAACCCTGTCTTCATCAGTGACTTTGGGCATGATGAGGCTGGTGAAATTATCGAAACGTTTCTTACAAGCAATGGCGTTGATACCCGATTTGTTGAGCGTTTCACAGAGGGACAAACCGCAATTTCACTGGCATTTCTGGATGCAAAGAGGAATGCCAGTTACTCCTTCTACCGGAATTTCCCCGAGCTGCGTCATTTACATAATTTACCTGAAGCGGGAGCCGGTGATATCGTCATGTTCGGATCCTTCTTTGCCATCTCTCATGAAGTGAGGCAACCGGTCTGGGAATTTCTGATGCAAGCCAAATCCAACGGGGCTTTCCTGGTTTATGATCCCAACTTCAGGAAGCCACATCTAAAAAAACTTCCGCAATTCCGTCCATGGATCCTTGAAAACATTAATATAGCTCATATCACGCGTGGATCGGCAGGAGATTTCATGCATATTTTTGAGGTTAACAATGCTGCTGGCGCTTACAAAGAGATTGTAGATCATGGGGGCGATTCCCTGATTTATACCAAAAGTAACGAAGGCGTTGAAGTAATCACTCCGGATCTGAATCTGAAAATGCTGGTTCCTGACATCTGTCCTGTAAGCACTATTGGGGCAGGAGATGCGTTCAACGCAGGCTTGATCTATTCCCTCTCCATTCTTCCGGGGAAAAGCCCTCTCCCGCTCCAACAATCTGAATGGGAGAAGATAATCCACTTGGCCATTGAATTCTCAACAAATGTTTGTCTGAGTCTTGATAATTATATCTCCCATGAATTTGCTCAACAGGTAAGTCATGTTTAGATGGTTGTCAAAAACAATACTGAAGCTGTTTGGCTGGAATACCAACGGAGCACTTCCGGAGGAAATTAAGAAAGCCGTTGTGGTTTCCGCTCCTCATACCAGCTACTGGGATTTTGTGGTAGGCCGGCTTACATTCTGGGCCATCCGGGTCAATATCAGATTTCTGATAAAGAAAGAGGTATTCATCTTCCCGTTGGGATGGTTGCTTGAACAACTGGGTGGATTGCCCGTCGACAGAGGACGATATAAAAGCAATATGGTGACCCAGGTCGTTCGGATGTTCAAGGAACAGGACGAACTGATTGTTGTCATCACGCCTGAAGGAACCCGGAGGCGTGTGGATCATTGGAAAAAAGGATTTTATCTCATCGCCCTGGAAGCCGGGGTTCCTCTTGCTCTCTCCTTCATTGATTATGGCAATAAGACAGGAGGAGTAGGACCAATTTTTCATCCAACCGGTGATTACGAGAAAGACATGATCTTTATTCAGGATTTCTACATGGATAAAACAGCCTGTCATCCCGAACGGTTTAACCTTTCAAAATAAAGATAAATCATGAAAGCACCAAAAGCTTCCCTACAACAAATCCATCAGTTCCACCGCTCTTTCAAGAAGTTTTTCGGCCTTCTCCCCAAGTAACAGGGTTCAATCATCTAATCATTACCTTTGCCGTGAATTAATCTGTTTCATTTGACTTCGAATCCACGACCGGCTTTCATTGTTCTTATTCTTGCCCTCCTTTTTTTGGGTGGATGCAATGGTACGAAACACATATCCGAAGGGGATTACCTATTGGTGAAAAATAAGATTGAGATCGATACAAAAAAGATATCGAAGGATGAACTCGCCGGATACTTCCAACAGGAGCCCAATAAGAAATTCCTGGGTATCTTCAGGCCGGGTATCTCGTTTTATTACTGGGGAACAAAGGGGAAGAACACCAAGTTTAAAAAATGGCTTCGCACCAAGATCGGATCGGCCCCTGTCGTCCTGGATACAAATATGATCACGATCGGCCTCAAGCAAATGGGGTTATATTTGAATAACATTGGTTATTTCAACTCTTCTCTTTCCGACACCATTACATACAGGAATAAAAAAGCCAAAGTTTTCTACCGGATCAGGACGACACAACCATATACAATTCGCAATTTCAGCTGGTCCATCACCGATACAACGCTGGCTTCATTTGTGTACCTCGACTCATCCAAATGCCTGATAAAACGGAAAAGCGATTACAACGCCTATACCCTGGATGGGGAGAGAACAAGGATCACCACAGCTCTGATCAATCAAGGCTTTTACCGGTTCACATCCAATTATATTATATTCCAGGTAGACAGTTTAATGAATTCGCGACAGATGGACATTAAGGTGGAGATCCTTAACCCTGTTATTCCCAGTCTGGAGGATTTTGGGATGGTTATGGAGTCGTCTCACCGGCGATACAAGATCCACCATATCTATATTTTCCCCCAGTTCGATTACCAGAAGAGAGATCTCGAGACAAATGATACTGTTGTAAAAACTTATGAAGATCCCTTCAAGGGGAGAAAATCGATCACCTACTACTTTCTCTATCGTGATAAATTTAAGCTTCGCCAGCGAACGATCGCACAGAATATCATGATTGAACCGGATAGTTGGTACAACCTCAAAGACATTGACCAGACTTACTCCCGGTTGTCGGGGTTACAAAACTTCAAATTCATTAACATTGATTTTGAGAATGCGATACTTGATAATGATGAGCAAGAGGCTTGGCCATACCAGTTGGACAGCCAGATCAAACTGGCCAGATCATCCACTCAATCCCTCAGCTGGAGCACTGATGGCACCAATTCGGCCGGGGCTCTGGGGGTTGCTGGGAACATTGGTTATATGAACAGGAATATTTTCCATGGCGCCCAGATCCTGAAATTTACACTGAGTGCTTCAACCCAGATGCAGGCTGGTGGCGGGCAGGGGGGGCTCTTTAATACGATTGAATTCGGGGCTAACGCCAGTATCACGTTCCCACAGTTTTTGATTCCGATCAGACAGGAAAAGTTGCCAAAATCGTTTAAACCGAAAACAACCCTGAGCATCGGTTATAATTTTCAACAAAAGCAAGACCCGGATTACAACAGGCATATCGCAAGTACGTCATACGGATATACCTGGATACAGAATCCGACCATTTCCCACACACTGAATCCGATTGAAGTGCTGTTAGTTAAAGTATTTCCTAGTCCTGAATTTACTGCAAAGCTGGACTCTCTTCAAGATGTACGGTTCAAAAACCAATACACCGATCACATGACTGCCGGGCTAAAATACACCCTGACATTCAGCAACCAGACTGTGTCCAAACATCGGGATTTTTTCTATATCCGGTCAAATCTTGAGACATCAGGAAACTTACTGTATGGAATCAACAGTTTGTTCAAGACTTCCAAAAATGCCAATGGGGAGTTCACCCTGTTCGGTATCCAATATTCTCAATTTGTGAGGCCCGATCTCGACTTCCGGTTTTACAATCAATTTGGGAAAGGTTACTCTATTGTTTACCGGTTTTACGGAGGGATTGGGATTTCATATGGGAATTCCAGTGTGCTTCCGTTTGAAAAGGCATTCCTGGCAGGTGGGGCAAACGACATGCGGGGCTGGAGGATGGGTGACTTAGGTCCCGGTTCTTTTCACAATGATACTGTGAGTCAGAATTTTGGCCAGTTGGGGGATATGCAGCTTCAGCTTCAGATTGAGTACCGTTTCCCGATCTACAGCTTTTTCAAAGGGGCTGTTTTCACCGATATTGGCAATGTGTGGCTCCTCAAACCATCGCCTGATTTACCGGGAGGCACTTTTTATTTTGATTCATTCGGATGGCAACTGGGGATGGATGTAGGAATAGGATTCAGGTTAGATTTCGACTTCTTCATCTTTCGGATTGATCCGGCTGTTCCCATCCGAGTCCCTTCCATGGAAAGCAAAAACAAGTGGTATTTCAGCAAATTACAGTTAAAGGACATTATCTGGAATTTTGGGATCGGGTACCCATTCTAGACACACCAAATAACAAATTCCAAATAAATCCCAAAGCTCAGGATTCCACTAACAGAGCATTCCTGTATTCGATCAGTCTGATTTTCCGGACATTGAATTTTGATTATTATTTGGTTTTTAAGGGTTGCGATTTTTCTTTATCTTTGCATCCTCTTTTGAGGGAGCATAGCTCAGCTGGTTCAGAGCATCTGCCTTACAAGCAGAGGGTCACAGGTTCGAATCCTGTTGCTCCCACCCCTGAAGATCAAGAGGTTGTCTCAAATTTTAATAGGTTATGTGCGATAGAGAGTAAACCTGCTTCGATTTCAACTTTATCTTTTCCGCGAAGCATAAATCGCTGAACTTTTTATTCTGTTTTTTATTTCCCAAGACAGGTTCAACATCTGCAGGCCGTTGTTTTCGGTGCTTGATCCCCCCTTCGCTGATCCTTACATTGTCAATTAGCATGTTTGCCCTGTTGAGTATTATTAACCAGCGCCTCCTGAATCCTACTCCTAGTTGAAAATTCCAGAATGGCTTTCAATTTCACGGCATCTGCGTAACCCAAGTATGACAATGAAGCAATTTCTTGGGTTTTTAGGTTTGAGAGTCTGTTGATACTGTTTCCACATTCCTGCAGGACAGCAACAGCTTTTCTAGTGAAAAATACCTGTGAGTTCCTGAGCTCAGTAAAAGTGCCAGAAAGAGGTGATCTGGGAACCTGTGTTGAGATGAAAAAATAATTTTTTCGTATATTGTACTCGAATTCAATCCTGTAGTATTAACCAATTTATTAACCTATGAAAAATTTATTACGTTTATTCACGCTTTCCATTATTTTTTTAATGATGACAGCGAATTTTGGAATCGCGCAACAGATCATTTGTGTTGACCGCGACGGAAGTTTCCAATATCCTGATGACTTTACCGATGATTGGCAATATCTGCAGCCTGTCCTGGACGCATTGGGATACACCTATGACTATGTAGAAGTAACCGATCTGGCCAATGACGGGCCGGATGGAGCTACCATGGCCCCTTATAATATTGCGTTTTGGTTCACCGGTGAAGTCTGGTCAGATGGTGAAACCCTCACCGATAACGATGAATATGAAATTTTGCTCTACCTTACCCTCTACGGCGGAAACCTGTTGCTTTCAGCCCAGGATTATCTTTATGACAAATATCCCGGTGCGGGCACATTCACAGCGGGAAGCTTTCCTTTTGATGGCCTGGGTCTGGTAGATGTAGCACAGGATGTCTGGAATATAGAACCCGACACAGGGAATGTCATGGGCGTTGCCGGTTCCTGTATTGAAGGAGTTCCTTTCACCGTACTTGATATCTATACGGGAATTGACGATGACGGACTTTATATAGATGAAATCCTGCAGACCAACGGAGATTATATGATGGAAGTCATTTTCCCTGAACCCCTTGGCTATGGCGCTACTCAATTTAATTCCGGAACATTCAGGTCGATCTTTTCAACCGTTTCATATGCCGCTATACAAGATTCCAACGACAGGGAAGAGGTACTGGGTAAATCCATTGCATGGCTCCTGGGAACCACAGGAACAACGTTGATAAAAATGGAGCAATCAGATATGCTTGTATATCCTAATCCAGCAACTACCTCCGTCAGAATCGGATGCAAAGATAAAATACAGGAAATATGGGTCACGAACAGCACAGGACAGGTTGTTTATCGTATGAATATTGACGACTATACAACCAGGATCAATACCTCAGCATACAATACCGGGATCTATTTTATCAGGGCAATAACAGATAAAGGGACTTCAACAAGCCGCTTGATCGTGGAATAAGGTCTCCGGGTAAGTATACTGTTCCTTAAAAAGATAATTAAATCACAGGGTTGTCATCGCATATGGGATGGGAACCCTGTATTTTTTATATCCACAACCCGTAATCTGGAAAGGGTATTTAAACTATAATGGCATTCTCGTACGACATCTGCTGCCTTTTCTAAAGAAAAATACCTGTCTGATCCATCCTTCTTCCGAATGTAATCCATCGTCCTGGGGGCTTTGGGAGCAGGGGGTCGCAGGTTCAAGTCCTGCTACTCAGGCCAAAAATCGGGTTTTACGGTGGTTCCACCCTGAATCCGGCAGTCGACACAGGAAGGGTTCAGGATTCTCAACTCCCCTTTTTCGTTGTAAAAGTAGTATACGGGATATTCCTCGGGCATAACAGATTTCCAGAAGTATGGAAACGTCTCTGTCTGGTAGCACTCATCGTTGAAATCCAGGACAATCCCTTCAACATCCTGGTAAAAGTACCTGCGGGTAGTCTCTGACGCTGCATAAAAATATCCCAGGACATCTTTATCGGAGTTGCTGACATTCAACAGGTTGCCTTTGATGGCAAAGGGCTGTTTCTCATAAAGGCCTCCCTGTTCGTTGCTGTTGATCCTCAGTTCGTCCCAGTAGTTGTATGCTTCCTCGCTCAGGGCAAGCTGGCTTACCAGGGTGCTGTACATGATCCCAAGTCGGGAGGAGCTGGTCCCGTCGACAGTCTGCAACGGGTACTGATTATAGATATTCTGTGAAAGGCTTCTCGTGGAGACGGTGAAGATATTCTTCACTGATTTGGTCATCCAGCAAACTTTGTTGGTATAATCGGGCGGTCTCACCTCGTGAAAGGTACCGTCGTAGTAATATTCCACGGGAAGGGCCGCTTCGTATTCCCAGGTCTCCACAATCTCCCATTGGTAATACTGGCTGTAGTCCCCAATGGCATTCAGGTCCACGTAAAATTGCATGACCCTGTGGTTTACCCCTGGATTGGTTGTAGGGATATCTTCAATGTGATAATAGATAGAATCGATGGAAGGGCCCATCGGCATCCGGTCAAATCCCGACTCAAGCTCTTCGCCATCGGGAGTTGAAACCTTCACCTGGTAGGAGGTTCCGGGGACAAGGTATTGCTGGTCCATCCACACGCGGTAAAGTCCGGGTACGTATTCTTCCATGGCAAATGTATTCCCCTTGTCGTCAAGAATTGTTACCTGGCACGACGCTACCGGGATATACTCCGGAGAATCGATGGGTGAGGAGAGGGAGACCTGGACCACCTGCCAGCCTGCCGTATTGGTAACCCGGCCCGATACGACGTACTTGCTCGCGGCATTGCTGTCAATGACCGGATCAAAGGGCTTGATGCAGGCAAAGAGCAGCGTCATGCACAGGATAGCAAGGATATTTATGTTCCGATTCATAATTCCCAGGTTTAAATAGTAACGTTACCATGGTACTGCGAATATACGTCTTCAAAACGATTTGCACAAGTACTGGACGCACCGATTCCTCCTTCAAAATGAAAGGAGAGCGCACTATAAAAAACGAAAGCCACCCCAACCGGAGTGGCTTCCATTGGATGGTTTTTCCATACAAGGTTCACTTGGAGATGTATTAGGGGGAAATGATTATCTTGCAATTGATTTCAAAAACTCTATCAAACCCATGGACTCCAAAATCCACCTTGCGGTCCGGTACAAAAACTTCAAACAAGCGGGTTGAGATTCAGAATGATCATTTTTATCATTGACAGGTTAATGTTATAATCATGCCTTATTTCCAAAAAGAAATCCTCCTCTCCCCCAAGCCTCGCGGCTTTCACATGGTGACGGGCGAGTTGTCAACAGTTGGCATTTGGCAAAATTATTTCACCATTTTGCATTTCACCATATCGTCGCAAGGTGGTCAGATACACTTGCTTTTCCAATCACCAAAGGATTCAATCAGATTGAAAATCCAATGGACAAATTGGACGTATAAATTAGAATTCAGCTTATTTTGATATGACAGAACAACACATTATATTTGTTTTAGAAATAGAGTATGGGTTCGAATATGAACACCACAACATAATAAACGAAATGATTAACTCTGAAACTTGAAAACAATCGGATATAAACTAATAATAGTAATAATCTTTCTATCCGGTTTTAATAGCTTGTTTTCAAACATTGCTCCAGATACGATAGAGCAGTTACCTCAAAAGGAATTGCAAAATAATACAAATGAGGAAGTTCGGTCTTATTATGTTGAAGGACTTGTGTTGCATAATTCAGGTCAATATCTTCCGGCTGAAAAGGAATTTTTAAAAGCAGTTGAGCTGGCAGAAAATACAGCCGAAAAGGAAATCCTTGCATACTCTTATCATTATTTGGGAAACATTGAAGGCTGGAAATCTAATTTTAAGCAATCCATCCTTTACCATAAAAAAGCCAATGTTTTGTTTGTTGAATTAGATCATTCAGAATATATCGCTATTTCAACTAATCAGATATCATTTGGATTTGAGGCTTTAGGTGAATATGTGGACAAAACGGATCATGTGGCCACCCTCCGCCGATTTTTGCTGACCACTCCAACCTATTAACAATCAATTCTTAGGGGTGGTAGATTTATATCGGTCTGACGTGGTCAACATCGTCGGCTTGTCCACAGTCATGCCCAGGCCACCAAGTTTGTCAG
Organism: uncultured Prolixibacteraceae bacterium; assembly: GCA_964449285.1. Lineage (GTDB taxonomy): Bacteria > Bacteroidota > Bacteroidia > Bacteroidales > FEN-979 > QYOJ01. The sequence goes on from CAYUZX010000007.1 coordinate 67,192, forward strand.
ACGGTATGTTTGAATTCGAGGTGTTTAAGACCGTCCATTCGCCTTGGGCAGGCAGGACCTCACAGCAAAAAATTACCGCAATGACTAATAAAATACTTTTTCTCATGACAGGTTCCTTTTAAGGACACCTCTAAAAACTACTTTTTTTGATGCCAGTTTCGAACAAACATATAGTATAGTTTTCTATGAACCTAATTTTATCCAATCTATTTTATTTATAAATGAATATTAATGCTATGTAAACCAACTTTTTTCACGTCTAAACATACCTATCCCATACCAATCACTATTTTTAATTGAGTACAGCGACAAATATTATAAGTGAGGTTCATCATCCCGATTTTTGCATTTGCCCTTGCTGGACAAGCCGACGGTGTTGACCGCCCCAGGCCGATCGGAATAGACTTGTTTAGATGTATTAATATCAGACATTTACGGTGGTCAATATAAATCGGCTTAAGATGGTCATATGCACTGGCCTTTCCAATTAAACCACCTATTGACCAATGACTTATATACATTGTTATGCATAGTATTTGTTCACTTAAGCTTAGAATTTTTATGGTTAAACCACCATTTTCTCCAACTGGGTATGGTGGATTTATTTTCACCTGTAATAATTTCTAAAGTTCTTTCGATAGAGCTGTATTTCCATAATTTATCTGCTCTATATGCCATATATTCGATAAGTACTGGAGCTGCATCTATTGCATCAGCACCCATTTTTTCAAGGACTTTAATTCCCAAATTACTAAGATATGAATTTTCATTTTGTAGCCCATAGTTTTGAATGTTATAAGTTACTAATGATATTATTTCATTGGATCTAAATTCAGAAATATCAGATTCAATTATTTCTATAGCTCGGCGTCTATCCATTGCGTCTATGTTGCAAAAGGAGTGGTAAATATAATTTATATCGTACTTGCTTAATTGTTTTTTATGATTAGGTGAACTTGATTTGGGTGCACCCCATAATTTAAGTAGAAATTTATCATCCAAAACTAATGAAGCTAAGTTTGGAAACGCTGATGAGGGACTTGCACCTATTTGACGACCAGATAAAGTAGAATACCAAGTAAAACCGTGTTGTGTCTCTCTTCTAACTGATTTAGAAACAGGTTCTTTTCTATATATTGATTCTGTAATTGGAGTTTGTCCATCAGTCTTTAGTGAAATTTTTCCTTTAATTTCATATCCAGTATACAAATAACCAAAATTCGTATAATAAGCTCCAAAAGCTTTCATATTTAGATTAACAATCAATTTGGTTTTACAATTTCCATTTATAGGAATTACTGTTATTCCCTTTTTTGCAAAGTAATTCTTTGCGATATCTAACCCTCTTGCTTCAGAATTTATTTTATATTCCTTTGATGATCGGGGTGCTGAAATATTAATTTGCAAGCCTATTTCCTTACATACCATACTATCCCACAATGGTATTGGATGAGTTAATACTCGTGATATTAGATCAGGTTTTCCTTTTTGTAATTCTCTAATATTGTTTATAAAAAGCTTTGCACTATCCAAATAAACCCCTGTTGGATAGAATGAAGAATAATATTTATAAGATGAAATATCATTATTAGATTTGGCTTGATTCCATATCTTACTTTCACGAGAGCAACTTGATAAGATAATTGAAAGTGTAATTGCAGCCAGAATTAAGGCTTTATGTCTTTTTATCATAAGAATAGGTTTAAATGTATGTTGTCAAGACAATTTTCACCAGTTTGGTATAAATTCTTATGTGTGATTTAGTCAAAGTTACAACATTTTATAATACAACGATCTCTATGTGTTTTTTCTCAAGATGGTTTCTACAGCAGGTTTAAATTTGTTTTGTTCTTTGAGATTGCTCTTTTTGGTAAGATTTTATCTGTTTAATTTAATTAGCATAAACTCGCCCAAAGTTGTTGGGTAATTGCAATTTTTGCAAAACCCCTCTGCCATAGAGGAACGATCTCTATCCAGTGAACCTTTACCCCCACTTTTGGCTAAACAGTCACAAATATGGTTAGGGGGTTAGGGGTTTTGCCAATTTCCTATCAAGGATGATTGAGAAGTTCCAGCTTGACAATCCACGATACTATTTGGTGTATCCTTGATAGCCACACATTAAAAATATACCTTTAACGGGAAACTTTCTTCAGACGATTTACAGAGCAATTCTATCTTATTATCAATTTCTTACTCACTTTAAAATCCTGT
>CAYUZX010000008.1:0-16616 GCA_964449285.1 uncultured Prolixibacteraceae bacterium
GAATTGCCCCTACTTTTTTGTTTACTGCCAACTGAAAGCTCCCGGGGCTTTTTTTGTTCATAACACGGAATAACTTGCCGTGGAATCGCTTGACAGCTTGAATTCCTAAAAGTATTTTTGAAACTTGGAAAAATACTATATATGAAGCGATATTCCCTCTTATTATTCCTGGCGATCATCCCTTCCCTTCTTTTCTCACAGGGTGGTCCAAATCATTCTAGCCATCCCAGCTCAAAGGTTAAAACAGATAGCCATCAAGAACTCCAGCAAAAACACCTCTTCTTTATCGAAAATAAAGGGCAAATTATCGACCAGTCCGGGAATCCCAATCCGGCTGTACGCTATTTATTAAACATGAATGGATTCAATGTTCAGCTACGCAACAATGGTTTCAGTTATGATATTTATCAAATCGAAAGAACCATTGTTGCAGATGAGCAGATCATGGATAAGGAAACATCTCAACTCAATCGTTTCAACTTGGATACAAATCATTCCCGGATAAACTTTCATCGGATTGATATCAATTTCGAAGGAGCCAATCCCAATTGTGAAATCATTGCAGAAGATCCCTCTTCCGATTACCTGAATTACTACACGGCAGGAACTCCTGTTGAAGGCATCAGGGATGTTAACCATTTTGGTAAGGTCACATACCGAAATCTCTATCCGGGAATTGACCTGGAATATCTGGTTGATGAGACCCAAACATTCAAGTATAACTTTATTGTCAAGCCAGGGGCTGACATGGAACAGATCAGGATGAAGATTGATGGAGCATCAGATATTTTACTGGAGGATGGCCTCCTGGTGTTGATCAATTCAATCAATCCGATCCAGGAAAAAATACCGGTTAGTTGCGTACTACAGGAAAGAGGACAAACAGATATCCAGGTTACTTTCCGGCAGATTGAGGACAACGTATTTGGATTTTCCGCATCCCGAGAGATCCCTTCTGATGCCACATTGGTCATTGATCCCATCCCTGGTCTTGTTTGGGGGACCTATTATGGAGGATCCTCAATGGATATCCTGTCTGGTTGTACCGGGGATGTTAATGGGAACTTTTATGCTACCGGCATGACCGAATCGGTCAACAATATCGCTTCCGCTGGTTCATTTCAATCAGTCCTGGCCGGAGGCGTCGATGTCGTTGTTGTAAAATTCAATGCTGCCGGAGTAAGACAATGGGGAACCTATTATGGAGGGGCTAATGATGATTATGGTTTTGGCGTTTCTGTAAATGCGCTTGGGGACTTATTTGTTGCAGGCTTTTCCACCTCTACTTCCGGTATTGCAACACCAGGAGCATATCAAACAGCTTTGGCAGGCTCTTATGACGGGGTCCTGATCAAGTTTGATGCTTCCGGATTCAGATTATGGGGCACCTACTATGGAGGAGGTTCCAGTGATTATCTCTTTTCTATTGCTACTGATTCAGCTGGTAATTGTTATCTCACAGGTGGAACCTATTCAACTTCCGGCATCGCTACACCAGGAGCGTATAAAACAGTGTTTTCGGGAATTGAGGATGCACTGGTTGCGAAATTCAATTCCTTGGGCGCCATCCAATGGGGAACATACTATGGTGGAACCAGTTACGAGGAGGCATACAGACTATCCATAAACGGAGAAGGAGATGTGTTTATTGGGGGTCAGACCTATTCTGTTGATGGCATTGCAACACCTGGAACTCATCAACAGGTTATGGGTGGAAACGGTGATGCATTTCTTGCGAATTTCGATACCGCAGGGAATCTGCAATGGGGGACATACTATGGTGGATTTGACTGGGAAACCGGGAATGGTGTGTCTGCAGGAGACAGTGGCTCCGTCTATCTAATTGGTCAAACCGCTTCTTCAAATGGGATCTCTTCACCCGGATCTCATCAACCTTCCTATGCTGGATCTACCGATGCTTTTTTTGCAAAGCTGGATTCGTCGGGTACAAGAGAGTGGGGAACCTATTATGGCGGCAGCGGTTCCGAGGCAGGCTATGCTGTAAAGGGAAAAGCGGATGGAAATGTTTACTTTACAGGCTACACTTTTTCTTCTACCGGCATCTCCACCCCGGGAGTATATCAACCTGCTTGGGCCGGTGAGCATGATGTTTTTCTCACAGAATTCAATCCATCCGGTAACAGGATCTGGGGAACATATTATGGAGGACCTCTCAGTGAAGATCCAAAAGATATATCCCCTGTGGGTAACAGGTATATCTATGTCGTTGGATATACAGCATCAGCAACTGGAATCTCTACTCCCGGGAGTCATCAACCATCCTTTGGAGGAGGTACGTGGGATAGCTTTATTACAAAATTTACGTTATGTAACCCAACCATTATCACATCACAACCCGCTGATAAAAATGTATGCCAGGGAACGGATGTCAACTTCCAGTTGTCTGCAACAGGAGATAACCTGACCTATCAGTGGCAGGTTAATTCGGGGGTTGGATTTACCAATCTGGCCAACAGTTATCCTTATAGCGGAGTACAAACAAATAAACTGGTTATCGACAGCACTTCCCTCGGCCTAACTGGATATACTTACCGATGTTTACTGACTAATAACTGCCTTGAAGTTGAATCCTCTAATACCATCATGCTTACCGTTAATCCATTGCCTGTTCCAATAATCTCTCCCCAGCCCCTTATTACCGAGAGCTTTGAAAACGGGGGAACCATTCCCACAGGCTGGGCCTTGGAGACACTAGCGCCAAATAATACGATCACGTTCCCATCTTCTACAAGCCACCCTATCGGGTACAATGCCTACAACGGCACCTACCTTGTACGATTCAATTCGTATGATGCCGGAAACGGCGTGGTCAGACTTAAACGATCTTCACCTATATCGACAGTAGGGTATACCAATATCAACCTTAGCTTTGCCTGGCTGGAAAACGTCGGATTTTCGACTTCAAATGATCGTGTTGAAGTTGAATGGTCAACAAACGGTACCACCTGGAATTCGGCAGGAACCTTCTCTCGCTACAACGCTGTTCCAGGTTGGAAAATTAAGACACTGACACTGCCACCGGGAGCCGGCGGGCAAGCATCCCTCTATATCGCATTTAAATTCACTTCCGAATTTGGGAATGACTGCTACCTTGATCTGGCCAAATTATATAGGGATAATTCCACCGTCTGTATTGGAACTACATCCTACCAAACTGAAGCCGGTATGACTGCCTACGGCTGGACAGTCTCTTCCGGGGGAACCATCACCAGCGGATCAGGCACCTCAACTATCACTGTTTTATGGTCCACCCCAGGATCCAAGTCCATTGGTGTAAATTACACAAACGCGAACGGTTGTAAAGCAAACCTTCCAACTACCACAACAACGACAGTAAATCCGCTACCTGTTCCTACCATCTCCGGACCAACAGCTATTTGTGTGCATGATACTGTTCTCTACCGCACCCAAAAAAACATGACATCCTACATATGGAGCATATCTTCAGGGGGAACACTCATTGGATCAGCAACTGACAGCCTGGTCAACATCCGATGGGATACCATCAGCTCGAGCGGCAACCGCTGGATCAATGTAACCTACACAAATGCCTCCGGATGTGCAGGCACTTCGGCTACTCCATACACCATTACCGTAAATCCCCTTCCGGTCCCCACAATATCCGGGACCACAAGCCTTTGCAAAAACGCTGTGGGAACATATCAAACAGAGTCTGCCATGACAGGATACGCCTGGACGGTCTCTTCGGGAGGTGTGATCCTCTCCGGAACAGGAACCAATACGATCACCGTTCGGTGGGATCTGGCAGGTTCGCAAACTGTATCGGTAAACTATAGCAACCTTTCAGGCTGTGATGCCCTGGCTCTTACCACACTGCCGGTAACTGTTCATCCCCTTCCGGTACCGACAATCACGGGTTCAGGATCGGTCTGTCGGGGTAGTACAAGCGTCATTTACTCAACGGAAGCTGGAATGACGGGTTACAGCTGGACCATCTCTTCAGGAGGAACAATTACTTCAGGAACCGGCACCAATGCCATCACGGTAACCTGGAACAGTGCAGGATCGCAGACAGTGACAGTGAATTATACCAACAGCAATGGCTGCACAGCAGCCACTGCCACAGTCAAAAATGTAACCGTTAATCCGTTGCCTGTACCCACCATTACAGGTCAGGGAACGGTTTGTGCCGGAACAGACAGTGTAATTTACACTACCGAAGCCGGAATGACCGGATATACATGGATAATCTCAGCAGGTGGAACGATCATAGCCGGCGGAACCTCCATAAGCAACACGGTTACCGTGACCTGGAACACCACCGTCGCACAAACCGTATCTGTGAATTATGTGAACGGGAACGGATGTACAGCTGCTTCAGCAACAGTAAAAAATATCACAGTCAATCCGTTGCCGGTACCAACAATCACCGGAGCAGACATAATTTGTGTAGGTGAAAGTGGTGTGACATATACCACCCAACCTGGAATGACGGGCTATGCCTGGTCGATTTCGGCAGGTGGAACCATCACAGGCGGAGGCAGTGCAAACAACAATACAGCCACCGTCACCTGGAATACGATTGGTGCACAAACCCTGAGTGTGAACTATGTGAACGGGAATGGATGTACAGCGGCCACACCATCAGTTAAAAATATTACTGTCAACCCGTTACCGGTACCAACAATTACGGGTTCGGGAGTTGTATGTGCCGGCACTGCAGGTGTAATCTATACAACCGAGACCGGAATGACCGACTATACCTGGACCACCTCAGCAGGGGGAACCATAACGGCAGGAACCGGCACACATGCCGTCACCGTTACATGGAATACGCCGGGGTCACAGACAATTAGTGTTAGTTATACCAATGCCAGTGCTTGTGCCACTACCACCCCAACGGTCAAGAATATAACCGTAAACCCCTTGCCTGTGCCAACCATTAATCCTGCTTCCATCATGTCGGAGAGCTTTGAAAACGGGGGCGCTATCCCTTCCGGCTGGGCAATCGAAATACTGGCATCAAATAATACGATAACTTTTCCTGCAACCACCAGTTATCCCTCCGGATATAATGCCTTCAGTGGCACCTATCTCGTTCGGTTCAATTCATACGAAAACGGGAATGGAGTTATCCGGCTAAAAAGGAACACACCCATTTCTACAATAGGCTCCCCCAATGTGAATGTGGATTTTGCCTGGCTGGAGAGCCCGGGGTTTTCCACATCCAATGACCGGGTGGAAGTGGAATGGTCGCTGGATGGTGCAACCTGGAACTCGGCAGGAACCTTTCCCCGGCACAACACGGTTGCGGGTTGGAAGATCAAAACCCAGCAGTTACCCCTCGGAGCAGGAGGACAACCAGCGCTGTATATTGCCTTTAAATTCACCTCCGATTTTGGCAACGACTGCTACCTTGACCTGGTCAACGTGTATCAAAGCAATTCATCCGTCTGCACCGGAAATTCTGTATCCTATCAAACCGAAACTGGAATGACTGCCTATGGTTGGACCCTCTCTCCCGGGGGAACCATTACGAGTGGATTAGGTACAGCATCCATCATGGTCTTATGGTCAACTCCCGGATCCAAGACGATCGGTGTAAACTATACAAACGCAAACGGCTGCAAAGCCAATCTACCAACAACCACAACAACAACGGTTAATCCTCTTCCAGTTCCGACAATATCAGGTCCCGCCTCTGTATGTTTACATGACACTGTTCTATATCGGACCCAGAAGAACATGACATCTTACCTGTGGAGCATTTCATCGGGAGGAACGATCATCGGATCAGCTGCCGACAGTTTGATTACCGTAGCCTGGGATTCCGCTGGTACCCGATGGGTAATTGTGACATACACGAACACAATTGGATGTACAGGAACCAATCCTGCTCCCTTCAATGTCACCGTGAATCCACTTCCGGTTCCTACGATCACCGGACCCATCAGCCTCTGCAAAAACACCATCGGAACCTATCAAACGGAACTGGCTATGACAGACTACTCCTGGGCTGTTTCTCCGGGCGGTGTGATTCTGACAGGGTTGGGCACGAGAACAATTACAGTACGGTGGGATTCGGCAGGTGCCCGCAGCATATCGGTAAACTATACAACCGTTCCGGGTTGTCAGGCGCTGGCCCCGACGATGTTGCCGGTCATTGTTCACCCCCTTCCCACACCTACGATTAACGGTCAGGATACTGCCTGTGTGAATTCTACCGGGAATAATTACACGACAGAGGCTGGGATGACAAATTACCTATGGACCGTATCCACCGGTGGAGTAATTACAGGAGGGGGAACAACCTCCAGCAATTTTGTTACCGTTACCTGGGCAAGCATCGGCAACCATTCTGTAAGTGTAAACTACACGACCCTATCTGGCTGTTCTGCAGCAACAGCTACAAACTTTTCTGTCCTTGTGAGCCTGATTCCAACACCAGAGTTATTTGGTCCTGCCACACCCTGTGTTCTGTCACCTGAAACCTACTCAACACAACAGATGATGGAATCCTATAACTGGTCGGTCTCCCCAGGGGGAGTTATCACTTCGCCTACCGATACCAGTGCGATCGTGGTTTTGTGGAACACCGCTGGAAACCAATACGTAATTGTTAACTACACCACCCCTGCTGGTTGCACAGGTCTAATCCCCGACACCCTCCCAGTTATCGTCAACTCCCGCCCTACTCCCTCCATCTCCGGACCGATTTCCGTTTGTGAAGGCACAGGAGGGCATGCCTACACTACTGAACCGATGAAAACTGCCTACCAATGGACACTTTCGGGCGGAGGGACTATCATCTCCGGAGCCGGAACCAATGTCGTTACAGTAACATGGGACTCGGCAGGCGCGAGACAAGTGATGGTGAATTATACAAACCCGTCGACCGGATGCAACGCCTTAGCCCCCACTAGCTATGCTGTCACCGTCAAACCCAAGCCGAATCCCGTTATACTGGGCCCAACACCCGTCTGTAAAGGAATTCCAGGAAACAATTACACCACTCAAAGTGGGATGCTCAACTACATCTGGAATGTCTCCTCCGGGAATACAACAACCTCAGGTGGGACAACTGGCAGCAATTTTATCACGATCACATGGAATATGGTGGACACGCAAACGGTTTCGGTTAATTATACCGCAACAAACGGTTGTACGGCTCAAACTGCCAAGTCCTTTAAGGTCAAAGTCAATCCGTTGCCGACTCCAACGATCGGCGGACCCGATACGGTATGTGCTACTACATCCGGGAATCTCTATGGAACACAGCCAGGAATGTCCAACTATAGCTGGGTAATCTCAACGGGTGGAACCATTACTTCCGGACTCAATACCGACACCATTACCGTTACCTGGGCTCAGGCCGGAGCCCGATGGGTTTCAGTCAACTACAGCGACAGCAACGTGTGCTCCGCTGCTGCACCTTATGTTTACAACGTCCATGTCTTGTCATTGCCGGTACCAACCATCACCGGACCTGCAACAGCTTGTGAGGGATCTACAGGAAAAACATATACCACGCAAACTGGCATGACCAACTACCTGTGGGCTGTCTCCAATGGTGGCACGATCACCGCGGGCGGAAGCGACTCGGTCAATTTTGTGACTATTACCTGGGATTCCGCGGGAGCACAAACGGTAAGCGTCGGGTATACCAATGCAAGTGAATGTACTACCGGAACCCCAACAGTGTTTAATGTTACGGTTAACCCCCTTCCTCTACCCTCCATAACCGGGGCGGATACTGCCTGTGCGAATGCCGGTAACTATGCTTACACCACTGAAACAGGGATGACCGGATACCAGTGGACCACCTCCGCCTCAGGGATGATCACCTCAGGAATGGGAACTTCACAGGTGCAGGTAACCTGGCTTGGGACCGGAACCCAATGGGTAAGTGTCAGCTACACGAACGGGAATGGCTGCAGTGCAGCTATACCTTCTACGCTCACAGTATTGGTTGAAGGCTCTCCCGGACAGATGGGACCGATTACGGGCTCCGACTCAATCTGTGGCGTTGCAACCGGTATCTCCTATTCAACCAATCCTATTACCAATGCAACCTCTTATAACTGGTCTGTTCCACCCGGCGCCATCATCACTTCCGGGGCAGGAACTACATCTATCCTCGTTGATTATCCAACAACAGCCACCAGCGGGAATATGACTGTAACCGCCAGTAACGCCTGTGGAAATGGAGCGCCATCGCCTCCTCTTCAGATCTCTGTCACGCAAATTCCTGCAACACCGGTGATCACGCTTATCGGGAATGTGTTGCAAAGCAATATTCCTGATGGGAATCAATGGTTCCTCAATGACACCCTGATACCTGGAGCAACCGGAGCCACATTTCATGTATTGGAAGAGGGAGATTATTGGGACAAGGTGATCATCAATGGCTGCGCATCCGACACATCCAATCACATCTATGTCATCATCACAGGAATTGAAAATCCTGTAGGCAAGGGCATCTCACTCTATCCCAACCCGAACGATGGGACATTCACACTCCGGTTCAACCAAACTACAGATGAATCCTATGTAGTTATGGTTGTAAATCAACTGGGCTTGAAGGTGACGGAAAAAGAGCTGCTGGTCAAACCAGGGAACTCTGAACACCAAATCGATTTGCGGCCACTGCCGATTGGAGTTTATACGATTCTGATTTCGGGAGAGACAAAACGGGTAGTGAAGAAAATCGTTGTGAAATAACCTACTCCCTCTGCTTCAACTCCTCTGATTTCACGAAATAACTTCCTTTGACTACCACTCTGGCATCAGCAGGCATCGGTTCCGATAAGAAAATCTGGATATAGCCACCTTCCGAAAAACCGGTGGTTACTTCCATCCGGCGAAACATGACCAGCGAATCAGTCTCCTTGGAACATGTGTAGTAGATATAGGTATCATCTGTCCCCTCACCTACCACCGATTCTTCGGGAAGCGCATCCACCTCCTGCTCATCGGTATGGATCTCAGCGGATACGAACATCCCGGGGAGAATATGTTGAGAGGTATTCGTAAAACTGGCAATGACCTTCACGGTACGGGCATCCTGTTCCACCATCTTGCCGATGCTAATCACAGCGGCTTCATAGACTTCAGGGCCGAGATTGGCCAATGTAAAAGTAACACGCTGACCTATTGAGATAAAAGGAACATCCTTCTCAAAAACCCGAATCTCCAGGAGGAGGTTATCTTTATCGATGATCTGAAACATCGACTTATTAGGCTCAACATACTGACCGATAGTGATTTCCATCTCTTCAACCGTGCCTGAGATCGGGCTTACAATGCCGGCAACCGGTTGTATGCTTCCTTCGTTCAAAGCTTCCAAAGGGATGTTGAACATCTCCATCTGCATACTCAACGACTGGAATCTAGCTTCCAGGTCGGTAAGGTCTTTTCTCGCCTCCTGCAGCTTTTTATCAGCGTTAATCTTCTCCTTGTTAAGCAACTCCTGTCGCTCAAATTCACTCTTTTGAAACTCCCAGAGGCTTCTGGTAGATATATACTTCTGTTGAACTTCGATAATTTCAGGAGAAGTGATTGAGGCCAGTAACTTGCCTTTGGAGACTCTATCTCCAACGTTAACGAGGATCGACTCAACCGTGCCTCCTATCATGGTTCCGACAAAGGCGTTCTTCTGCCATCTGAGGATTAGTTTGCCTTTGGCTTTAATATCCTTGGAGAGCACTTCCCTGGTCAGCTTCCCTAATGTGATCTTGCCGATCTCTATCTGTTCCTTATTAAGAACGACCAGACCTGAATCGGGTGTACCTTCCTCACTCTTTTCTTCCGTAACAGGGGTCTGATGACAACCTGCCAGAAAGAGGCAGAATAAAATTCCTGTTAATGTTCTCATGATTAGATTTTTCCCAGTAACCTGTTTATTTGGATCACTGTTTGATTGAAACGATTAAGTGCGTCTAAGTACTCTAATTGCAGAGAGAATGCCTCATTCAGGGTGAAAATATACTGAAAGAGGTTAATCTCACCGGCACGGTAGCTCTTCTCGGCTGAAGAGATCATCGATAACGAAAGGGATAAACCCTTTTCATCAAAGTAGGTCAGGGTGTATTCTGCCTTCTCCAACTCCTTCTTGTAGCGATACCATTTGCTTTCGAGATGAAGTATCCCATTCTCGATCTCGTTGAATGCGATATCCCGCCTGATTTTGGCTGATTTAATTTTTCCCATCGGGACCCAGAACCATACCGGAAGTGAAATCCCATAAGTCCATCCGGTAAAAGGTTCTACGTTGTCAAGGCTCTGTGTAAACCACCCGATATTGAATGAAGGCGCCAGACGCCATGACTCCTTCCGGAGATTAGCTTTTTCGTAAGACAGTGCAGACGCCAGATAGTTCATGGTAAGGTTATCTGTCAATCCGCCGGAAGGAAGCAGCGGTGTTTCGATCCGTTCAGGAAACGCAGAGGGCGCTATATAATCCGTATCAGAATGGATCATCGTCTTGAGTTCATTGCAGGTTGCTTCCACATCGGCCCGCAAGGATCTTACATCCAGTTCGGTCTTTGCTTTTCTTGACTCACTGATCAGAAGATCCAGATGATTCACATCACCAGCATCAAACTGCTTTGAAGTAGCATTGTAAAAAATGCCGAAAATGCTATCCTGCTTCTCTTTCAGTCTTAGTTTGACAGTCGTGATCCACCACTCCATATAAACTGATTTTACTTCGGTGAGGAGTTCCACCTTCTGCAGTTCCGAGAGAAATGAAGTGACTTCGGTTTTTGCTCTCTGGGCTGCCACCTTTTCAACATATACCATTGGGAAATCAATCTCTTGACTGATGACCACTTTGTAGTCTTTCAAGGCAGAATTGATCTCCCCAGTTTCAATAGCCACAGTTGGTGATGCCAGGTCGAACTCCGACATGATCAGGCTCTTCTCTGCCTTTTTCTCCAGTTCAAAGTTTTTCAATTCAATGGTGTGATGAAGTGCAATATCCACTGCCTGTGGCATTGTAAGAATTTTGGGGTCACCACTGTTTTGCCCATTCATTGCTGAAGGTAATAGAAACAGGAGAAACAAAATTGCGGCTGGAGGCAACTTCTTCTTTGGCCATAACCGGATCCTGGTGAGAGCGCAATGAAATCCCTCCTGGAAGGTATAATACAACACCGGAAGTACGATTAGGGTAAGAAGTGAGGCTGTAAGGATGCCTCCGATTACAACCGTTGCCAGTGGTTTCTGAACTTCAGCGCCGGCAGCAGTGCTGAGAGCCATGGGGACAAAGCCAAATGCAGCTACCAGGGAGGTCATGATAACGGGGCGAAGCCTGTCTGATGTCCCCTGCTTGATCCTCTCCCAGATGTCAGTTATCCCCTCTTTTTCCAGCTGGTTGTAATGAGATATCAGGACAATCCCGTTTAAAACGGCAATCCCGAAGAGGGCAATAAATCCCACACCGGCCGAAATGCTGAAAGGCATCCCTCTGATCAGCAATGCCCAGATGCCACCAACAGCAGCGAGGGGGATAGCAGTGAATACCATAACAGATTGTTTAAATGAGTGAAATGCAAAAAATAACATGATAAAAATCGCAGCCAAAGCAACGGGAAGAGCAATGGAAGAAGTACGTTTGGCTGTCTTCAGGTTCTCAAACTGCCCTCCGTAAGTAAAGTAGTAACCGGCAGGTAAGATCATCTGGCGGGTTAGTTCCCGGTCAACCTCATCAATAAATGATTCCACATCCCGGTTTCTTACATTGATCCCTATCGTTGCCCGACGTTTTGTCTCCTCCCTGGAGATCAGCATCGGGCCGCTCACCTCACGGATATCCGCAACCTGGCTGAGAAGGATCAGTTCTTCATCGGGGCGGTTTACCCGGAGGCTTCGGAGAGCATCTACATTTTTCCTGTACACTTCATCCAGCCTTACTACCAGATCAAACCGCCGCTCACCTTCAAAGACCAGTCCTGCTGTTTGACCGGCAAAAGCGGTACGAATGATGGAATTCATCTCATTGATGTTCAATCCATACTGAGCGATCTTATCGCGATTATAGGTAACCACCAGCTGAGGCAACCCAACGATCTGATCAACCTTTACATCACCTGCACCGGGGATTTTATTGATGATGGAGGCAGCCCGGTTTGCCTGGTCAAATAAGATATCGAGATCCTCTCCAAAGATCTTCACGGCGACATCTGTCTTCACTCCAGTCATCAACTCATTGAACCTCAATTGAATAGGTTGTGAGAAATCAAAACTCGCCCCAGGTATGACAGAGAGTGAAGCTTTCATCTTGTCCACCATCGCCTCCCGGGTACTAGCGCTAACCCACTCCTTTTTCGGCTTCATGGTAATCATCACATCGGCATCCTCAATGGCCATCGGGTCTGTTGGCACTTCAGCCGAACCAATTTTAGAGACCACATGAATGACTTCAGGGAACTGCTGCGTAAGGATCTTCTCTACCAGCGTGGTGGTTGCAATACTCTGCGAAAGGGAAGAACCGGGAGGGAGGGTCAGCTGGCAAGCAAGGTCGCCCTCTTCCAGTGTAGGAAGAAACTCCCCTCCCATCCGGGAGAAAATCCACAGGCTAATGAGTACGATTACGGAAGCGCCCATAATGACCAGCACCGGAAGCCGCATGGCGATATTCAGGGTCCGGTCATGCCATCGGTGCAGGTAATCCATAAGCTGCTCGGAGATATTTTTCTTAAAATGGATCCTTTTTCTGAGAAAGATGGAGGCGACCATCGGAACGTAGGTAAACGATAGGATTAGCGCACCAATTAGCGCGAAACTAACTGTCTGGGCCATCGGTTTGAACATTTTTCCTTCAATTCCGGTGAAGGCGAAGATAGGGACATAGACGATTAGAATAATCAACACGCCAAAGACAGCAGAGTGGCTCACGCGGCTAGTGGCTTTGAAAATCGTGTCATCCATCTTCGGCTGGTCAAGCCGCTGCATATTAAAATGCTTCTGCAACTGATGCATGATCCCTTCCACAACGATCACAGTTCCATCCACAATCAATCCGAAGTCAATGGCTCCCAAGCTCATCAGGTTTGCTGACACGTTGAAAACCTTCATCATTGCAATGGCAAAGAGCATTGAGAGGGGAATGACCGAAGCCACGATCAACCCGGAGCGCATGTTTCCAAGCAAAAGAACCAGGACAAAAATCACGATCAATCCTCCTTCGATGAGGTTGGTAGTGACGGTGTGGATGGTTTTCCCAATCAACAGGGATCTGTCAAGATAAGGCTTGATCTCCAGTCCGGGAGGTAGTATTTTCTCCACTTTCCGGATCCGTTCCTTCACCAGGTTAGTCACTTCGGCGCTGTTGGCTCCTTTCAGCATCAACGTAATCCCTCCAACCGCTTCACCTTTTCCATCTTTTGTCATAGCACCGAAACGAGGTGGAGAACCAATCTTTACGATGGCTACATCCCGGATGGTGATAGGAAGGCCGTTCACCTCCTTGACTACAATCATTTCGATATCCCCGATATTTTTTACAATGCCCTCGGTGCGGATATAATAAGCCTCCTGCCGTTTTTCGATGTAACTTCCACCGGAGTTCTGGTTATTATTCTCGAGGGCATCAAAGATCTCGGGAATTGTAATGTTCATCCCGACCAGATGCCGAGGATCTATCGCTACTTCATACTGTTTCAGCAGTCCGCCGAACGAGCTGATCTCCACAATACCCGGAATGCCAGCCAATTGCCGCTTGACGATCCAATCCTGTATGGTCCTGAGGTCATAGAGTGAGTACTGATCCTCATACCCAGGTTTTGGTTCAAGCACATACTGGTAAATCTCTCCCAGACCCGTTGTCACAGGCATCATCTCCGGCGCCCCATAGTCGGCCGGAATTTGTTGTGTCGCCATAACGATCTGTTCGGAGACAATCTGTCTGGCACGCATCACATCGACATCATCCTTGAAGACGATCGTGACCACAGAAAGCCCAAACCTCGAAAGAGAGCGGATTTCGGTCACATCCTGGATGTTAGCCATTGCCGCTTCAACAGGGAACGTGATGAACTGCTCCACCTCTTGAGGGGCCAGGGATGGTGAGATTGTAATCACCTGAACCTGGTTGTTGGTGATATCGGGGACAGCATCGATGGGGAGCCGGATAAAACTATAGATTCCCCAGGCAATCAGTGCAATTGTCAACAGGCCGATGACCAGTTTGTTTTTGATTGAAAAGGTGATGATTTTGTCAAGCATATCTGGAGAAATACGAATTCAAGTCAAAATTAGGAGAATTTTTGGGAAATGGAAAATAATGCTGGGACGGGATTGATGGGATGAGCCGCAATAAATTGCGGCTGTACACGAAATATCAATAAATTTACACCCTGAAGTTAACTCCCGACCTTGAAACGTATTCCACTATATCTTCTGTTTTCCATTGGCCTTGTTTTCTCTTTAAAGGCGCAATATTACTCAACAGGACAGGATCCCGCTTCGGTCAGATGGAGTCAGATCAAAACCGAATCATTCCGGATTGTCTTCCCTGAGAATTTTCTTTCCCACAGCCAGTATCTGGCCAACATTTTGGAGCTGACCACCAAATACGAAACAAAATCATTGCAGGCAAAAGTTCCACGGATGCCATTTGTACTGCACACCAGCTCAACCCTTTCAAACGGGTTGACGGTATGGGCTCCCCGTCGGATTGAATTGTACACTTGTCCGCCCCAGGATATCTACGCCGAAGAGTGGCTGGAGCAGCTGGTCTTACACGAATACCGGCATGCGGTTCAAACAAGCAAAATGAACCAGGGTTTTTCGAAAGCGCTCTACTATCTCTTTGGCGAGCAGGCAACCGGCGCTGTTTTAGGATTGTTTGTTCCCACCTGGTTCCTCGAGGGAGATGCCACGGTGATAGAGACAGCTCTTAGTAATTCGGGCCGTGGCCGCGTTGCCTCGTTTGCCGCTCCCATCAGGGCCCAGCTCCTGCAGAAAGGGATCTATTCCTACGGCCTGGCAACGATGGGATCGTACAAAACCTTTACTCCCGATGCCTATGTGCTGGGATACCAAATCGTTGCCAAGGGGCGAGAAAAATATGGGTATGAGCTGTGGGATCATACGCTGAATAACGTAGCGAAACGTCCCTTCATGGTCGTTCCTTTCAACGCCGGCATCAGGAAGAAAACGGGATTATGGAAGGCTGATCTCTACCGGGAGATCATGGAGAAGCTTGTTGTGGAGTGGCAACATCAGGAAGACAACTCCTGGCGTTCACCAATCAACCAGGTAACAACACCAAATTCAACCGATTACACCACCTGGGACCGGCCACAATTCCTTAACGACTCGATCCTTATCGCAGCACGATGGAGCAACGAAGGCGTTCCGAAACTCCTGCTGCTCAATAAAAAAGGGCAAACGAAAAACCTTAACAGGCTGGGAGCATATCAGCCAGGGAGTCTATCTGTTTCTGAAGGTGCTGTGGTATGGGCCGAGTACCGGCCGGATATCCGTTGGGAGAACAGGAGTTATTCTGTCATCAGGAAATTGGAAATTAGAAATTCGAAATTAGGAGGACGAAGGACGAAGGACGAAGGACGAAAGAAAGTAATACAAATAACTGACTTCCGGCATCGGGCATCAGGCATCAGGCATCAGTATCTTACCAGGAAAAGCCGCTACTTCTCCCCTGCCATTTCCCCGGATGGAAGCCGGTTTCTTGCCGTGCGGATCACTGAGGAGAACCGATCATTCATCGATATCCTTAAAACGGCTTCCGGGAAAGTCCTTAACTCTTTCCCAGCTCCTTATGGAGGTTTATTTCTGCAACCTGCCTGGTCGGCAGATGGGAACAATATCGCTTTTATTCTGCTGACACAGGAGGGGAAATCGCTTCACACTATGGATTCGCAAGGTGGTTCCATTACCTCCCTCCTTCCTCCCTCCTTCCAGGAGATTTCTGGTCCGCCTCTGTTTTTCCGGAACTACTTGCTCTTCATGGCCGACTATACAGGAATCGAAAACATCTTTGCCATCGACACCCTTACACGCCAACTCTCCCAGGTAACCTCGGCCCGGTTTCAGGCAACCAACCCGGCAATATCTCCCAACGGGAACACCATTGTATACTCCGATTACAATGCCGATGGCATGATGGTGGTAACCCGAACTGCTGATCCTTCATGGTGGATTCCTCTGGATTCAATACCTGAATTTACCTTCGCACTGGCGGAGGCGATGGCGAAGCAGGAGGATATTAACATTCAGGACAGCTTAAGAGAGAGGGACGAGGGACGAGGGACGAGGGACGAAGAAGACTCACAAACTCACAATGACACAACGACACCTCATCGCCTCATCACTTCATCACCCCATCACTCCATCACTCCATCCCCCTCATACCCTGTTGCCAGATACCGTAAATTCTCCCATCTCTTTAACGTGCATTCCTGGGCGCCGGTATCCATTGATGCCAATAATCTCACGCTGAAGCCAGGAGTGTCGGTACTTTCCCAGAACCTGCTGAGCACTGCTTTTGCCGGAGCCGGATATAAATATGACCTGAACGAACGGACCGGCAAGTTCTACCTCAATCTCTCCTACCAGGGATGGTTTCCGGTGATCGATGTGAACTACTCCTATGGCAAGCGGGCGGGGAT
>CAYUZX010000008.1:16716-68069 GCA_964449285.1 uncultured Prolixibacteraceae bacterium
AGGGATGGTTTCCGGTGATCGATGTGAACTACTCCTATGGCAAGCGGGCGGGGATGGGAAGGTATTCCAATACGGGTGAGACATTCCGTTATACCTGGAACGAAAGCGACCTCCAGGCGACAGTCAGTGTTCCGCTGAATCTCTCCCGCGGAATCTGGTACCGGAAAATCCAACCATCTGTCGGAACCTCCTGGATCTATGTGATCCATGACAAGAATACGCCGGAGCAATTCACAAAAGGGTCGATCAATACTCTTAATTACCGGTTATACATGTACAATTACATCCGGTCCAATTACCAGGACATGTTTCCGAAATGGGGACAGAACTTCGACATCAATTTACGTCACACACCCTTTACCGGAAATGACATGGGCTCGGTGTTCGGCATCTCCGGCAACCTCTATTTCCCGGGAATCTTCCGTCATCACGGGATCCGTATCTATGGCGGATATCAGCGGAGATGGGACAACCTGGTTTATGGGTACCAGTTTGCCAATCAAATCTCTCTGCCCCGCGGGACCGAAGCCATCTATCCCGAAAAACTGGTCTCTGTTTCGGCGAATTACAAATTCCCTTTTCTCAGGTTAGACGCCAGCCTGGGTTCTGTTCTCTATATCAAACGGTTCAAACTAAATCTCTTCTATGATTGGGCCCATGGCTGGGAGCCTCTTGAGGATACATTCCTGAAGTCGACTGGCTTTGAACTCACCTCCGAACTGCACATTCTGCGGTTTGTGGCTCCGTTTGAATTGGGGGTGCAGGGCGTTTACCTGCCCGATGAAAACCGATGGGTATGGCGGTTTTTGTGGGGAATCAGCTTCTGATTTACGAATGAAGTTCTCGATGCCGGATACCTGATGCCAGATGCCAGATACCGGAGAGCAAAGGATCGTTGGCAGTCTTCTTCCCTTGTCCTTCTACCTACGTCCTTCCAGTTCCGACTTCTAACCTCTGACTTCTTACTTTATTTATGAAATTTCCGGATAAAATCCTCTACCTCCGGCACGCCGCCCTGGTAGATGAGGTAGCCGTTGTAGGGTTCGCGGGGAGTGATCTCATCGTTAATGGGGGTGAGCATGATCTCTTTCACCTTCGCCAGATCGCTGGTCTGGCCCAATGCCCATCCAAGTTTGATGTAGGCGACTTCTGGCAACATGTTTTCGGCTGGAATAACTCCTTTGGCCATCAGGTCGCGGCCAGTATCGTAAACAAACATGTGGACATATCCCCACAGGGTTTGTACTGTCATGTAAACAGCAACTCCCTTTTCTGCAGCCCTGACGATAGCCGGGTAGAGCGGTTTGTTCACGTGACCGAGTCCGGTTCCAATGATGATGATCCCTTTGTATCCATTGTCCACCATCGAATCGATCATGTCGGGCTGCATGTTCGTATAGTAATAGATCATCCCCACCTTCTCTTCGAAATAGGGAAGGATGGTAACATTCTTGTCGGTACGGCGTCGTTTGTAATCCTGCTTGATTGGGAATACGCCCTCCCGGGTTACCGTTGCCAGTGGAGTGTCTCCGATTGTACGAAAAGTAGAACGGTAAGACGAATGCATCTTCCTTACACGTGTTCCACGGTGGAGGAATCCGTATTCATCCGAGGTAGGACCGAACATGCAGACCATTGTCTCGGCAATGTCGCCATGACCAGCTGCCGTGGCGGCATGCATCAGGTTCAACGCGGCATCGGAGCTGGGACGGTCGGAAGAGCGCTGCGAGCCAACGATCACGATTGGGATGGGTGAATTCTGGACCATGAATGTGAGGGCAGCCGAAGTATAGTGCATGGTATCGGTGCCATGACCGATGATGATTCCCTGGGTCCCCTTCTCAATTTCTTTACCAATAGCTATTGCGAGTTCTTTGTATTGTGCCGGACCCATGTTTTCGCTGAAAACACCAAAAAGTTTCTCGGTAGTGAGGTTGCAGATATCGGCCAGTTCGGGCACAGCACCGTACAACTCTCCTGGCGAAAAGGCGGGGATTACAGCTCCGGTGCGATAATCCAGCCGGGAGGCGATGGTCCCGCCGGTTCCCAGCAACTTCACATTTGGCTTATCCTTCGAATAGGGAAACTCTTTCTCGGGAATCTTGTAATTGGCTTTTTTATACCCAAGTTCTTCTATGCCTGTGATGGTGTCGACATCCACTCCGATGTTGTAGCCCGTAAAGAACTTCATCACGATATGATTTTCGTCCGTGTTCTCAGCCCGGGGAAGAATCGTCCCCTCAAACACCCCTCGTGTCGTATCTACCTTCACTTTCGCCCACACCCTGGCGTTGAATTTTTTCAGTGTTTCGAGTGCCTTGCCTTTGTAGCCCTGGAAATTGTCGTCGCTCATAATTGATCTCTATATTTTATCAGTTTGATCCTGGATGCCGGATGCCAGATACCGGAATCTATTGTCCGCTTGTCCGCCTGTCCGCCTGTTAACCCCTAAATCCCCTGAAGGGGACTTGCTCCTCCCTTTGGGAGGGAATTTTCTGCAAAGCAGAGTAAGCCCCCTTTAGGGGGTTTGGGGGTCATTAAGCCCCCCCCTTAGGGGGTTTAAGGGTATTATCTGATTTCACTACTCAGTTTCGATAAGGAAACATTCCCCAATGCCTTTTTCCTCAACTCACCCATTACCCAGTTTGTCCCTGCACCCTCATTCCTTGATTTCTTAATCTTTCTGTATTCGTCAATCAGTGATGGGATCATGTTTTTGATTTCAGATGTTGAATGTTTCTTGAAATTCACCTCCGCCAATACCGTTTCAAAATCCCTCTCTGGATGCTGGTAGATGATCCACAGCATCTTTTTTGCGATCTCGTAATCAAGGTTTCGAAACTTCAGGAATGCAAGCATATCATAGACCTTATCCGTGGTGAATCCCTGAACCGGACCAAGTTGCCGTTCTATGTGGTTCAGTTTGTGAGCCAGAAGGGTAGAGGTGAACCTGGCCGGGATGCCGAGTTCGGTCTGAGCTTTCTCGACAACTGGCACCAGGTTGTTCTTCAGAATATATGTAAAGGTCTCTTCCGGTACATTCCAGCTGAGGAGTTGGGCGATCCGGTCGGACGTTACCATCGGCAGCCTCTTTGCCATTTCATCAAGCACTGCATCAACCAGCGGAATCGGTGCTGTGTCGGTGTCGGGATACATGCGGTCGGCGCCCGGGAGTACCCGTTCAAATATCGTGGTTCCATCCTCAAACGACTTCCGGGTTTCATTGGGAACGCCGGCAAAAGCCATCAGGCAACGCTCTTCCACTGTCTCCAACGCGGTTGGGATATCGGCTTCCGGGCCCCAGAGGATCACCTGTGAATCCTCTTCTCCTGCTCCGAGCAGTTGGCGGATCTTTACCCAGTTTTCAGCGCCTACACGATCTTCGAACATTTCGGAATGGAGCATGTTGGGCTTTTCGATGCAAGCAATTACCTTCAGCCGGTTGGTCAGCTCATCGGCGAATGTCATCTCCGGTTGCAGGAAATGTGAAAGAATCCCCTGGAAATGAGGCAGATTAACGAGATATAAAGGATATCCTTTAGCAGACATCCCGGTGAGAATGGGAACCTCAACAAGTAGTTCTGTTGTGGAAATTTTGCTCGAAGAGATCTTCCAGTTCTCCGGTTTTTGAACGCGTGCATTAAGTATCTCCTTAACACGAAGGAGTGCAAACTGCCGGAATGCTTCGTTGTGGGTCAATTCCGGCATCCACCGGTTATGGGCCACCCCTTTGATCTCGACGCGGGTACCTCCTTTGCAGCTAACATTTACATCGGCGCGGGTGGAACCGATTCCTGTGGCTACTTTCCCAGTGCTTCTGTTGAGGAACCGGATATAATCGGCTCCCTCTTTCACCTCATCGGGATTGCTGAAATCGGGATAGGTGACCGTTTCAATCAACGGTATCCCAAGTCGGTCGGTTCGGTAAATGCGTCGGTGACCGATATCAGATACCTCCCTGCAGGAGTCCTCTTCCAAGCTTAATTGTATGAGCCTGACCTTCTTGTTCCTCAGTTGAATCTCCCCCTCTACCCCGATAATAGCTGTCCGCTGAAACCCTGTAGGGATGCTGCCGTCAAGGTATTGTTTACGGGTGATATGAACCTCTCCTACAATATTCAATTTGGAAAGAAGAGAAATCTCGCAAGCAATATCCAGTGCTTCCAGGTTCAACGGGAAAGGGGGAGTATCGTCGACATCGTAAGTACATGCAGTACGGTTGCTGATGCGGTAGACGATCTCTTTCCGGGTCTTGAACTCCATCAGCGCAGTGCCGTCATACTCTCCAAGTTCGGAGAGTGTGGGGCGCATGTGGCGGATTACCTCGGCGTCAAATTCATCTGGTTTCTGGTAAATGCCGGCCGGACAGCGGCAAAAAAGTTTCTGTTTCGTGTTTAATTGCTGGTGAACTTCCAGCCCCGACATAAACCCGATGCGGTCGTAATCCTGTTGTGTGGCTTCTTTGCGGGGAACGTATCCGATGGCTTCGCGAGTATCCTCATAGTTGCGGCGAGGATCAAAAGGGTGTTTTGTCATGAACGCTTATGAATTGAGAAGAAGGCACAAAAGTAGAGAATTGTGCTTTAATGAACAAGCAGAATCAATGGGGGATGAAGAATTCGGAAGAAAGAAGCACTGCCAACTGCCAACTTGCCAACTGCCAGCTGGACTTACTCCTTTTTCACCGGCCCTTTATGGCTGATGTAAAAAATTCTCATGGCGATAGCAAACAGGATAAACGGCATTGAGGCATAATACCAGTCCTGCCAGGAGATACTGCATACGCCATCCGTCAGGAAGATCATAACAATTCCGATGATCATCAGGATAGCTCCGATTGCCAAGGCTATCCACCCTTTTAGCTTGAAGATGGTTTTCATAAAATAACGATTTTGGTAACCAATAATCGATAAAGATAAAATAAAATATCGAGATCAGATTAATTTATCAATTACTTGATTTTCTTCTCCTCAAAGGTATAGGCAAACACTCTCAATCAGATGGCCCACATGATAAGCGGCAATCCGTTAAAAACAGTTAAAAAACAATACTGTCGCTTCCTGCTCCGGAAAAAAAAACGAACTTTGCCATATATGTGATTGTCATGATCCACCAAGCTATTCAAAATATCATGATGTTCCTGATTATTCCGGTATCGGGCATCTGGTCACCCGGTATTCTGGCCGCACAAGACACAACTAAAATTGTCCTGGAGCAGGCCGACACATGGGAATACAATAAGGCTATTGGTCCCAATATCCAGCGAATCATCGGACACGTTATTCTCCGACACGATACGGGATACCTTTTCTGCGATAGCGCCTATCTTAATGATTTGACAAACATCGTGCAGGCTTATGGAAATGTCCATATCAAAGCTTCCGACACACTCAACCTCTTCGGAGATTCCCTGCAATATAACGGAAATACAAAGATTGCCAACGTGTGGGGCAATGTAAAATTAGTTGATAATCAAACCATTCTGACAACTGATAGTCTCGACTTCAACAGGAAAACACAAATCGCCTGGTATGATAACTGGGGCAAGATCGTAAGTGATGATAATTGCCTTGTCAGTCAATACGGCTATTATTACACCAGCATCAAAGAGTTCTTTTTCAAGGAGAAGGTGATACTCATCAATCCGGATTTTTACATGAAGTCCGATACACTGATGTACAATACCGTGACTGACATAGCCTACTTTTTCGGGCCAACCCACATCGTCTCAAGCGACAAGGTCGATTCAATCTACTGCATCGACGGGTGGTACGACACACAGAAAGATATTGCACGTTTCCGGTATGGTGCTGAGATATATCACGAAGCACAACTCCTCACTGGCGACACAATCTATTACGAACGCGTCAATGGATTCGGACAGGCATTTAATAACGCCATGCTCCTGGATACCATCCAGGATATTGCCCTGACTGGAAATTACGGTGAACTGATACGAAAGAGGGGGGTAGGTTTCATGACAGACCATGCTACAGGGATCATGATTGAAAAAAACGATTCGCTATTCATGCATGGCGACACGATCAAAGCCTATTTCGATCCGGATGATGGTCAACAGAAGATCCAGGCGATGTTTGCATATTACAAAGTGAAATTCTTCAGGAAAGACCTCCAGGGAGCTTGCGACTCTCTTGCCTACCACGGATCCGACTCAACCATGTATATGTACCATGCACCTGTGATCTGGTCGGGCGAAAACCAGCTTACTGCTGATACCATTACACTTACAATAAGAAACGGTGAGCTGGATACGATGGTGATGTACAAATCAGCATTCATCATTTCCCAGGACGACACCACCAAATTCAACCAGATCAAGGGAAAGGATATGATTGCTTACTTTCTCAAAAACGAACTTTACAAGATTAAGGTGATCGGGAATTCCGAGACTGTCTATTTCGCCAGGGAGGAGGACAGAACATTGATTGGGATCAACAAGCTTTTTGCAAGCGACATGCTGATCTTTATTGAAGATAATGACATCCAGACCATCACCTACATCGAAAAACCAGAGGGAATTCTCTTTCCCGAGAATGAGATCTCACCTTACGATCTGAAGTTGAAAGGGTTCTATTGGCTGGAAGATCACCGACCAAAGACGAAAGAGGAGATTTACCATTAAAACACCGAAATATGCACGTATTTCTTCGGATTTGCTTTGATATCTTCAAGCAGCAAATTGAGGTCCCTCGCAGCCTTATCCACCTCATAATATAAGGAAGAATCATTTATCAGAAGCCCGATAGTGCCCTCTCCGCTATTGATTTTGCCAATAACTTCATTCAGGTTATAAACAGCCTGGTCAACCTGGGAAAATGTTGCCGGGATATTGAGTCTGGCGAGTGAATCACTCACACTTGAGAAGTTATCCAGGATGTTGGTGATCTTGTCGTTATTCTTCTTCAGGTTGGAACTAATCGACTCCACATTAATAATAATACGTGCGAGATTTGAGCGCTGCTGGCTAACCAATGTATCCGCAGCATAAGTCATATTGGTAATGTTTGAGATGGCAATCTTGATATTTTCGATTGCATCAATCAAACTCGCCTGTGTGTTTTTATTCAACACCTGCTGTAAGATAGTGGCCAATGTGTCAATGGAACTGATCAGGTTCTCTGCCTTGTGCTTGATTGGTGCAAGTTGCTGGTTGACCTCCTCGCCCAACGTTGCTTCAGTTCGTGCCATGAGAGTATCTCCATTCTGAATTAACTCGGGAGAGTTGCCGGGGAGAATCTCAATCTCCTTCGATCCCATTAAGTCAGCACTGTAGATACGGGCAATCGAGTTTTTGGGGATTGGGTAGGTAGTATTGTTCAAGTATAACTCGACAATAATCTTGCGGGGGTTTTTGGGTGAGAAATAGAGCGTTTTTACCTGGCCGACCTTCATCCCCTGTATGGTGACAGGGTTTGCAGCAACCAATCCGTTTACCCGGTCATATACCGCGTAAACAATCCGCTTTTTCTTTAGGATTTCAATTCCCTGGAGGTACATGATTCCCCAAACCATGACGGAGAGAGCGATGACAAAGACCGCCCCCACCTTGATTTCCTTGCGAATTTTATACTTTTTAAGTGCCATCTGATATCGTTGTATAGAATCCGTTCAAATATACGAAAATAAATTATGTCAGGCCCAATCCCGGGAAACCTGATAAAAAGCATTAGAGTCCCAGGATGCTCTTAGCCTGGTCGAGGGTTATTCTCTCTCCTTTGCTAAATGCCACGATAAAAGCATCAGTAAAGCCTTGTGCCTGCATTCTTGCCTGCAACTGCTTTGCCTTTCCCAGATCCACCTCCTCTCCATAGGTATATTTGTACATGCCATTATGTCGATACATCTGAATCCCTTTAACTCCCCTGAAACGGGGGGATGAAAGGCTGATCTGATTTGGAGATGCAACTAGCTGAATCTTAAAAATAATGCCTCTGCCGGATGAAGAAACAGTTGGTTTTACTGGTGTTTCCGTATTCACTGAAGCCCCTGTCAGTTGCTGCTCGATGTCGTTTTTGTAACTTCTGAATGCTCTGAAAATGGCTGAGGCAATATAGTCCTGTCCCTTCTCAGTGATCAGAAAGTTCTCTTCATCTATGTTACTCAGGTAACCTACTTCAACCAGTACACTTGGCATGGTGGTCTTGTAGAGAACCAGGAACCCGGCTTGCCTCACCCCACGATCGTTCAATCCTACCCTGTCTTTCATCTGTTCCTGGATTTCAGCGGCAAAGCGGGAACTGGACTCCAGATTCGAATTCTGGTAGAGGCTGAATGTGATGTACGATTCATCTGAATTGGGATCGAATCCTTCATATTTCGATGAATAATCGGTTTCAAGCAGGATCGCTGCATTTTCCAGCTTGGCGATCTCCAGGTTAGCCTGGGAACGATGCAAACCCATGATGTATGTTTCAGCTCCACGCAATGTCTTGAGGTTATTTGCATTGGCGTGAATCGAAATGAAAAGGTCAGCTTTATTCCTGTTTGCAATAGCAGCCCGTTCATGCAATTCAATGAACCTGTCCCGATCTCGGGTATAAATCACTTCAACATTCCGAAAATTCCGCTGTATCAGGGTTCCAACCTTCAAAGCAATTGAGAGGGCAACGTACTTTTCCTGGGTTCTACGACCAACAGTTCCTGGATCTTTGCCGCCATGACCTGCGTCGATGACCACTTTGTCGATGGTAACCTTCTCCTGGCAGTAAGAGGCTGAGGAGCCAAGGATGAGGCATCCAATGATCCATGCAGCTCTCCTCCATAGTTTGTTAAAGTATCTTAAAAAGAGTGGGTCAACCATTATTTTCTTTAGCTTTGAAGCCCAGAGAACAAAGAGATTCCAGACACTTTTGTTCCGTTGTCGTTGGTCAAACAAAGATAGAATTTAATCAACAACCTTGCCACAGAAGTTGTTAACGATTTTCCTTACTCTTTTCCTGCTTTTTACTAAATCTCTGCAGGGACAGGATACAATCCCACCTGACGTTCCCGACACTCTTGTATCAACTGGTGACTCATTAATCCTCATGGCTGATACCCTTGCCCCGAAGGATGACTCCCTCATCATGGTGGTAGATACCCTGGCAGTGGATTCTGTGGCATTATCGCCCGAAAAAAAAAGTTCCCTCGAAGCCAAGGTCGACTATAAAGCGGAAGATTCCCTACGGTTTGATATCAAGAATCAACGAATGTATCTGTTCAACCTGGGTGACCTCACCTATACTGACATCAATCTAAAAGCTAATTACATAGAGATTGATTTTCCACATACTATGATCTATGCACACGGATCGAGAGATTCAGTCGACAAAGAGATCGGAGTCCCTGAATTCACCCAGGGGGAGATGAAGTTCAAATCGAAGATCATGAATTACAACTATAAAACGAAAAAGGGGTATATCCGGCGTGTTTTTACACAGCAGGATGAAGGGTACCTACATGGAGCGGTAGTAAAAAAGATGGCCGATGATGTAATCTACATGAAAACTGGCTCATATACCACCTGTAGCAACGAAGAACATCCTCATTTCGCGTTCCGTTTCAACAAGGCCAAGGTGATCCCAAATAGCAAGATCGTAACCGGGCCTGCGTATCTTGTCATTGCTGAGGTTCCCACACCTCTCTTTATTCCGTTTGGTTATTTCCCTAACAAAACAGGCCAGCGATCGGGGATCGTCCTTCCTTCATATGGTGAGTCGGCTAACAGGGGGTTCTTCCTGGAAAACGGAGGGTATTACTGGGCTATAAACCAGTATATGGACCTGAAGGTCCTTGGTGATATATACTCCCGTGGAAGCTGGGCATTGAAACCCACATTTAACTATGTAAAGCGCTATAAATACAACGGAATACTGAAACTCGGTTATGCCATCAACAAGATTGGATTCCAGAGCTCCCCCGATTATCAGCGACGCGAAGATTTTGAATTCCGATGGGTGCACAACCAGGACAGGAAAGCCCGACCAAACAGCAATTTTTCTGCGAATGTCAATATCGTAAGCAACACGTTCAATAAATACAATCCTTCATCAACCACTGAAGCCTATCTCTCAAACACATTTCAGTCAAGTATCAACTATTCGACTAGTTTCGGTGGCAAATATTATCTCAATCTGAACTTCAACCATAGCCAGAACACAATCACCAAAGAGATCAATTTTGGTTTTCCTCAGATCTCTTTCTCTGTCAATCAATTTTATCCCTTCCGGAAAAAAGTTCGGGCCGGAAAGCTCAAATGGTACGAGCAGATCGGATTGAAGTATAACCTAGATCTCGAAAACCGTTACAACACATACGACTCCGCACTTTTCCAACCAGGGTGGTACAAGGACATGCAAAACGGCATCCGGCACAATATTCCGATCTCAGGGACATGGCGGATTTTTAAATACATCAATTTTACCAACAGCCTGAGTATCCGCGATAAGATGTATTTCAGCTACATCAAAAAATCGTATGTTGATTCCATCGTAACGGCTGATACTACATATCCTGGTTATTATAAGACCGATACGATTTATAGTTTTAAAAATGCCTTCGATTTCAACTTCTCCTCCTCCGTCAATACCAGGATCTATGGGATGTTTCAGTTCAAAGGTGGTCCCATTAATGCGATCCGGCATGTGTTAACCCCGGCTGTAACCTTCAGCTATACACCCAACTTCGGATCTCCTTGGTGGGGCTACTACAAAGAGGTGGAGAACGATACCAACGCCGTTCCAGGGAAATACTCTATATTTCAGGGAAGCTTGTATGGCGGGCCACCGGCCAGCCAGGCAGGGCTTGTCACGTTTAGCCTCAGCAATAACCTGGAGATGAAAATCCGAAACCGGAAAGATACCGTTACCGGAACAAAAAAAATCGTGCTGATCGATAACTTCGTGATTTCAGCCTCCTATGATATTTCGAAAGACTCCCTCAACTGGTCTCCGATCACCATGTCGGGGAGGACCTCCATCTTCAAAGGGCTGAACATACAGTATTCGAGCCGTTGGGATCCATATGCGCTTGACTCACTGGGAAGACGCACCAATGCATCTGAATGGAAAGTGAACCACAGGTTATTACGGCTGGATAATACAACATGGGATATTGGCTTGAGCTATAGTTTGTCATCCGATAAAGTCGGGAAAAAGAAAGAGGCGACGAAAGGGACTGAACAGGAGCGGGATGATCTGGAGAGGTATTATGATTACTACATTGATTTCGACATCCCATGGAGTTTTAGTTTTAACTACAATTTCCGGTATGCTGCAACCTGGGATAACGAGCAGCAAAAACGGGTTCCAAAGATTATTCAAGCCCTGAGTTTTAACGGACAGCTCAACATCACCCCCAAGTGGAAAATCACACTGACAACAGGATGGGATTTCACCAATAGTGAGTTAGGGTATACTTCTATCAATATCTATCGGGACCTGCACTGCTGGGAGATGTCATTTGGCTGGGTCCCAAAGGGGGCTCAACAGCAATGGAACTTCTCTATCAATGTAAAAGCCAGCGTGCTGCAAGACTTGAAACTGAATAAGAAAAAAGACTTCAGGGACTATCAATAAGAATAACGAGGGACGAATGACGAATTGACTGTACAGCCGCAATTTATTGCGGCTCTCAATTTATTGCGGCTCTTCCAAAACCAGAAACTCTTAATCAACCTTTTATGAAACGAATCATAGAAACCAATAAAGCGCCGGAGGCGATCGGGCCTTACAGTCAGGCAACGGAGATCAACGGCACCCTTTACATCTCTGGTCAGATTGCTATTGATCCCGCCATCGGGCAATTGATTGATGGCGATATCAAAGCCCAGGCCAACCTGGTTTTAAAGAACATCGGAGCTATCCTGGAAGCTGCCGGTTACACCTACGATCATGTAGTAAAATCAACCGTTCTCCTCACTACAATGGATCATTTCGCTGATATGAATGAGGTCTACAACCGCTATTATGCTGTTAACCGGCCGGCCCGGGCAGCCTTTGCCGCATTAGGGTTACCAAAGGGAGCGTTGATTGAGATTGAGACGATTGCGGTCAAAGACCCCCAAATCCCCTAAAGGGGGCTTACCCCCGCCCTTTCAGGGGAGGGCCGGAGAGGGGTTAGTCCGACCAAAGTACAAACACCGCCCAAATAGTGGGAAAGGCTGTTTCGGGATTGGAGAGCATCTGTAGTTTGGCAGCCCGAAGCGCTGTACCATAACTCTTTCCATCAAGATAGTTTCGATAAAATGAGGACATAAAGTCATCCGTATGTTTATCGGAGACATCCCATAATGAGAATAATACGTGATTTACTCCGGCACGGAAGAAATTCGTCGGGAAACCGGTCATTCGATACCATGTATTTCCCTGTTCAGCTCCTATCGCACAGGAACTTAAAACGACCAGGTCGCTCTCCATCTGAAAGGATTGAAGCGCTCCAATCTCAAGCCTGGTTTCCGGATTAGTCGTATGTGGTGAGGGTGAGGGGTCGCCCGGTAACATCCACCCCGAAAATTCCGGATGTCCCGGGTCTCTGTAACCATGCGTTGCCATGTGAAAAATCCGTGATTGTTCTCCCAATGCTAACAGTGTATCAATACTGATTCCTTTTCCTGACAACGTTCTGATTTTTTTGCTCTCCGATCTGAATAACCTGGCTATATTCTCTACTTCACGTGTCGCATGTGGGATTGAAGCTGCTTCTAATCCGGAAAATTCTGGTGCACAGGCTCCAAAATCGTATGTATAGGTCCGGGATCCAACCGTATCAGATAAATTCATTAGCCCGTTGATCCAGGCATATATCGAAGTGTAACAGGTTGTTTCATGGCGATTAATCAGATAATCCCCTGAGAATCCTGGTTGCTCCCTGTTCCTAATCATCAATGCGTCAAAAGGGAGTGCCAGGAGTTGACGGTCGGGGATAATCCGGAGAAAAAACTTGTTTTTAATCTGTCCTTCAACAGGAGCAATAAGGAGATGATATAAGCTGGTACTATAATGGATAAATGCCAACGGGTCAAGAACCTTTAATGCTTTGATAAAGCCTTTTACATTGCTTATGAAATCGTGTCCGGTATGTTGTTTAAGAAGGATTGCAGTATCAGCTGTAAATAAGATAGTAAAGAGTGTCGTGTCGAAAACGAGATATTCTATCACCGCTTCATCCTGGTGTAACCGTAAATGAATTGTTGAAAAGTCAGTGTGATTGTCTTCATGCTCCCTCAACCATAGGTTGTCATAGGAGAATAAATTTTTCAGAAGGGCAACTCCCTCTCCAGCCAATTGCGGTAGAGGCATCAAGATTTGCGGTTCTTCAAGAAACCGTTGCTTATGTAATCTGAAAAGTTGCTGCTTCAGACCAATGAAGCTTGCCCTGAGTGAATCGGGGAGGATGCCAATTGCAACGTCGTTACCATTATAGCACTGTTCTTCAAACCATACCAGTCCTTCTGTAATACTAACCACATCATCCGTTTGCCGTACAATATCTCCATCCATCTTCAAAATCAGCTCCAGGGCAATTCCGGCCAGGGAACGCTGAATTACAGGTTGCATGAAGATAAGATCCTTCAACCTTCTGTTGCTTGCCAGTTCTTCCCCAAGCGCCAAGGTATTTCTTACATCTTCGTAAAGCCGGTGTATTGCGATGGGATCTGCTATCTTAAGGTTTAATAGCCTCCACTGTGCTTGTATCTTTTCATATAAAACCCTGTACTTCAACACATCCATAGTCTTTAATTGCCTGGATGCGTTACCTGTGTCAATCAGGAGATTAGCCTCCCGGTCTATCTGACTCATTGCATCATCGAGAAGCTGAAGGGCTTCCCGGAACTCGTTGGAAGATGTCATCAGAAGACTTTTTTGCAACTGGATTTCAAGGATAGTATAATTCTTCTTTTTACCGGTCAGTCTTATCCTGTCAAGTGCCTGATCAAGGGTCTGTCTGGCTGAATCAAGCTGCCCGAGGGTTTGAAAGCTCCATGCCAGGTTTTTTCTGAGCCATATCTCCTCCTCCGTAACCGGCATGGTCAAATCACAACCTGCCAGGGCATGAGTATAAATTGATTTGGCTTCGTGATAAGATCCTTTTGAAAACAATACATTTCCGGTCCCAAGAGCAAGCCGTAAACTCCACTGTCCTCGATCTTGAATATTGCGCATACCAGCCATTTTAAACCAGCGCTCAGCTTTGTCAGGAGCCCCTATCTCCAGCCACGTAAACCCCAGATTGAGGCAAATATCTGCTATGCGGGACTGTCCGGATGCCACCCTATTAAGCAGTTGAAGTGCATATTCAAAGTGAATGGTTGCTTTCTGGTAGTCGGCCAACAGAAAATGGAGGGAGCCGAGATTTTGATGGATCGATGCCTGCTGAACTTCATCCCCAGCATATTGAAGGGCATTTCTGAAAGCCTGGATTGCAGGGGACCACTCTCTGTTGATCAAGTGGCTGTTTCCCTGATTGAACCATTCATCGGATATTGTTGCAGAATCTACCTGGGGATAAGGCTGCGCGGTTCCTGCCTGAACGGCACACAGCCATAGGAAGATCAATGCCAGGCGCTTTCTGGGACCTTGTTTTCCTTTCATCGTCTGATGATGATTTTTCCAACACTCACCAAGTTATCCCGGTTGATGATTTTCCAATAGTAGAGTCCCTCCTGCCATGAGTACGTAAGGAGAGTCAGGGATGCTCCTGAAATGTCTTCCTGGCTGATAATACATTCACCATGGTTGTTCAACACCTCGAACGAGACATGGTTTCCTCCAGTCTCTTTCCAATTGAATCGAAGGGTATCACCGGGAGCCAGTGTGGCTATTGTTCCGGGTGACAGTAAACAAAAATGGCTCGCCCGGGTAACAACACCCACCATCCCTTCCAAATACGTCAATGGCTCGAAATTGGCCGCAAGAAGATCGGGGTTCTTTATGTTTTCCCTGAATTGGATTGCAGGAAATCCCAGTGTCTTCCGAAGAAATAACGGATCCCGGTTTTGCGAGTAAGATTTTTGTGAATCTGACGTAACAGCTAATCCGTTATTCATCATTGGATGTCCTGTCCTTAACGGATTCAAATAGATCCATAAGCCGCTCAAAGCCATCAGGATAATAAGCATGGCCGCGACAAGCAGGCAATTTAGGCCCAACCCCCTTCTTTTTTTGCTTCTGGCCTGATCCAGGATCTTGAGAAACTCAAGTAGGTCTCTATCTTGTAAAAACTCCGTCAGTTCCCTGTCAAGTTCTGTTTCTGACCTGATCTCCGGATCAGATGCGAGCATCTGAAGAAATTTCTTCAACTCCTCCCCTTTGAGGTCTCCTTCGTTGTAACGGGAGACCCACGTATATATATCTTCGTGATTATTCATGATCGACACAATTTAGAAATTCAGGATCTTCTTTAATACGTTTTACCAATAGTTTCTTACAGAGATATTTCCTCACTTTCACATAGTTCTCATCTGTGAATTTAAGCTTTTCTGCTACTTTTTTGAACGGGACCTTGTCGAAATACATCAGAAACACCTTCTGGCAATCTTCCGGAAGTTCGTTGAAATGCTTCCAGTAGATCCGATGGCGCCTAAGTTTCTGTTCCGTCGTAATGCTTTCTTTCGAAATATATTTCGCTTCGCTCTCATTAACCAGAAGATCAGGCTGATACACAAGTCTGTACTTCTTCTCAAGTCGTTGCAACCAGAGATTCCGGCAGATGGAATAAAAATAGCTCCGCAAGGCACAATTCAGTACCAGTTCCTGGTTGCGGCACCTCAGGAAAAGTGCTATCTGACCTTCCTGAAAAATGTCCTGTGCATCCTGCAGGGTGCCAGAATTTTTTTCAATTAACGCCAGAATCAGCGGAAAATAATCCTTGTACATAAAATGGATTACTTCAGGTCGCTTGTTGATAATCCCATCAATGATTTTTGCATCTGAATAGGGTCCCATACGATTTGCCTCCGGACATTAATCCGGTTTACCCACAAAAGGTTATATGTTGTTAATAAAAAAAATGAAAAAACATGTAGGGGCGATCGGTCCGGTCGCCCTTACCATATAATTAATGACAAAACGAGATGGGAAAAGGTTGGGTGAGGGGTATTAAAATTTCGGCGTCATCCCCAGGTTCCAGAACATGAACGACCAGATATCGCCATACTCTTCAATTACCTTGGATGTCGGTTTGCCGCCACCATGGCCCGCTTTGGTCTCAATGCGCACCAGAACCGGATTCGGGCCGGCATCAGCAGCCTGCAAACGGGCGATGAATTTAAAGGAGTGGGCCGGGACTACCCGGTCATCATGATCGGCAGTAGTAACCAGGGTAGCCGGATAGCTCACCCCATCTTTGATATTGTGGATCGGGGAGTATTTGATAAGGTAGTTGAATCCTTCTTCGGTTTCACTCGTACCGTAATCTGTTGCCCATGCCCAGCCGATGGTGAACTTATGATAACGTAACATATCCATTACGCCCACGGCAGGAATCGCAACCTTGAAAAGTTCGGGACGCTGGGTCATGCATGCACCAACCAACAAGCCTCCGTTGGAACCTCCCATGATAGCCAGTTTTTCTGATGAAGTGTACTTCTCTTCAATCAGGTATTCAGCCGCAGCAATGAAGTCGTCAAACACATTCTGCTTCTGTTCCAGGGTTCCTGCTTTGTGCCACGCTTCACCATATTCGCCTCCACCACGCAGGTTGGGAACTGCATACACGCCACCCTGTTCGATGAAAGCCAGACGTGTGATACTGAATCCCGGAGTCATGCTGATGTTGAAGCCTCCGTAGCCGTATAGCAGGGTCGGGTTGTTGCCATTCATCTCCAAACCCTTCTGATGAACAATGAACATGGTGATGAGGGTGCCATCCTTACTGTGGTATTCAACCTGCTTCACCTCATATTTTTCCGGATCAAAATCGAGCTCCGGCTTGATATATACTTCAGAATGGTTAGCAGCTACATCATACTTGAATATAGTTGTGGGAAAAGTATATGAAGTAAAACCATAAAATGCCACATTTTCACCCTTCTTACCACTGAAACCGGCTAGCGTTCCAACCGTAGGAAGTTCAATCTCCCCTGTTTGAATTCCATCATAATCAAAGAGCATTGCCTTGCTGGCAGCCTTGTACATGTATTCGGCAACGATCTTATCTCCCACCAGGTCGATCGACCCAAGTACATTATCCTGCTCAGGGATCAGCAACTTCCAGTTATCGGATTCAGGATGGTTTGGGTCCATCAGAACCAACATCTTTTTCGGTGCCTCATAATTGGTGACCACCAGCAACTGATCACCGAGATTGTCCACAACGGAATAGTCGTTTTCAAACCCGGTCACAAGGGGTTGAAACGTACTGTTCTTCTTTGTGAGATCCTTGAAATACATGGCATTGCCACTCGTTGATTCACTCTGGTATAAGATCAGGAAATGCTCGTCTTCTGTCACAGAGGCACCATAATTCCTAAGCGGATATTTTAAATCCTGGAAGATCAGGATATCCTCAGCCTGTGGCGTACCCACTTTATGGTAAAAGACTTTATGGTACTCATTTTTATTGGAGTACTCCAGTCCCTTCACGGGTTCATCATACCGGCTGTAGTAGAAGCCATCTTTTTCCCAGGACATCCCCGAGAATTTCACCCAGTTCAGTATATCCTTGAGCTCTTTCTTCCCCTCGATCTCCATTACATGGATTTCGTTCCAGTCCGAGCCGCTGGTTGCGAGACTGTAGGCCAGGTATTTCGCATCACGGGATACCGAAAGACCTGCTAGCGCAATGGTGCCATCTTCACTAAATGTATTGGGGTCGAGCAGAACTTCAGGTTCTCCGTCAATACCGTTTTTAATATAGAGGACCGATTGATTCTGAAGACCATCATTCTTGAAAAAGAAGAAGTAATTCTCCTCCTGAAATGGAACTCCGTATTTCGGATAATCCCATATCTTTTCCAGTCGCTCGCGAACCTTCTCCCTGTATGGGATCTGGGCAAGGTAGGCATCGGTCACTGCATTCTCTGCTATGACCCAAGCCTCGGTTTCAGCCGAGGTATCGTTTTCCAGCCAACGATAAGGATCGGCTACCTGGGTGCCAAAATAGTCATTAACGGTATCGACTTTTGCTGTTTCGGGATAAGTCACTTTGATCTGTTGCTTGCAGGCAATGATAGAAAAAAGTGCGAAAACAGTGAGTATAATATGCAACTTTTTCATGAATTTAAGGTTTAAGTAATACGATGTGATTGCAAATTGGGCTAAATTGCTGTAAATTTATGCCTTAATCTCCAAACAGCCAAACTATCGAACTATGGTTCATCGAGAAAATCCAGCAGGTTATACAGTATTTTACAACGTTATTCCAACGATTCTCATTTCCCTGCTCCTTGTTCTATTGATTCTTCCCGAACAGGCCTGTAAAAAAGATACAGCCTTCGATAGTTCTGCCGTTGCGCTCAACCAGTTGAAGGGGACGTGGAGAGGTAGAATCACCACCTTTAAAAATAACACCCGGATTGAGAAAAACGGGGATGTGAGCTTTTTCGACAACACCTCGGGTGATCTGCTTAACGGCATCTTTGAGCTGGGCCAGATCAACTTCCTCGAAGGATTTATGTTTCAGCACGGAATCCTCTATTTCAATCTGCTTCTCAGTGATTCAACAAATCCCCAATGCAGTAACTGGGACCTTGGCGGATATGTCTACCTGCAGGAAGACAACGTGATGATCATCCGGATTGCCGGCAACGAATGCGGCCCCCTGGGCAAACAATTCGTAACCTATGAAGGATCGCTGATCCTTGTCAATCCGGATATGGATCCTTCCGCCTACTTCAGCTTTGCTAAAACCGGACGAGCCTGGAGCTATGAAACACAGCTTTACAATGGGATTAGCTGTGAGGTTCAACAAACGATCGGAGCGGAACCCGCTCCTTATCTATTTACTGTTACAGAGACCAACAACTGTGGATGGCCTCTTGCACAACGGCAATTTAACTGGCAGGTTGAGCCATTCCGGTTGTCGGTGATGGCTGGAACCTCTTCAACTGACATTCTATACTCTTACTACCTGGATGCCGTGGTTGATAAGACCTACCGCTTTATTAACGGCACTGATACAACATATCTCACACTTACCGACGGTGATGTACTTGTCAATGTTACCACCGGGTCGTATACATGTGGAAAATATTCTATTGAGTCACGGATACACTCATCCGGCGACATCACTACCAAGGGCACCATCTATCTCAGCAAACAGTACGGCTTCATTAAAATGGACTATTCAGAGCCTTCAGACTCATCAAACATCCAGAGTCAGGTTCTCACCACGGTTCTATTTCCGTGATATAGCAACAACGTTCCTAAAAAGCCGTAATCATGAAAAAAATCAGTATTTTACTGGTTACGATTGTATTGTCTATGATCGTGGCCTCCATCGGATGCAAAAAAAAGACCGACGACAACACCGCTACAAAAGACCAGTATGTTGGGACCTGGCAGGGAACCATTACATTTACAGGCAACCAAACCTTTACTAAACAGGCAACCCTTTCCGTCAGATTTAGTGACAATGTACTTACCGGATTCCTGGCAATTCAGGGAGATCCCGATATTACCCGGCTGCGCCAGGTTAATTTTGCCAACGGAGTATTTAACGTTGCATTGGTCTGCAGTACCCCTGAAAATGAAGATTGTAAAAATTTTAATGTGGCAGGAACCCTGACATTAACCGGAAATGCGATCAACGTCAACCTGTCGGGGACCTTCTGTGGGAATGGAGGCGGTGAACTGGGAACTGTCACCGGCGACATTGTTAAAACAAGCTCCACTCCCGACGACTCCAGGTACATCACATTCGCCCAGACTGGTCGTGAGTGGCAGTACCGTGTTACAGGATTCGATGAAAGCCAGTGCATGTTGAATTTCCACCTCACAGAGGATCTGGGGAATGGGGTCTTCGCGGGCACTATGTCCAACGATTGCGGTTGGGGCTCGGGGCAAAACCAATTCTGGTGGTATGTATCACCGGCAATGTGGTGCGATATGATGAGTGCCTCGTTGGATAGCCGGATTCTGAATATCCGTTCAGATGCTCAGGTGGGAGACATCTATCAAACCATATATGGCGAAGATACAGTTACAGTTACAGTATTATCCCTGAATGATCCAGTTGTTATAGAAGGAACAACATACAGTTGTTATAAAACATTGAAAAAAACTACTCAATTTGGGTCCTATAGCGAAGGATATGCATGGGGGACCTTTGCCATTGGCTTTATCAAATATGAAGCGATCCTACCCAACCAACCATATGATGTTCACCTTGAAGAGCTAATCTTCAAGAATTTTTAATTAAAATAGGAATAAAATGAGAAAGAGATTAATATCGATGATCCTTTTGTTTGTAATCATCCTCATGATCAATCCAGGCTGTAACAAGAAAGATGACAATAATAACATACCTCCTTCAGAGACCTCATTCACCCTGGCACAGGTAGGACATCATTGGGTTTACCGAATCACAAACCTCAAAGGCTCGTGTGATTACAACGTAGAAGTGACAAAAGATCTGGGAAATGGCATCTATGAGCTATTTTACCAGAAGGGCACATGTGCCTGGGCTACGCCCAGTTATACAGCATATATGTTCTGCAATGCGGAGGAGTGGGGTTCGGTGTATAAACTGAATCCCCTGGATGTTCAAACCAACCTGCGCACGGATGCCATAGTAGGAACGAAATATACCTGGATCGATTCCCAGGATACGATTATCGTCACGGTGCTAAAACTTGACGACCCTGTCACGGTTCCTGCAGGCAGTTTTAACAGTGTGAAAGTGATGAAAGAGGGAAAGATGCATCCACCGGGCGATACGACCGATTTTGCCGTGTACTATTGGATCACCTACAACTACGGCCTGGTGAAAATTGAGAACATCTTTGGAAATCCTGGGATGGATCAGGAACTGGTTTCAGCGAACTGGTAACCTTATCCGGCATCCGGCATCAGGCATCAGAACAACCCCTCAACCAGCCCCTCCTCCACACTGTTCGGCAAAGTAACTTTCAATCCGGATTCCTCTGCCATGGCACGTTTGATGGCAAATACCGCTTCATCGTTCCGTGCCCATGCGCGGCGTGCAATGCCGTTATTCACATCCCAGTGCAGCATTGTCCGCAATCGCCGGTCCGCATCATCCGAGCCGTCGAGGAGCATCCCGAAGCCGCCATTGATCACTTCGCCCCAACCAACGCCACCTCCGTTGTGGATAGAAACCCAGGTAGCTCCGCGGAAACTGTCGCCAATAACATTCTGGATGGCCATGTCGGCCGTAAAGGAAGAGCCATCATAGATATTTGATGTTTCACGATACGGTGAATCGGTCCCGGAAACATCGTGATGATCGCGCCCCAGCACGATAGGAGCAGATATCCTTCCATCCCTGATCGCCTGATTGAAGGCGGCGGCGATTTTGGTACGCCCTTCACAATCGGCATAGAGGATACGTGCCTGGGAACCCACTACAAGTTTGTTCTTCCCGGCTTCACGGATCCAGTGGATATTATCGCGCATCTGCATCTCGATCTCTTTGGGAGCATGTGCAGCAATCTCTTCAAGCACTGTGGCCGCTAGGTCGTCAGACACTCGGAGGTCTTCCGGATCGCCTGAAGTGCACACCCACCGGAAAGGCCCGAATCCAAAATCAAAGAAGAGCGGTCCCATGATATCCTGGACATAGGATGGATAGATGAACGTGCCATCAGGGTTAACAATATCTGCCCCGGCACGGGAAGCTTCCAGCAGGAAGGCGTTTCCATAATCCCAGAAGTACATGCCATTGTCCGTCATCTTCTTAATGGCTATGATTTGGCGCCTCAGTGATTTCTGCACTTCATCCTTAAACTTTACCGGATCTTTCACCATCATCTCATTCGACTCTTCGAAGGTTAATCCGGCGGGGTAGTAGCCACCAGCCCAGGGATTGTGCAATGAAGTCTGATCAGAACCAAGCTCCACCTGGAGTTCCGCCTCCGCAAATTTCTCCCAGAGGTCCACCACGTTTCCCTGGTAAGCAAGAGAGATCGCATCCCGGCCACACTGAGCAGAGATCATCCTGTGGATCAGTTTGTCGAGATCGGTGAAAACTTCATCAACCCATCCCTGTTCAAATCGTTTCTGCACTGCCTTCGGGTTGATCTCGGCAATTACTGCAATCCCTCCTGCAATGACAGTAGCCTTCGCTTGAGCACCCGACATCCCCCCGAGGCCCGAAGTGATAAATACTTTTCCGGCAATCCCGTCGGAGGTGACTTTCCTTGCAGCATTCAACACCGTTATCGTAGTTCCGTGAACAATCCCCTGTGGTCCGATGTACATGTAGGATCCTGCCGTCATCTGACCATATTGGGTAACGCCAAGCGCGTTGTATTTCTCCCAGTCGTCCTGGCTAGAGTAGTGTGGGATCATCATGCCATTGGTGACCACTACCCGTGGCGCTTCTTTGTGCGAAGGGAACAATCCCATCGGATGGCCTGAGTACATCACCAGTGTCTGCTTATCATTCATCTCCGCCAGGTACTTCATTGTGAGCAGATACTGAGCCCAGTTTTGGAATACGGCTCCGTTTCCACCGTAGGTGATCAGCTCATGAGGATGCTGAGCCACTGACGGATCGAGGTTGTTCTGGATCATCAGCATGATAGCGGCCGCCCGGATCGTTTGATGTGGATACGCTGTAATCGGACGGGCGAACATCTCATATTCCGGACGAAAACGGTACATGTATATCCGACCGTATTTTTTCAGCTCCCCGGCAAACTCGGGAGCCAGAACACCATGGTGCTTTTTATCGAAATAACGCAATGCATTTTTCAACGCCAGCATCTTCTCTTCAGGTGATAAAATATCTTTCCGGGCAGGAGCATGGTTTGCGTCCGAATCATAGGGCCGGGACTCCGGAAGAATATCCGGGATACCCTGGAGAATTTCGTCCTTAAAAGTCATATGGAAATTGTTTTTTCTGATAATAAAGGTACATTTTTAATATGACAGCCTGTTTTGAGCAGTATGGATCAACGCTATCATTATATCTTTGCAAAGATAAATAATGAACTGAAAAGCAGATGAAAAACAAACAACAGGAGAATGCTTTTGACTCCCGGGCTTCCACCTGGGACGAGACCACCCGAAGGATCAACCTTGCACATGATGTAGCAGATTCCATTATCCGTGAAGTCAATCCAACAATGGATATGGATGTCCTGGAT
This sequence comes from uncultured Prolixibacteraceae bacterium, assembly GCA_964449285.1. GTDB lineage: Bacteria > Bacteroidota > Bacteroidia > Bacteroidales > FEN-979 > QYOJ01. The sequence continues at coordinate 39,986 of CAYUZX010000008.1, forward strand.
ATCGGCTGCGGGACCGGCCTCGTTACCCTCAGAATTCAATCGCTGGTGAAAAGCATTACGGGCATTGATAGTTCACTTATGATGCTTGAGGTCCTGCAACAAAAAACCACCGATCAGAAATTGACAAACGTATTTACCAGGCATATGGATATCACGAAAGGAGATCCTCTGGATGGAAAATTTTGCCTGATAATAAGCAGCATGACACTGCATCACTTAAACCAGCCTGAAGAAGTGTTCCGGCAATGTTACCAGGCGCTTCTTCCGGGAGGACATCTGGCTTTCGCAGATCTCGATATAGAAGACGGATCTTTCCATGAAGACAATACCGGGGTGCAGCATCGTGGGTTCGATCGCGAACACCTCAAAGGGCTTCTCCGTCAAGCAGGATTCTCGGATGTACATGATGTGACTGCTACCACTGTTGTCAAAGATAGAGGAGAACAGGGAAAACAGGAATACTCCGTATTTCTGATCATCGGAAAAAAATAATTCCTCAATCAGGGATTACCATGAATCGTCCTTATTTGGGTTTTAGCAGTTCGAGTATCTTTTCCCGTTTTAAAATCAACAATCCCAGCCGTTCATTGGAGATACCTTCTTTTATCTGATAAGAATAAAGGGGTTGGTCCTCTTCCATCTTAATGTCCAGATATCTGAATAAGACACTCACTGGATTTGTGATCTTATCGGCTACTTCGATCAGATGGGTAGAGATAAAAAAGAGAGAATCGGGTATTGCAGTCAAAGCGTTGATGATCTCTACTGATCCTTCGAACGCATCTTTTACGTTTGTTCCCCGAAATAACTCATCAAAGATAACTACCATCCGCGCCGGGACAGGGAATCCAATATGTGCCAGGTAGATGCAAAGACCAACGGCCTTCAGGAAGGTTGACTTCCCGGCCATGTTGGGTCCTGTTATGAAACACATGTTTTCTTCTTTCCCGATCCTGATATCGTTGAGAACAGGTTTTTCAAGAAAAGGATGGAAGAGTTGGTCTATTTCCAGTTCGGTCGTATCGCCCGCGAAGAATTCAGGAAAAGCAAGGTGCCGGTTCGTGGCTGTTCGGGCAACCGATTCAATCGCATCAATCTGATAGACATAATCCAGAAGTTTTCTTATCTCCTCTTTTCCTTTGCTTCTGAGGAGGTAATCAAAATGGTTGATCTGACGAAATGAGATCAATCTTCGCTTATACCCAGCTAGTTGCCGGAACACTTTCTGGTGAAGGAGTCCTTCAATATCGTGTTTCAGGTTGAGAAAGTAACCGGGGAAACCAGGTTCAATTTCATGACAAAAATCATGGAGAATTTGAACCAGGTTTCTGACAAAATGGACACCCCTGAATGCAAGGTAATAGTTATTATTAGGTTTAACTAAACTCCAGAACCAATCTACCGCTGCGTCAATTAAATTATCATGCAACGGTGGAGTGTGAAGCGGGAGGTAATAGCTTTCGAGATGATCCACCTCCCCCGGAATGAATGGCAGGGTGAGATGGCGATTGTGTACAAACCGGATGAGTTCGACCCGTTTCCTTAGAAAATCAGCATCGTTTGAGGGAGATTGCATCATGCCCAGCAATGCCAACTTCCCGCCATGGGTTCTGACATCCGTAAAAAATCGAAAAACGGATGGCTGATTTTTGGATCGGGAGAAGAGCTCCAGATCCTCCAGGGTTTGTTTGTCGATAGAAAAGCTCATCATACAAAGATAACGGAATTGCTCATCCTTCCTACCTTCCAACATCTCCCTTCCCCATCACCTCGAACCGGATGGTTAGCATCTCACCTTGCTGGTTGACCAGTGTGAGGGTATGCCAGCCGGGGGTGGGGGCGAGTTCCAACTGGTTGAGGACGGTTGTGCTTCCAAGATAGGTCTCGTCGAGATGCCAGTAGAGGATCCCTTCAGAATTGTGGTGCGCTGCCCTGAAGATGGCTGCTCCTGGGGTTCCGTCCAGCTCGACAGGGATGTAGATGTGGCTGTTGTTTTTCGGATAGATCATCCCGATCGGGTTGGTTGTGGATGATGATTCACATCCGGGAAACCATGATGGAAGGATTTTGTAGAATGGATTTTTCCGGCTGAAATAATATTCCTGAACAGGAGGGAGGAGAAACCACGATTTGTGGATAATCTGATCGGGAGAGATACAGCTCGAATTGACCTGAAAACTGCAGGATGGATCCAGGTGGACCAGGTGATGAAAGGGACATGAGCCTGTTTCTGCACCTCGTTTCGGAGCCAGGATCGTGTCTGTTAACTCACAAAGAGAGGAGGCACGGTAACCACTGTACCTGCAAACAACCAAGGAATCGAGCTCCGATCCGGGTATGGCGAACCATCCACTTTCCGGCAAGGCATCAAAGATCTCAAAGAGGATCGGTGCAGCCATTCCCAAACCGGTAAGTCCGGGTCTGCCCTCCCCTGTCGCATTGCCAACCCATACCCCGACTACATATTCCGGCGTAATGCCAATGGCCCAGGCATCCCTGTTTCCGAAACTGGTTCCTGTCTTCCAGGCTATTCTGCTAGAAGATGAGAATTGTTGCCACTGCATCTCAGTTTCTGGACGAGCAACTTCCACCATCGCCTCAAAGGTAAGCCAGATGGTGCCCGCATCAAACCAGGACGTCACGTCAAGGGGAGGAGGAAAATTGACTTCACCCACCCGGTTGGCGTCTCTATCCTCGTCACGATCCCCACTCTCCCGGGACATATACCGTGGTGGATGAAAATCCTGCCTGGCATAACCCGAACGATCCATCAGGTAGTGGTTTAGTGTTCGTGCCATAGAGGCGTAAATGCCAGTCATCTCCCACAGTGAAGATTCGGCTGCCCCCAGGATCATCGCCAGGCCGTAATGACCGGCCGGTTTTGACAGAGAGATCATCCCGATGTTACGTAGAAGTCCGTAAAACTGTTCATATCCATATGCCTGCAACATCTTCACTGCCGGTATGTTGAGGGAGCGTGCCAACGCCCGTTTTGCAGGAACGGCTCCGTCGTAGGTTCGGTTGTAATTCTCAGGAACAAAACCACCCATCTGCGTTGGAATGTCGGGGACAAGTGTTGTTGGCAATAGCAGTCCATCGTTGAGCATAGCAGCAAAGAGAAAAGGTTTCAGCAGGCTTCCGGTACTGCGGTTTGCCGGAATGATATCAACAGCATTGCCATGCCTGCCGGTTCCATCTCCGGGAATATTCCCGATGTAAGCCCGCACTTCCCCTGTATTTGCCGACATCACCAGCGCAGCTGCATTGAAGATCTCATTCGCCTGATGATATAGGGCATGCCGACTCAGGATTTCTGCTACCGTTTGCTGGAGAGTATAATCGAGGGTACTGTGAATCTTCTCTCCTTTATGCCCTTCAAGTATTGAGCGCACCAACAGATGTGGAGCCAGTTGAGGCAGGGGAAGCGGCATCCCGGGAAGATCTTCATCTTTTGCCAGGGAGCAGGTCTGCTTGTCGATTTCGCCGTGTTGCTCCAGAAGGTCGAGCAGATGGTTACGCTTCTCCCAAAGTCTGGCAGGATTTCGACCAGGGTAGATCAGTCCCGGACTGTTTGGTAGTACAGCCAGGGTAGCGGATTCACCCCAGGATAGGTTTTCGGGTTTGACCCCAAAATAGCGCCATGATGCAGCTTCCAGGCCAACCACATTTCCACCAAACGGGGCATGGGATGCATAAAGCCCCAGGATCTCATCCTTGGAATAGCCAACTTCCAACCTGAGAGCCAATAGAATCTCCAGCAATTTCTCCGGATAAGTGCGCGGCCTGTTTTTTCGGGCAAGCCTGATCACCTGCATCGAAATGGTACTCCCGCCGCTGACAACCTCTCCCTGCTCAATATTCATCTTCAGGGCACGGATCAATGCAAACGGATTGATGCCCGGATGGAAATAAAACCAACGGTCCTCGTATGTGGTGATCGCCTTACTAAATTTCTCCGGCACCTGGTCGTTCCCGGGAAAACGCCACTGTTGATCCGAAGCGATCCGGGCGCCTAACAAATTGCCGGCCCGATCAGTTAACACGGTTGATGTCGAGTCGTGAAATAGTGGATCCGGTAACAAAAACCACCAGAAAAGGAGGATCGCGAAAAGAAAAACCGGTGACAGCCCGATCAACCAACGCCTGACAGTTGGCAGGTGGCAGGTGGCAGGTGGCAGGTTATTTTTCACTGTTTCGCTATTTCGCTACCTCACTACTTCAACCCACTCCCCGGCATCCCTGGCATAGATGGTATGGTTGTACATCGTTTCGCAGCTGGTAGACGGAAGGTAAAAGCGTCCAAGATAGGTGGTGTTGAGCATGATACGGAACCGTTTACTCTTTCCCGCGTTGAGCGAAAAGAAGGTGTTCACCCGGTCGTCGCCGATGTATTGGTAGTCGAACTGGGAGGTTGTCTCCCCGGCCTTCGCCATGGCACTCATCCTGGCATTGATAATCTCCCATCCGGAGGGGAAGATCTGCGCCAGGGCAAGTTGTTCGTAGTTGCCACGAAGGCCTGGATTTGTTATAGTCACCTCAACCATGAATGTCATCCCCTGGGGAAGCTGTTTCGGATCAATCGGTCTCTCCTTCAGGTCCATCCATTTCACAGAGATTTTCAGGTCGTTGGATGCTGCCGTTTCCAGTCCGGGTGGAGGGATCCCGTTCAGAATCAGTTGGACAAAAAGGACGCCCTTTCCGGTGTTCTTTACCTCCACCGATCCCGGGGGAGATGTATTACGTTCAGGAATACCGATAAGCGCAAGACTCTTGGATGAGGTAATATACTGCATCTTGTCACGTCCAAACCGGTAACTGGCGGTCACCCCGCTCTCGTCATGATTTCCGGCATACTCGGCGATAGCCATAAGGGCATAAGCGGTGGTTTGGGTACTATACCATCCGTTTCCGGCGAGTTTTCCGGCGATTTCCTGCACCAGGGGTGTCGCTTTGGTGCGCATATTCATCAGGCACAACACCTCCGCAATGATCGCCTGATCCCGAAGCGTAGAACCGAAGGTTCCGGAGAGCTCATTATAGGGATTTACATCGTGGGAAGCCCGCTCGATGAGAGCCATTGCCACTTCAGGCTTCCCGGCTTTCTGGTATGCTCCCGCCAGGTACCAGCGGGCGGTGTTTGAGAGGTCGTTCCATTCCCGTAACCTGTTCATCGCACCAAGGTCGGGATCTCCCGCCAGGGCAAGTGTAAACAAGCGGTAGGCTTGGATCAGATCGTTGTTGGAGTAACTCAGGTTGGCTTCCCATGTGGCTGCTTTTCGGCGTTGAAATGCTTTCCAGTTCCCAAACAGGTTTCCGGAAACAGCATAGCCCTGTTTTTCAGCTTCGATCAGGAAATGGCCGGCATAATTGGTTCCCCAGTCGCTTGGATACACACTTCCGGGCCACATGGAGAAACCGCCTCCCGGAACCTGGAAAGAGTTTAACCGTTTGATAGCTTCCCGGGTGTTGGTTTCAATTTCCTGCTTTCGTTCGGCCGACAGATCCATCATTGTATTCAGATAGAGCTGGGGAAACGCTGCGGAGACAGTTTGTTCGATGCAACCATAGGGATAATGTATGAGATAGTTCATCCATTTCTCCAGGTTCATCGGGGGAATAGTGGAGAGCTCCACGGATCCGGAGTTTGTTCCGGCCATCCCGATGGGTTTGAAGGGTGCGCTCCAGGTATCGCCCGGGGAGATCGCTTTGCTGATCACGAAACTTATCGGTGGATTTGGATTGCGGATGTCGATTTCAATGGTCTGGGAGGATCTCTCCCCTCCGCCTGTGGCTTCGATCTCAACCGTTCCAACCCCAACCTGCGGTTTCACCTGCAACTCGAACATGGCTACCTGCTCACCAGGAGTTGTGAATGTAATCTGCTGACTTGCCTTCCCAACAACGATAAAAAACGCATTGGGCTTGATAGAGACCTCCACCTCCTTCACTTTTTGCTCCATAGCAAAGACCGTCACCGGAAGTTTCACGGTTTCCCCAGGACCCAGAACCCTCGGGAGAGTCCCCAGTACCATCAGGGGTTTGCGGACAAAGGCCGATTTTTCGGCCGAGCCAAAAGATTCTCCCTCTCCGGCGACTACCATCACCCGCACTGCTCCTATATAGTCGGGCATCCGGAAGGTATGTGCCCTGGTTTGCCCCTTCTTCAACTGAAAAACTCCGAGAAAACGTACCATCGGCACAAACCGGTTTGCCTTCAGGCTTCCCTGCAGCGCAGCCTCCTCGTCGCCACCTATACTCAATATCCGCTGCAGCTCTCCGGAATAGGCTCCCATCACCTGATCAAAAAGATCCCAACTTTTCACTCCCAGCGCCTCCCGGCAGTAAAATGCATTCCAGGCATCAGGTGTTTTGAACCGTGTAAGGTCGAGCAACCCCTGGTCCACAACGGCAAGGGTGTAGGTCATGGACCTCCCTGATGCCTCCTTCACGGAAATGGTAGCATCGGTGCCGGGCACCAGCACCTCCTTCATCTCAATCTCGGGCTTCAGGTGTGTCCCTGAATTTTCAACCAGGATAGGCAGGACACCGTAAAGCCGGATCGGCAGATCGTTAACTGTTTGCGAATGAGGTTGAAGCAACGTGACAAACGCATAGATGTTAGGAGCCATCTCATTGGTTACCTCAAAGGTGATATCAGTTTGGCCCTTTGTTGAAGGAGCCCATATTGAACGAAGCACCTTTGAACCATTCTCCAAGGTGACAAGTACCCTGCCGCCTGCAGAGGAAGGAATGCTCAGTTTTACTTTATCCCCAACCCTATATTTCGGCTTGTCGGAGGTAAATATGAGCATGGTTGCAGCCTGCTTTTCCCCACCAGGCATCCGGAAATAGCCTTCCCAATCTACATAGATGACCTTCCCGGCCGAATGTCCCGAAGTCATATCCGTGACCTTAATCAGGTATCGCCCCCACTCTTCGCGGTTAGTAATGAACCGATATGAGGCTCTGCCATCGCTGGTCTGGACAATTTGTGTGGCCTTCAAATTATGGCTCTGGTTGGCAATAAAACTCGCCGAGTATCCCGATTCTGTATCATCCCACCACCATCTCCAGTCAAGTTTGAAGACCTCTACCTTAAGCTTGTTTGAAGGAACTATAGCCTCTTCGGCGGTAATGTTGATCAGAGAGATGTCATATGCTTTACCGGCAACCAGGGCATAGGATCTTTTTGGAGGTTGGGGCACACTAACGCCGGCAAAGGAAGCGTAGGGGAAATAGGGCACTGAAAATCTGTCGACACTGAAGCCGCCTCCCTCTTCAAAAACCATGGTCTCAAAGTTGGCCTTAAGTACGCCCGGGGCGGATGCCGAAAGATGGATCCCGGGGATGAATTTCGCCTCTCCCTGCTCATTCAACCTGCCGGTGAAGATGGTTGTATTTTCAGAGCTGAACCCGGAGAAGGGAAAATCAAAGATATAACCGGGAAATTTTGTGAACGTTGAAGAGCTTTTAGTCAGCGTAAGGTTCACGGTAGCATTCAGGTTTGCAGCGATGGGGCCGGTGAGCCAATTCACCTTCATGGTGAGGTCGGGAATGCTGCCGGCAACCAACTTGTTACCAGGCACATCCAGTAAGATCTTCAGCCTGTTTGGTTTTACCGTCTCTATCTTAAGCAACTTCTTGAATTCGGCTCCTCCAACCTTCACTTTCGCCATCCAGTTTCCTGTAGGTGCATCCGTCGCTGTAGCCACCTGGAAGGTATAGAAATTACCCAGGGTGGGTGATTTCACGAGGGATTTCATCAGCTGTCCGCGCGGATTGTAGAATGAGAAATTCACCGGGTGGTCTCTTGGCAATGTGCCCGTTGGATCATCAAGGATAAACGTGAGGAACAGTGAATCGCCTGGGCGCCAGATGCCACGTTCGCCATAAAGAAATCCCTTGATGCCGTGCTGAACTACCTCTCCTCCTACATCAAACATGCTGAGAGAGAGGACCCCTCCATCGGTAAGTCTGAGATAACCCGTTTCCTTCCCCTGAGAAACCACGATAAAAAAAGGCTGCCGGGAAAGATTGATCACCGCAATTCCTTCACTATTGGAACGAACTTCTCCAAGCTTAAGTTGCTGGTAGTTAAATATTTCTATTTTCGCATCCGGAACAGGTTGTGCCGTAAGGAGGTTTGTAATATAGACATGGCATCTGTTTCCGCTACCCATCTTGGCGATTACTCCGAGGTTGGAAGCAAAAACATTCCGGGAGATCGATTTATTCATGTAATAGGTAGGCTTGCAGGGGTTGTCGCGATCCTGCCAGTCATAATCCTCATAATTGTAGTAGGTGTAATTGCTGTAATAGCTCCAGTTACGATCGTTGATAGAATCGGGATCATAGGCCATCATCAGAATGGGTTCATCCCTGATGGCGTTGGTTTGTCCGCATGGATAGGTGGAGTAATCCTTCCGGAAACTGAGCTGGATATTGTAGATCGCACCTGGTTCGGCCTTGATCAAATCGTTCAGGTCGATGGAAAAACGGTTCCAGGAGCCGTAATCGAGCACATTGGCAAGTGGGATCCTCTTCTTCAGCACTACACGGCTTACCCGGTAGAGTTCGTTGCTGCCATTCAGGTCATTCACCTGGAGAAATTGCAGGATATTTTTTTCGAAGATCCTGATCACCATGATGTCGACGGCTTTCAGGTTGACCGCTTCGAAGGGGAAAAGAAGTCCGGATGAGCCAGGCATGATTACGCCATCACCCAGGAATCGAACCGCAGGCATGGTGACCACCACCGGCAGGCGTGTAACAACTCCGTTACCGGCATGGGTTTGCAAGGAGGAATCTGTTATCCGCGAACCAAGTGTTTTGCCTGACAGGTTCCGCACTGCAGCTTCTATCACCAGCTGGACCGAATCGCCACGAAGCTCTTGAGGGTAGATCTTCAATTCGTTGTCTTCAACAGCATAGCGGAGGTCACGAACTCCGCCAACGCTGAACAACCCACGCAAATTCTGTTTTGGGTCAAGTGGATCGGAGAACTGGATGATTATATATTGTTCCGGATCTTGCAACATCCTGGCTTTCAAAAAAATGAACTGATCCAGCGCGGGAATAACAACCCGCTCTTCGCCATGCTGGTCAGCTCCTATTGGTTCACCGTTCCAACATACCATCACCTCTCCTGCCGAGGTGGCCCTGATAATTGAATCGGCTCTGAAGTAGTGAATTTTCCCGCCATCTTCGTGAGTCCAGGTGACCGGAAGTTCAAGGCCATTCTGAGTGACTCCTACAACTCCCTCCACGGCCTCCTCCGAGGCAAAGTCGGAGGTGCGTAAGGTTCCAAACAGGCGCTCAAGAGCCAGGTCCTTATTGTTGTAGGCCTTATGGTTCAACACTTCTACTTCGAACTCCTGTTTCATGACGTTGAATCCAAATTCGAATACGCTCATGGAATCCGGCAATTCGAACAGGGTGGAGAGTTGCAGCTTAGCCTGGAAGAATTCACCGGAGGGGAGGACATTGCTGGGTCTGAATTCAACTGTGCGGTTATTAACGCGAAAGGTTTCGCCGATGATATCAGGTTTAAACTTGAAGAGTTTCTTCGGATCAAGACTGGCAAAAAGAGCTGAGTCAACTACATCATCAGCAAAGACAACCAGGATAGTCGACCTGCTGGAAATTACGCCGGAGGTAAATGCCTGGACATATTGTTGATAAGCCTGACTGATCTGATCGGGGGTAAAAGATGTTGTTCTGGACTGTTTCCATGGGTACAACACAAAGACAACAACGATGGCTGCAACCAGGACGGATGCACCACCAGCGACAAACCAGGATCTTGTTTTCATGATATGGGATTTGAAGTAAAAATAAGAAAGAATTGACATGGGTTGCCATAATAATGATTGATTTGAATAGAAATCGTAACTTTGAGTGGAGATTATTTAGAGAAAGGCTGGAAATGAAAAAATCGTGGATTAAAATCAATCTATCCATCGTAATCTGGTGTGCCACATTCCTGGCTTCAGCGCAACAGATTCCTCCTACAGATCAGTCTAAGGAGATTGCAGCAATGGAGATGAAGGCAAACATGGGGAAATTTAATTTCCCAACTCAAAACCTCATCACCGATTACGATATCCGATACCATCGGTGTATCTGGGAAGCAGATCCGGCTCAGCGCTATATCCAGGGAGAGGTGACCACCTGGTTCGTTCCAATTTCGGCTGGCTTTGACACCCTCCGGTTCAACCTCAGCGATTCCCTGATTGTCGATTCGGTGATATACCACTCCCTTGCCATTCCTTTTAACCATGCAGGTGAGATGCTGACCATCCCACTGCCAGCCGTTATCGGGATTCAAACCCTCGATTCAGCCTCGGTTTTCTATCATGGCATTCCTCCCAGCACCGGCTTCGGGTCGTTCAACACCGGGATGCATGACGACGTGCCAGTCATGTGGACGCTTTCTGAACCTTATGGGGCGAGCGACTGGTGGCCCTGTAAAAACAGCCTCACTGATAAAGCCGACTCACTGGATATCATTGTCACCCACCCATCAGGCAACAGAGCTGCCAGTAACGGCATCCTGATATCAGAAACAATCAGTGGCAATACGGTTACATGTCACTGGAAACACCGCTATCCGATTGCCACTTACCTGGTTTGCCTGGCTGTTACCAACTATACCGCCTATTCCGATTGGGTCCCTTTCGAAACCAGCAACGTGGAGGTACTTAACTACGTCTACCCGGAAGATTCCGCCATGGCTGCTTCGCAAACCCCCGGCGTCATTCCAATCATGCAATTGTACGACACCCTGTTCGGGCTTTACCCGTTTGCCAGTGAGAAATACGGCCATTGCCAGTTTAACTGGAATGGAGGGATGGAGCACCAGACCTTCACCTTCCTGGGCTCCTTCGGCCATGAGCTGATAGCACACGAGCTGGCCCATATGTGGTTTGGCGATATGGTTACCTGTGCCAGCTGGGAAGATATCTGGCTGAATGAAGGATTTGCCACCTATCTTTCGGGACTTACTTACGAACATATGTTTAACGGAGTATGGTGGATGCAGTTCAAACGCAGCCGGATCACCTTTGTGACCAGCCAGCCGGATGGTTCTGTATGGTGTGACGACACCACCAGTGTTAGCCGCATTTTCGATTCGAGGCTCAGCTATGCCAAAGGAGCCATGATCCTGCATCAGTTGAGATGGGTTATCGGAGATTCCGCCTTCTTCCCGGCAACCAATAATTATTTATATGATCCGGCTCTTGCCTATGGATTTGCCCATACATCTGACTTAAAGGCACACCTGGAAGCATCAGCCGGTCAGGATTTGACATGGTATTTCGATGACTGGTATACCGGGCAGGGCTTCCCCTCCTATCAGATCAACTGGACCCAATTGGGAGATATGGTATCCATGATAATCGGCCAAACACAATCACACCCATCAGTGCCATTTTTTGAGTTACCACTGCCCATCCAACTAAAAAACCTGACACAAGACACGATTATCCGACTGGACCATACCTTTTCAGGAGAAGTGTTCAACTTAACCATTCCTTTCAAGGTTGATTCTGTGCTACTGGATCCTGAGCTCTGGCTCATCACGGCGAATAACAACATCTCAGCGATTCGGGAAAAGAACATGGAAAGTATGATCGCGGTGGCTCCCAATCCCGTAAAGGATCTTCTTCGGATCACGTTTTTAACATCCTTTGATAACATGATTATCCAGGTTGTGGATGAATCAGGAAAATTACTTCACGAAAGAGACGCCAGTAACATGCGATCCATCACGCTCAACTTTGAAGGGAGAGCGAGAGGGTTCTATTTTATCCGGTTCCTTTCAGGAGATGGTACTTATCTGAGAAAAATCGTGGTACTATAGTTGGCAGTAGAATGTTAAGATTATCTCTCATACTCTCATACCTCCCTATGTCCCTACTTATATCTTCTCCTCCGAATGCTTGAGGATCTGGTAGAGGAATTCCCTGGAGCGGAAGAGTTGGGCTTTAACCGTTCCCAGCGGAAGGTCGAGTTCAGTGGCAATCTCTTCGTACGACCACTCTTTGAAGTACCGTAATTCGATCAGATTACGATAGTGGGGCTTCAGCTTCTCCACCACCTCACGCATCAGTTTGATCTTCTGCTTTTCGATCACCTTCTCTTCCGGATCAAGTGTAGTGGCAGCCATGTTGGTGGGGTAATCATCCCTGTCGTTGTCATGATCACCTGGATTATCTGCAAAGACGATACGCTTGGATTTTCGCAGGAAGTCGATACAATTATTTGCGGCAATCTTGAAGAGCCAGGTGCTGAAAGCATAATCGGGGGAGTATTGGTTCAGCTTCCTGAAAGCCTTGCCGAATGCTTCGATCGTAAGATCTTCAGCATCCGTAGGGTTGTTTGTCATCTTCAGAAGAAGGAAATAGAGGGAATCGCGGTAGTTATTCAGCAACTCAGCATACGCTTTTTGATCCCCGTTTTCCAGGGCTTTCTTGACCAACCTGTAATCGCGTTGTGCCTTTTCGGTGAGATGAGATGCTACTTCCATTTACGGGGTTTGACCATGAAGTTCGTTCCGATGAGTATGACCTGAAGGAGGATAGTCATCCATTCCAGCAGCGGGATCCAGGCTATCAGCTGCTTTTCCTGAAGTCTCTTCATACACCGGCCAACAACTACATACTGGCTTACCAACTCCAGCAAAAGTACACTTAAAACAAATATCCATGCGAACTTCCAGGCAAGAAGTAATGCCAACAGCACCCAGAAGACCAGTTGCGTTGCACTATACAAGCCAAGCAGAAATTTATGCAAAAAGCGGTAATGGGATCCTGTTGTCATATGACGCCTCTTCTGGGTAAACCACTTCCCAACTGATTCTTTCGGTTCGGAATAGGTAAAAGCTCCCGGGTTTCGCTGTACTCCGGTATTTTTCTTTCGTGCTACCCGGTTGATGAACAGGTCGTCATCACCGCTGCTAATCCTGTAGTGAGAGATAAATCCTTTCTGTTGATAGAAGAGGTTCTTCCTATAGGCCAGGTTCCGCCCCACGCCCATATATGGGATTCCGGCCATCGCGAAGGAGAGATATTGGATAGCCACCTGTACGGTCTCGAAACGGATCAGCGTGTTCAGGAGCCCTTTACGTTTCTCATAAGGCCCAAAGCCAAGGATGATCTCTTTATCATCCGTAAAAGCTTCCTGCATCAGCCTCACCCACTGGCTGCCGGCTGGACGACAATCGGCATCAGTGAGAAGGATGATCTCATGCCTTGCTGATTTGATCCCAATGGAGAGTGGGAATTTCTTTCCTGTGAAAAAGTTGAGGTCCCTCTGGATAGAGACAACTTTCAGGTGTTTGTGACGCTCGGCCAACTCCGACAAGAGGGAGGAAGTATCATCGTCGGAGGCATGATCCACAACCACGACTTCATACAACGGATAATCCTGTTCAAGAATTAATGGCAGGTTCTTGATCAAATGATGATACTCGTTGTGGGCACAGATTACGATGGAAACGCCACTTGGTTGAGGATCGAGGGTTGAGGGTCGGGGGGCGTGGCTTTTTGTTTCCTTGTGCCTTTGTCCCGTTGTCCCTAATCTGAAGAATATTGCCCAGAAGAATACCATCTGCACCAGAAAACAAAATCCATAGAGGATACACAGGGAGAAGAGAACGGGGTTTGGGTTAACGAAAGCATCTGGCATTTAACAAGATTTAACAGGTGGAAACAGCAAATTTATTCAATATCCTAAAATAAAACCTACCTTTGTCGAAAAATTGCGATAACCATTAATATCTGTGCTTTCGGAGCATTTAGAGAGAAGATCTTTCGCAATTCATGACCTTCACCATCACCCATACAGATCCCGGAACTTCAGCCCGGGCCGGTTTGCTGAAGACCGATCACGGGACCATTGAATCACCCTTTTTTATGCCGGTGGGGACTGCAGGATCTGTCAAAGCACTCCACATGAGCCAGCTACGAGATGATATTCAGGCCCAGATCATGCTCTCCAACACCTACCATCTTTATTTACGACCGGGTGCGGATATCGTCTCAGCAGCTGGTGGAATCCACCGGTTTAATGGCTGGAGTAAACCTGTTTTGACCGATAGTGGTGGCTACCAGGTCTATTCATTAGCCAACATCAGGAAATTTAAAGAGGACGGAGTCGTCTTTCAGTCACACATCGATGGGTCAAAACACACCTTCACTCCCGAGTCGGTAATCGATATCCAGCGAACTCTTGGCGCCGATATCATCATGGCTTTTGACGAATGCACACCCTACCCCTGTGAATACGACTATGCGGCCAAATCGATGACCCGGACCCATCGGTGGCTAAAGCGATGCATCACCCAATTCGAAGCAACGGCCTGTCGGTATGGTTATTCCCAGAGCCTCTTTCCCATTGTTCAGGGGAGTGTTTACAAAGACCTGCGTGTGCAATCTGCCGAGTTTATCGCTTCCTGCAATGCAGAAGGGAATGCCATCGGCGGCTTATCCGTGGGTGAACCGGCACCGGTAATGTATGAGATGACAGAGGCTGTAACGAACATCTTACCTGCCAATAAACCCAGGTACCTAATGGGCGTGGGAACTCCCGCAAATATCCTGGAGAACATCGCCCTTGGTGTCGACATGTTCGATTGCGTGATCCCAACCCGGAACGGGAGAAACGGGATGCTTTTTACACGCCAGGGAATCATCAACATCAAAAATAAAAAGTGGATGGATGACTTCTCTCCGCTGGATCCGGAAGGCGAGACCTTTGCTGACCATGAGTATTCCAGAGCATTCCTCCGGCACCTTTTCATCTCCAAAGAGATGCTGGCAGCCATGATTGCCACAACGCACAACCTCGGCTTCTACATGTGGCTTATGCGGGAATCACGCAAGCAGATCAGGGAGGGTACTTTCAGGAGTTGGAAAGAGAAAATGGTAGTTCAACTGATGCAACGACTCTGACCAGTGAAAAAGATCGACATCTATATCATCAAGAAGTTCCTGGGTACATTTTTCTTTACCCTCCTGCTGCTGATCTTCATTGTTATTGTCTTCGACATCTCGGAAAAGATCGATGATTTCCTGAAAAACGACGCACCTTTCGGAGCTATCATCATCGATTACTACCTGAATTTCATCCCCTATTTCATCAACCTCTTCAGCTATCTCCTAACTTTCATCGCCGTCATCTTTTTTACTTCCCGGATGGCCTCCCGGAGTGAGATCATCGCCATTCTCAGCAGCGGAATCAGTTTCTGGCGGATGCTGGTTCCATTTCTGGTTTCCGCCGTGATTCTCGGGCTTCTCTCTTTCCTGCTGGCCAATTTCATCATTCCCCGCACCAACCAGACGATGTTTGAGTTCGAAAACAAATATATCCGGGATCCGCGGAGATACAGCGATATGAACGTTCATAAGCAGATCAGTCCAGGTATCTTCATTTACATGGAAAACTTCAACCTAAAGAACAACACAGGCTGGAAGTTTTCCCTTGAGGAGTTTGAAGGCCAGATCCTAAAGTACAAACTCAAAGGAGATAAAATCTCGTTTGACTCAGTTACTGAGAAATGGAAAATTGATAACTACTATACCAGAGAGATCAACGGCCTTGAGGAGTCGATCACCAAAGGCGTCCAGATGGATACACTGTTGCCAATCAAACCCGGGGATTTCGTTGAGGATGTGGAGGAGATCAAGGTCTTGGGATATATGAAACTCAAGGAGGTGATCGGGAAAAAGCTCCTTCGCGGCGATCCCGATGTGATCCACTACCAGGTCAAACAGTACGAACGTATTGCCCACCCCTTTGCTACGATCATCCTCACCCTGATCGGCGTGGCTGTCTCCTCCAGGAAAGTGAGAGGAGGGATAGGGTATCACCTCGGGTTAGGACTCTCCCTGACTTTTATGTATATTCTCTTTATGCAAATATCAGCAGTCTTCAGTATCTTTGGGAACCTCACCCCGATGTTAGCCGTGTGGTTACCAAACATCTTCTTCACTGTTGTTGCCGCTTTCATGCTGTGGAAAACACCGAGATAGTTCCACAGTTGGCAAACTGCCAACTGCCAACTGCCAACTGTGGACTGAATAAGCCGAATACCGCTGCCCCGCTGCCACTCATGGCTGCATAGAGAGCTCCCTGGTTGTAAAGCTCCTCTTTGATCTCACGGATGACAGGATATTTTGCCATCACTGGTTTCTCGAAGTCGTTGATAAGAGTCCCTTTCCACTCTTCAACGGGCAGCAGGATGATCTCTTTCAGAGAGCGTTTGGGCTTCCGGGGAGTGACCATCGCATAAGCTTCCGGGGTGCTGACATGAACATCAGGCACCGACACCACAACCTGGTATCCCGAGAGGTCCAGATCGATTGATTCAAACTGATCGCCCCGGCCGAAGGCAAACACCGGCCGGTTTTCGATGAAAAAGGCACAATCACTGCCCAGCTTTCTGGCGAGATCCTGCAACTGGGAATCCGTAAACTCCAACTGCCAGAGGTCATTCAACAGTTTAAGGGCAAATGCAGCGTCCGATGAGCCTCCTCCGAGTCCTGCTCCCATGGGGATAACTTTGTGAAGGTGGATCTTGAGGCTGGCATCTGTCATCAATCTTGCCGCTTTCAACACCAGGTTCGATTCCGGATCGCCGTGGACTGGGGTACCGGTAGTATCAAATTCAATGCCTTCCTTATCGGATGGTATGATCTCCAGCGCGTCACGGAGGTTGATGGGATAGAAAACCGTTTCGATGTTGTGGAAGCCATCCGGTCGTTTTTCAACAACCTGCAGTCCGAGGTTTATTTTGGCGTTGGGGAAAGAGATCACGGGATAATTCAACTATAAAATGTAAACTACAATATGTAAAATTACTAATTCCTCCGTATCTTTACAAAATGGCGCCAAACTACCAGAAATCATTCTTTTGTTCACTTGTCCACTCGTTCGCTCGTCCGCTTTGCAAACATCAACCAATCCAAATTCTCATGAACCGATTCATTATCCTTTCCATCATGCTAAGCCTTTTCAGAACTACCTCAGCTCAAACGCCTGTAACGGTGGTCAAAGAAGTCGACCTGAACCGCTACATGGGTACCTGGTATGAGATTGCCCGACTGCCTAACTCGTTCGAACGTGGGTTGAAATGTACCACAGCCACGTACGAGATACGGGACGACGGCAGAGTGACTGTGATCAACCGCGGAGTTGATGTTTACGATCCGTCCAAAACCGACGAAGCCAAAGGCGTTGCCTGGATTCCCGATCCTGCCCAACCGGGCAAACTGAAGGTCAGGTTCTTCTGGCCCTTTTCGGGAGATTACTGGATCATCGATCTCGATCCCGATTATCAGTATGTGCTCGTTGGTTCTCCCAACCACAAGTATTTGTGGGTGCTTGCCCGGACGAAATTTATTTCTGATGAAGTCTACCTGGGATTGCTCCAAAAAGCAAAGGAGGACGGATTTGAACTGGCCAACCTGATCAAGGTCAGCCAGTATTGCGATTGATCAGGGCAGATCGGGCATCCCAAATGCAGGATTGGTCACAAAGGAACTATCGGTCAGCGTCAGTAAAAAAGCCTTCAGGTCGGCTTTCTCGGTAGGGGTCAGCTGATTCCCGTTCGTAGAGATGTGGTGCATCAGCGGATTGACGTAGGGCGACCAAACCAGTCCTGAACTGTAAAAGTCAATGACCTCATCGATGGTATTAAATCTTCCATCGTGCATGTAAGGCGCCGTGAATGCCAGATTACGAAGGGTAGGTGCTTTATATGCCCCGATATCTCCCACGTTCCCCGAAACCTGGTACCTGTCTCCTTGGTCTGTAAAAACAGAATCCTTCCCATTGTTGTAAAACAAGTTGGTCGTGAAGAGCGGGTTTCCTTCCCCTCCGTGGCAATGGAAACAATCGCCCCCCTCTTCTGTCATAAAAAGGACATAGCCCAGAAGTTCACTCTGGTTCAGCTGAACTTCACCCCTGAGATAACGGTCAAACCTGGAATCGGCACTGATGAGGGTGCGAACAAACTGGGCAATCGCCCTCCCCATGTTTTTTGTAGTCACAGTCGAGCTTCCGAATGCTTTCTCAAATAGTTCCGGATATCCCGGAATGCTTTGGATCAATGCTTTGGCCAAATTGGTATCGCTGTTCATCTCATGTGGCGCCACGATGCCCATCCATACCAGGTCTTCCAGATGTCGGATGCCGGATGCCGGATTATCCGGATAGACTCTCCCGTTCCAGAGGTAGCCTGAGTGAGTCCATACCAAATTGATCATCGGCATCATATAATGTGGAGTAAGGATCCCTGTAACACCGAAAGGATGTCCTCCGGTATACCTGGGATGGTCAATACCACATTCAAAGGAGCAGGATTGAAGATGGCACGTGGCGCAGGTCATCATGGAATCGGGATGGGTACGGCCCGAAATCCGGCCGTCATAAAAGAGCATCCTCCCCAGCTCAACTCCTTCAACAGTCATCGGGTTGTCTTCAGGGATATTCAATTGTGTCGGAAACCGGAATGGGATCTCGATCTGGTAAGGTGTCGGCTGATACGAAGACGCAGGCGGATCGCTCTTTTTACAGGAAAAAAGCGCCAGCAGGAGGATGATGTATGGGATTCTTTTATTCATATGTCTAATTCAGTGGGCAGTGGGCAGTTGGCCAGGCTCCAGTCGATCTCCTCTTTACCCATCTGCTTGAGCAAAGCATTTACCTGAGAAAAATGCCGGCAACCGAAAAACCCTCTGGATGCCGACAAAGGGGATGGATGAGGAGCAGTGAGGATGAAGTGTTTTGATACGTCAATTAGCTCCCGTTTGGCGATAGCAAAATTTCCCCATAGAAGAAATATCACTCCTTCCCGCTTTTCCGATATAGCCCGAATCGCGGCATCGGTAAATTGCTCCCACCCTTTTCCCTGATGCGATCCGGCCTGGTTTTCACGAACAGTAAGCGTTGCGTTCAATAACAAGACGCCCTGGTCAGCCCACCGCGTAAGATTCCCATTAGCCTGAGGAAAGATTCCTAAATCAGCTTTAATCTCTTTGAAAATATTGATAAGAGAAGGAGGAAGAGGTATCCCTTCCGGGACAGAGAAACAGAGTCCGTGAGCCTGCCCGTAACTATGATAGGGATCCTGACCAATTATCACCACCTTCACCTGTTCGAATGGTGTATGATTGAATGCGTTAAAGATTAGGGCGCCGGGAGGAAAAACCCTGAATCGCTTTTTCTCCCCTACCAGAAATTCCTTCAATGCTCCAAAATAGGGCTGGTCAAACACCGGGCTGAGAACAGCTTTCCAACTCTCCTCGATGAGAGGATCAATTTTCTGCATGGTTAAATTATAAACGGATAGAAGTTAATAACTTTACGCAATAACTGTTGAAATAAGTTGTCAGTAACATAGAATTGGTTAATTTTGCATCCAAATTGCCTGATATGAGTCTATCCATCAAAAATATGAAAAAAATCGTCATTATGATGTTAACGGTCATAGTGGTTGGCATGATTGTCTCTTCATGCACATCTGGTCAGCGATGTGCCGCATATGGTGAACGAAGCCGGTACCAGGTAGAACGACATTAACGAAGTACAATTTATTCCATAAAAGTAGGGGCAATTCATGAATTGCCCCTACTTTTATTTTTACCTTTGTGCCAATACACTAGTTCTTCAGCGAATGAAACGAGTACAGGCATATTTAATCTTGATTCTCGTACTCACGTATTGCTTCCTGGGGTATTCAACACAAGCCCAGTACCAGCCTGAGCCCGATCTGCTTCCCGACAATGTCCTCACTGAAAAACAATGGGCCCTGGGAGTTTTGATTCATACCAACGGATGGGGACTGAAGTTCAGGTATGGGAAAAACCGCACTGCACTTCGGCTCTGGATGTGGGAAGCAGACTACTCAACGTATAAATCTGCCAAAGAGATCCGGGTCCTCAATCCATATTATGCTGATTCGAAAAGCTATATCTACGGAAAGGTGAATTCCGTCTCATTTCTCCGTGCAGGCACCGGCCAGCAATACATCCTGAACCGCAAACCCTACTGGGGAGGTGTTCAGTTGAGCATTCTCTGGATGGGAGGGATTTCGATTGGCTTTGCAAAACCAATGTACCTGTATATAATCTATCCGATCAGTCAGAATGAGTACGAAATTAAAGAGGAACGGTATGACCCTGAAAATCACTTCGCCGATGACATCTTCGGCCGTGCGTCACTGCTTGCCGGTATCCTTGAGCTTAAATTACATCCCGGCCTCTACGCCCGGGGCGGACTTGAATTCGAATTCGGGAATAAAAACAAACGACCCAAAGCCCTGGAAGTAGGCGCCTGCCTTGATATTTCACCAATCGGCATCCCCATCATGGCCTATAATCCCAGGCAGAATTTGTTTTTGACTCTATACCTGAGTTTTACGTTTGGGAAAAGATACAATTGAGGTACGAAGTTAAAAGTACGAAGTTTTTTTGCCAACTGCCCACTGCCAACTTGATTATCTCCTCATCACTCCATCAAGTATTCGATTCCTTTGTGGGAGTAAGCCTTTAGAGCACCTCCCGGATGTTCCACCAGCAGTCGGCCGAATTCATCCACGCCCTTGATAATCCCAGGAATCTCCCGGTCATCGACCAGAAAAGTCTTCTCCTCCTTATAGCCCAGTAACGCTTTATAAAAATCGGATTCCAATTGTTCTGTTTCATTCATTCTCAATAGTGAGTACCTCTCTTCCAGCGTGTTGCAAAGAATAACCAGTGCCTCTTTCAGTTTCAGCTCCTGATGAATGATCTGGAATAGCGATGCGGCTTGTGTCAGCTGATGGTCAAACTTCGTCTGGTTGATATTGAGTCCGATCCCAACGATGGAGGTTTCAAGGGACTCCCCTTCCACGATATGATCAATGAGGATACCTCCAATTTTCTTCGATCCGATCAGGATGTCGTTTGGCCACTTAACGACAGCTCCATCGACATAAGCGGATAAAAAGTCAAGTACGCCGAGGGATATCGCTTCGTTGAGGAGAAATTGACGACTGGGTTGAAGAAACCGGGGATGTAATAAAATCGAACATGTGAGGTTTTGTCCGGGTTCACTATCCCAGGAGTTATCACCCTGTCCCTTTCCAGCAGTCTGGAATCTGGCCATGATCACGGTCCCTTCATCAATAGCTCCTTTGCTGAGCATCCTTTCGGTATAAAGGTTAGTTGAATCAACCTCCTCCAGCTCGATGAAAACATAGCCAATTTTCCCCATGATGAAGTTTTTTCCGGGCAAATGTATAACCTTTTCCCCTCTTTCCTGATTAACGGAAAAAAAGATGCAAAAGTATTCAAAACATGTTACCATCAAACAGTGGGCTGAGGAAGACCGCCCGCGGGAGAAGCTGATGCTGAAAGGCAGACACGCACTGAGTGATGCTGAATTGATCGCTATCCTGATTGGATCAGGAACCCAGGAAATGTCGGCTGTGGAAATTGCCAAAGGGATCCTGGAAGGGGTCAACGACAACCTGACAGAGCTTGGGAGGTTATCGGTTCATGACCTGCTAAAAAATCACGGTGTTGGCCCGGCCCGGGCGATTGCCATTGCCGCCGCATTGGAACTGGGACGGCGCAGGAATGAATCAGTTCCTCCCGGAAAATCGCTGGTACGAAAAAGCCAGGATGCCTTCTTTGTCCTGAAGACCGTCATGCAGGATAAACCCTACGAGGAGTTCTGGATCCTCCTGTTGAATCGCGCGAACCGTCTCATCCGGAAGGAGTGTATCAGCGAAGGAGGCATTTCAGGTACAGTTGTCGACCCGAAAAAGATCTTCAAGATTGCCCTGGACTATCATGCCACCGGGATCATCCTCGGGCACAATCATCCCTCGGGTAACACCAAGCCCAGTGAATCAGATATCCGAATTACCAACAAGATCGTAGAGGCCGGAAAATTGCTGGAGGTATCTGTATTGGATCATATCGTTGTGACAGATCGTGATTTCTTTAGCTTCTCGGATAACGGGATGATGTGAGTTCCCTAAACCTATATCCCTCCTCTAAAAAGTGATCAAGGAACCGGGGCAGGGCAAAGAGGACATTTTCGGCTGCTTTGATGTTGTCGTGGAAGAGGACAATTGAACCGGGATGGGTATGTTGGATTGCGATATCGAGACACTGTTCCGGCTTGATCCGGCGGTTGTAATCATATGTAAGCACGTTCCACAGAACAAACAGGTAATTATTTCGCAGCAGGAAGTATTGCGATGGCGTGAATTTCCCGTAAGGGGGACGAAACAGCTTTGTCTGAAAAAGGGGTTCGCAGCGGGTAACGTCTTCCACATAAGCTGCCGGGGGACTCTTCCATCCATGAAGGTGGTGGTAGGTGTGGTTGCCAACGGCATGCCCCTCTCCTTTCAGTCGTTTGAAGAGGTCGGGATTTCCAGCCACATTGGCACCCAGACAAAAAAAGGTGGCTTTCACATTCCTCTCGTTCAGGATATCGAGGATAGCCGGGGTGATTTCGGGCATAGGGCCGTCATCAAATGTCAGGTAGATCTCTTTTTCGGTAGTCGTGACTTCACAGATGAGATGATCGCTGCTGAAAAAGCGGCATATAAAGGGCCGTTTGATGCATCTTTTCCTCATGGACGGTAGACTTTTTTCATGAAGAGGTCGTAATATTGATTCAATGTGCCTTCGGATGCTTCAGCCAGTTCGTTCATGCCCACCTCTCTGGCTGCTTCGGCAAGTTTGTTGACTGTAAATAATGCCTCCTGGATGCTCATATCGAGTGCAGGGAGATCGGCATCAGGGAAGCTGAAATAATAGGCTAACTCCTCTGTCTTATATCGGCTGATCCGTTCCAGTATCTCCATTCCGGACGCAGTATCTCCCATTGCATAGTACCCTTTTGCCAGTGGCATTACAAAATAGTCGTAAGGCACTTTTGAATCGGGCATCTTCTCAAGGGAGAGATCCATCACCACGTTGGCCGAATCCAGTTTCCCCTCGTCAATTAGAGCCAATGCCAGGCGGCTCATCAGGTTCCGGAGATTCATGATCATCCGGGAATTATTATCGTCGATGTTTACCCCGGGTTTTTCCATATTCCCCCATTCAAACTTGTTCACCACATGATCGTACATCAGCTCTGTATTCACCTCCCCGGCCTGGCCATCGGCCGAGGGAATCGCTTTGGCAGGAAGCAACCGGTAAGTAAGTCCCTCCATGAAAAACCAGGGATCGAGGCCCAGGTAGGTAGTCGGACCGGTCGTCATCACGAAATAGACCGGCCGTTTCCAGTTGTTGGTTGCCAAAAGGTCGAGGATCATCAGGTTGTTCTTCTCGATAGCAGTCCGGTTGATGGTCCAGCGGATGGTATCCATCCTGTTTGCCAGCAATGCCGGGATCAGCCTGTTGCTAACCATCGTTGCAGAATCGTAGGTAACCATGAACTTCTTGGTGGGGAAATAGTCAATCTTCCCTACCTGTGTGTTCATCTTCAGCCTCTCTTCATTGCGCTTGATCACATCGAAGATATCTTTCACGTTGATATACATCCCCTTCAGACTTGGATCGTCCATAAGGTAGGTCACATCGCGATTTCCGGTCCGGTACTTATCCCTTGTCAGTGAAAATGGCACGGGGTCTGAATCATAGGCTTTACGTTTCATCTGGTCGATGTACCATTCCATGTTCAGCAAACTCAGGTTCACTACGCGCACATCAGTACGGATTCCTTCCACTTCCTGCGCATACCAGAGAGGGAACGTGTCATTATCGCCATTGGCAAACAGGATCGCATTGGGTTCGCACGAGTTGAGGTAGTTGATAGCTATCGCCAGGGCTGAAGTACGCCCCGAACGGTCATGATCATTCCAGCCCTGCTGAGCCATGATACCAGGAACGAGTGCAAGGGAGAGAAGCGTAACCACGATGGCAGTAATTTTTGGACTCAATCGCTTTGAAAGCCACTCGAAAAGGGCGAGCACTCCCAGCCCGATCCAGATTGCAAAGGCATAGAAGGAAGCGGCATAGGCATA
Organism: uncultured Prolixibacteraceae bacterium; assembly: GCA_964449285.1. Classification (GTDB taxonomy): domain Bacteria; phylum Bacteroidota; class Bacteroidia; order Bacteroidales; family FEN-979; genus QYOJ01. Next base: position 64,017 of record CAYUZX010000008.1, read on the forward strand.
ATCCCGCTCCCGTGGCTGGGGGGCATACTGGTTCAGGTAGAAGACGATGGCCACTCCTGTCATCAGGAAAATGAGTCCGATCACGATAGCGTTTTTATAATCTTTCCGGATGGTAAACCAGATGCCGACCAGTCCGAGAATCAGTGGAAGGAAGTAGAAGCTATTATCAGCATTGCTCCGCATACTATCAGGCATATCCTGAGGACCTAACCGCCACCGGTCGATGAACGGAATCCCGCTCTTCCAGTTACCATGGATTTTGTTACCCAATCCTTGGACATCATTTTGCCTTCCGGAAAAATTCCACATGAAATAGCGGTAATACATATGGATTACCTGATAATCCCAGAAGTACCGAAGGTTCTCTGCAAAAGTAGGCCGAGCAACCGTTTTTTTCTGATCCCCTTCGGCAACCTGCATCGGGACTCCTTTGATCCGAGCCCATCGTTTGTACTCATTCTCATACCGCGGTTCCATGTTGGCCCACATGCGGGGAAAGATTGTTGTAAAGCGTTCGTCATAGACAGGGATCGTCCCTTTCCGCTCATCGACAATAATATATTTTCCGGTTTTTTCATCCTTTGCATAGATCGGGGTACCATCCTGACGATCGATAACCGGCGCATTATAGTACTGCCCTTTCAGCAACGGCCAGTCACCATACTGTTCCCTGTTGAGGTATGAGAGGAGGTACATCGCATTCTCCGGATTGTTTTCATCAATGGGTGGATCGGCATTGCTACGGATTACCAGCAAAAAGAAGGAAGAGTACCCGATAAAAATGAAGGTGAGTGAGAGCACAATTGCATTGAGCACTGGTTTGAGTTTTCGCCGTGTATATATCAGTCCCCATACAATAAGGCCAATCAACAAAAGGAAAAAGACGACAGGTCCCACGTTAAATGGGAAACCGAGGGTATTTACAAAGAAGAACTCAAACCAGCCGGCAAGTCTGACGATCACAGGGATGATGATGTACATTATCATAGCCAGGATGACGATGGACACTCCGAATGCCAGAACGATCCCTTTCCAGGTGGGGTTCTTGTACTTCTTGAAATAATAGACCAATGTGATGGCAGGAATCGCCAGAAGGTTGAGCAGGTGCACCCCGATAGAGAGGCCCATCAGGTAGGCGATCAGGATTAGCCAGCGATAGGCGTGGCCTTCATCGGCATGCTCCTCCCACTTCAGGATCGCCCAGAAAACAATCGCTGTAAAGAAAGAGGACATAGCATACACTTCACTTTCAACCGCTGAAAACCAGAATGAATCGCTGAAGGTAAAGGCCAATGACCCAACCAATCCCGCGCCCAGGATTGCGAACATCCTTCCTTCGCTCATCTCCTCCCCGTTACGTAAACTAATCTTTTTTGCGATCATTGTTATTGACCAGAATAGGAAGAGTATGGTGAAACTGCTCGAGAGAGCCGACATGGTGTTGACCATCCGGGCTACCAGGGTGACATCGCCCATGGCAAAAAGGGAGAAGAACCGGCCCAGCATCTGGAAAAGCGGAGCTCCGGGAGGGTGGCCCACTTCAAGTTTGTAGGCGGTCGCGATGTATTCCCCACAATCCCAGAAACTCATTGTAGGTTCAGAGGTGATGATGTAAACCACCGTTGCTATCAGGAAGACACCCCAGCCAATGAGGGTGTTGAGGCGATTGTAAATCTTCATGGGTGACGGGTTTGAAGGAGAGCAAAGATAGCATAAGTTGCGCAATTTTCTTATTTTTGACATCCTAAACAAGCGCGACACCTATGCATAAACTCGTTTTAATCAGACACGGTGAGAGTCAGTGGAATAAAGAGAACCGGTTTACGGGATGGACCGACGTAGACCTTTCGGAAAGAGGCATCCGGGAAGCAAAAGAGGCTGGAAAGACTTTGAAAGAGGCAGGTTTTGACTTCAAGGTAGCCTATACATCCTACCTGACAAGGGCTATCCGTACCCTGGATCTGGTGCTGGATGAGATGGACCTGATGTGGATTCCTGTTTATAAATCGTGGCGCCTGAATGAAAAACATTACGGTACCCTGCAGGGGCTGAACAAGGCTGAGATGGCTGAACAGTACGGCGAAGAGCAGGTGCATATCTGGCGAAGAAGTTACGACATACCGCCTCCTCCCCTTTCGGAAGATGATCCCCGTCACCCCCGGTTTGACCCACGGTACCGCGACCTGAAACCGTCGGAGATCCCTGCTACCGAAGCTCTGAAGGATACTGTGGAGCGAATCGTACCTTACTGGCTTGGGGAGATCAGTGAGAGTTTAAGAGAGCATAAGCAGGTTGTGGTGGCCGCCCATGGCAACAGCCTTCGGGGCATTGTCAAGTTCCTCAAAAACATCTCCGACGAAGATATACCCCAGCTAAACCTTCCCACCGGTATCCCTTACGTGTTTGAGTTTGATGAAGAGATGAACCTCGTGAAGGACTATTTCCTGGGAGATCCCGAGGTGATACGGAAACTAATGGAAGAGGTGGCGAATCAGGCAAGGAAGAAATGACCCCTCCCTGACAAAGGAGGTCCATGACCCCTCCCTGACCCTCCCCCTGGAGGGGAGGGAACTGCGGGAGAAAACATGAATCGTATGAAGAAACAGTGGGTAATCCCTGATGTACATGGTTATGCGAAGACGCTCCGGTGTTTGGTAGAGGAGTTGATCCGGCCGGCCAGGTACGATGAGATCTACCTGCTGGGGGATTACATCGACCGCGGACCCGATTCCAAAGGGGTGATCGATTACATCAGGGGATTACAGAATGATGAATATTCTGTTGTTCCCCTTAAAGGAAACCACGAAGATTTCATGGTAGAGCTTTACGACGCCGAGGCGAGTTCAGGAACCTCATGGCTGTTCAATTTCGCCAAACGGAAGCGCAAAGCATGGAATATGATCGGGGGCAAGGCTACACTGGAGAGTTTTCATGTCAGTCACCTGAAGGATGTTCCTTCCGATTATATCGAATGGATGCGGAACCTTCAATACTTTGTGGAACTCGATGATTTCGTACTGGTACATGCCGGCTTGAACTTTAAAAAAGATGATCCATACGAGGACAAGCAGGCGATGTTATGGTTCCGCGATTATGAGATCATCCCCGAGAAGATCGGCAACCGCCGGATCATCCACGGCCATGTTCCTGTTAGCATGGAACTGATCACCCTGGCGGTCAAGAACAAATTCTACAAATTTATCGACATCGATAACGGCCCCTACATCCAGGGGCGAACCGGCTTCGGGAACCTGGTGGCGTTGGAACTAACTGAAATGGAGATGGTGATACAAGATAACAGGGATCTGTAGATCTACGATTAATTCGATTGGCCCTGCCGAGCTCCACCTATCTCAGGTTTTGGTAAAATCCGTCGTTTTTCAATTTTGGCTGGCGTGCAATTTGCACGCCATTTTTTCTGAAAATATAATTGATAGTCAGTAGAATAAGATTTTGAGTGGATGTTTTATACTGCGGATTTCCGCAGGTGCAATTTACGGATTTCCGCAATTGACAGAGATCAACTTGAAAGGTATATTTAGCCGGACAAAACATCCTTATCATTTACCAAATGCGAACCCTCCAAAAACAAATGCCATGAAAAATATTTTAAAACTTTGTACCACTTTAGCAATTTGCTTTTCAAGCTTAAGTAATCTTAATGCCCAGGTTATCCAAATCAACCAAACCTTCTCATCGGACACAATTATTACCCCCTTTACAGGATCAGAACCAATATATTCACTTTCAATGTCGGGTGGGATCAACCTGTTAAGCGATTCCAGCCTTGTGCGGGTAGTATTGATTGATATATATGGCAACCATTATCTTGTTTTTGAATCCTATCCCTTGATCACGCTTGAAAACGCATTTGATACAATCAGTGCCTCGGATGAAACAACTTTTCTTGACGGTGTGATTTGCGATTCACTCCGGATCGATATCATCAACGCCTTTCTTGATCTCGACAGTTTGAAGTTGGATACAGGTTATATTCCGAATGGTACGGCGTTGCGGGCTCAGGCAAAATGGGAGCATGATTCGGTGAAGATT
>CAYUZX010000009.1:0-2896 GCA_964449285.1 uncultured Prolixibacteraceae bacterium
TTATCTGACATGTAGTTCAGGCTGTTCATATCGGTCTCGAACGTCACCTTATTTAGATAAAAGAGACTCACTATCCCAAGAAAAGCCAACACAACAATCAGCCATCCCTGTTTCCCAAATCGGATGGCACCGATGCGATCGATGAGATTTTCCCTGTTTCTCTCTTTTTCGTTCGGCAGAAGGTAGCTTCCAAGGAACTGGGGGAGGATAACTAAGGCAAAGAGTGCGGCACCGAATACGCTGATTGCGGCAAACCATCCCAGATCATGCAATACGGCTGAGTTTAGAAAGATCAGACAGAGGAAAGCACCGATGGATGTGAGGCCGCAGAAAAAGATAGTCTGAGCCATATCCCTGATCACCTCTTCCACGTTCTGTTTCCTGCGGTAGTGGTTGATCATGTACAGGGCATAATCAATGATAAGGCCAAGGATTACAGAACCAATTCCTAATGCGATAGCTGAGATATTGCCTTTCACAAGATAGAGCATACTCAGTGCAAGCCCTCCGCCAAAAAAAGCAGGGATAAATCCAAGTAGGGGGATTAAGGCATTCCGGAAGTACCATCCGATAAGGAGAAAAATTGCGATCAAGGCAAGAGAGAGACTAAGGATGATATCGTGCTTCAACTGGTTGGCATTCCCAACAGCCACTGCTATAGAGCCGAAGTAATCAACATCAATCGGATTATCAATCATAGTGGCCGATTGCGTACGTGTCGAAACAACCTGATCAATCATGTGATCGAGGGTGTTGATCAAACGTGCGTTTTTACTGGTTTCACTAGGCGCGTTGGCTGGCGTAATGAAGAAAAGCAGATGCCTGGCATCCTGAGAAAAGATATAACCATCCCTAAGAACATAGTTGTCATCTACCTGGAGGCTCTGCAGTTTTTTCAACGCCACATTGGAGATTCCCAGTGGATCATCCACAAACCGCCGCTTCATCACCATACTGGCTGGTGAGATCAGGATTTTGTAGTTTCTACGGAGGATAGATTCAAGGATCCTTTCATCCCCAAGGCTATCCAGGCCAACGTAATCAGCTACATCCAGAAAGAGTGGGATATGATTATCAATTAGATTCAATGCCAGAGGCATCAGGCTCTCATTGGTTTTCAGGAATATGGATTGAATATAGGTGGAGTCAAGTCTTGCTGTCAGGCTATCGCAAAGTTGATTGGCAATGGTAATCAGTTCATCAGGTGAGGGAGGGATTTCGGTATTGGATTGACGAATATGAATGATCAGTTTCTCGGCGAATTTGAAATTCCTGATTACATATTCATCCCGATTCAGGCTATCCCCTTTCGATGTGATCCCGGAGATATCCTCTTCAAGTTGTATCCGGGAGGCGAAAATGCAGATAAAACCAGTAATAACAGCCAGGAACGTCCAGAAAGCCCAGCGATGTTTACGAAAGAAATGGTAGATATAGATAAAGAAAACAGCCATTCAACGCAAGATCAGTTAGTTCATTTTCATCTCTTTCAACTGTACTTTTTTCCTGAAGATTACTAGCAATATATAGGTGGTGAGTCCAGAAAGGGGTGCCAGGATAATGCCAAAAGCAAAACTTCCGATGATGTACTGGATCAGGTTTTGCTTGATCCATTGCAGATCAATACCTGAAGAGTACTCCAGGTGTGAAGTCTCAACTCCCATTATGTGCCCACCAATCAGGTAACTGATAAATATTATAATGGGAATAAAAGGAGGGATGCTGATGTTGGATGTCACAAGAGCTACAAATTTATTCAGCCTGAAAAGGTGAGCCAGTGAGACCGCAACAATCATCTGATAGCCCCAGAAGGGTGATATGCCGATAAAGATGCCTAACACGACAGACCATGCCAATTTTGTGTTCGAATCGCTACTGTTGATAAAGTATTCCCTGATGATCTCTTTGAAACTCTTTTTTCTCAGGCTTTTAGCAAAATGAAATGGTCTGATCCAGAGAAGCGCTGCAAAAACCAGGATGGTATTGAGAAGGGTTGTTCGTGCAAAATCGCGCCCTTTCCTAAAGTGTGAAACCCGCTCTCCTTTTGGTGCATACCAGATCCGTACCGGAACCGAAAGGATCGATACACCCCTCCAGGCAAGCCTCACCAGCACCTCTACTTCAAACTCAAACTTCCTGGAGTAAAAGTGGTGGACCATCTTAATTTTTTCCAGGGGATAGAGCCGATAACCAGATTGCACATCCAGAATCTGTTGTCCAGTCTCCACTCTGAACCAGAAAATCGAAAACGTATGTCCAAAACTGCTGGTTCCCGGAACATTCTCCTGCCCCATGTCACGGGCCCCAATCACAATCACATCAGGATGCTTCTCAATTACTTCAATGAATTTCGGGATATCATCAGGAAAATGCTGCCCGTCACTATCTATCGTAAGGGCATATCTGTATCCTTGCTGAAGTGCATAATTGAACCCCTGCTGAAGTGCGAAGCCTTTGCCAATGTTTTTTTCGATGGTAATTAGGTGACGTGGCGCCGTGGCGCCGTGGTGAAGTGGCGAAGCAGAGAAGAGGGGATGAAGGGATGAAGAAGTATCGGAGTTTGCCAACTGCCAACTGCCAACTTGCATCAGGATATCTTCTGTCTGATCCGTCGACCCATCATTTACTACGATGATGTCTTCGGTATATCGTTGCACTCCACGGATCACATTCTCCAGGGTGCCAGCATTATTGTATGTAGGAATAATCACGCAGCACTTCAACTCTTGCATTTTCTGGCGAATGAACTCAATTGCAGGCATTGGAAGGGTAAAGGTTGGTGAAACAAAATTAGCAAAATCGGGCAAAGAGACAACGTCGAAAATTATGTACTTTTGACATTTCATTCAGAATATCGAATCACATGTTGTTGCTCGTCTTCTGTTGTTTTCTCTGA
>CAYUZX010000009.1:2996-53616 GCA_964449285.1 uncultured Prolixibacteraceae bacterium
TGTTGTTTTCTCTGAACACTTCGTAATTCATAATTCGTAATTCATAATTCGTAATTCGTAATTGGTGAAGATCCTTCTGATAAATCCTCCCCGCTCTCCCGAAAACAATATCCTGAAGTATGCTCCTGAAGCTGCCAGACGGTTCATTCATAAGAAGTTGATTGGTCCCCCTCTGGGCTTGCTAACAATTGCTTCGGTAGTAAAGGACCATGATGTGGTGGTGTTTGATACCAAAGGGGAGTATGATCTCGATCCAGCTACAGCACCGCTGCGGGAGTTGGTCAAAGGTCTGGTTGAACGACATCAGCCAGATGTGGTCGGCGTGACAGTAATTACGTCTGAATTCAATGACTCTACAACAATCTGCCAGGTAGTCAAGGAGGTCAATCCGGATATCCTTACTGTAGTAGGCGGACTGCACGCAACCATGTTGCCTTTCGATTTTACGGATACGTCTATTGATTTGGTAATTCCGGGACAATGTCCGCATCTATTCAAGGCAGTAGTGGAAGCCAAAGAGAAAGGATTAACCTATGAGCCTATACCGGGAATTCTGATCAGAGAAAATGGAGGACTCCGGAAAACGAAGGGGAAGATACCCGCCTGGGATCCAGCGGGTGAAGATTACTTGAAGATTGACCGGAGTCACCTGGCAAGGTGGATATCCACTTATAAAGTTGGAAATAGCCCTTATCCGAGTACGTATGTCTATACTTCTCTCGGATGCCCCTATAAGTGTACGTTTTGTTCTATATGGACGCAGTTCAAAGGCAACTATCATCAGCGTACGGTCGAGAGTCTCATCAACGAGCTGAAATCTATCCCCGAATACCCGGTGGTACGGTTTGCTGATGCCAATACTGTTGTGGATATGCAGTTCATAAATCATCTTTTCGACCGGATTGTTGAAGAGGGAATAGAGAAAACGTTTGTGATGGATATCCGTGCCGATATTGCGGCAAACCAGCCGCAGATCATTGAGAAGATGGCAAAGGGAGGATTAAAAGTTGTAATCTGTGGCTTTGAATCTTTCCGTGAAGAAGAGCTTAAACGGTATAAAAAGGAGTCGCCGGCAGCAGATAACCAAAAGGCAATTAAGGTGTTTCATGAGCATGGGATCATGGTTAGAGGAAATTATGTCATCCCATTCAACTATGGTGAGGATGATTTTAAGGCCCTTGCCGATTACTCTTCTGCCAATCCGGTTGTATTTGCCGGATACACCATTCTAACACCCATGCCCGGGACTGTCTATTACAAGCAGAACAGGAATCAGATCATTTACCATGATTATAACAAATACAATTTTTTCAATGCGGTAACCAGGACAACCCTGCCGTATGAAGAGTTTCATGAAAGGGTAGGGGCGTTATGGCTAATTAAGAAGGGGACGGACGTAATTTGATAATTACAAACCACAAACACCAATTTTTTTTATCAGAATGAAGAAGTTGCTGCTTGTAAATACTAACATTGAGAAGTTTCCATACCCTATTCCACCAATAGGTCTTAGTTTGCTGGCATCCTATCTGGAGCCTTGGTATGAGGTTAAGCTATACGATGGTGTGTTCGATGAAGGCAGATCCCTTCCGGATCTCGTTTTGGAGTATGACCCTGATTATATTGGATTCAGTATCAGGAATATCGACGATGTTGTTGCAGACAAAACCATTTTTTATATGGACCGGATCCTGCAAGATTTTATTCAACCTGTAAAGGAGATATCGCATGTACCTATAATCCTGGGTGGTAGTGGATTCAGCATTTTTCCCGAAGAGATCATGGCACTTGTTGGTGCTGATTATGGCGTAATTGGGGAAGGGGAGGAGGTGTTTCTCAGGTTGCTTCAGTGTTTAGATGAAGGTAATCCTGTGAGACACCTGCCTCATGTTTTGGTAAAAATAGATGATACAGGAGAACTAGTTGCAAAGAATCATTTTATTGAATATAACTCCATCCCTTTTTCAGAAATAGACCGGCATATCGATTTCAACAAGTACAAACAGCGCGGTGTATATAGCATTCAAACCAAACGTGGTTGTGCGCTCAGATGTATCTATTGCACTTACCCTTACCTGGAAGGGAAGAGTTACCGGTTAAGGGATCCGAATGATGTTGCAAGGGAAATTGAAGAGACTATGGAGAGAGTGGGGAGGGTTACCTTTGATTTTGTCGATTCCACTTTTAACGAACCGTCAGGATATGCAGAAGATATCTGCCGGGCAATTATCAGAAGGAAAACCCGGCCACAACTACGAACGATGGGTGTGAATCCTGGAAATACCAGCAGCGAACTTTTTGACCTGATGATGGAGGCCGGTTTCAAACAGATCGATATTACGCCCGACAGCGCTGCTCCGGCAGTAATCAAAAACTTGAAGAAAGGGTTCACACGAAAAGATATCGAACGAACAGCTCACCTGATACGCAGCAAGAATCTTCCTGCGATGTGGTTTTTCCTTTTTGGGGGACCAGGTGAGACCACCGAAACGGTTATGCAAACCCGAGAATTTATCGGTAAATTCATCAGCGACGAAGACATGGTACTTATGCTTGCCGGGTTGAGGATCTATCCGAACACTCCTTTAGAGAGGATTGCTATAAAAGAGGGAATTATCCATAAAGGAGACTCCTTGTTTTACCCATCTCCTTATTACTTTTCAGTTCAAACGCCTAAAAATGAACTTGATGCGATGCTGATCGACATCCGTGATTCATTTCATAACTGTATTCCTGCCTCAGAAAGCTCTCCCTCTCCGGAGATGCTTCAAAAAGCAATATCCCTGCGGAAAGAGAGAGGATTATCCGAACCAATGTTCAGAACCCTTTTGAAGATAAGGAAAGAAGAGAAACAAAGGATGTAGGACGAAAACATTGATTCATCAACTAGCGATTAACAACAAACATCGAACGTTATGACAATTAATTGTTCTCCGGCGCGGCTTCCTCTTTCTTTATAACTGTACCTTTGATCTGGAGAACCACCTTGTTTTCATCTCCATTAGTCTGCACGGTAATAGTTTTGATGAACGGTCCCGGTGCTGCAGCATTATATGTTACTGATATCATTGAAGACTTATTAGGGAGGATAGGTTCATTTGAATATTTTAGGTTAGTACATCCACATGATGCTTTCGCAGAGCTGATCAGAAGTGGTTTATTGCCATCGTTTGTCAAAGTGAACTCTGCTGTTTTCGGGATGCCTTGATCAATATTTCCGAAATCATTCACTAGCTTGTCAAACGTAGCAACAGGGCCGTCTTTTTTCTCTTTTTTATCCGATTCACTGTGAGCGGTGCTCGTCACATCTTGGGCTTTAACAGCAAGTGAAGCAGCAAATAATAGGATGATGGTGAAAAGGGCTGTTTTTTTCATAATGATAGTTTTTTTTTAAATGATCGTACAAAAGTCCGATCATCTTTTTGATATCCGTGTTAATAAAAGGTAAAAGAATGTAAACGAAAGGTAAAATTACTGTTTTTGATCTGATTTTACCATACTTTTGAACTCAACATCTCAATCTATCCGAATGAAACACAATCAGGTAAGGTTCGTAATCCTATTCGGAACAATTGCCATCATCGCAATCTTCACCATTCAAATCTATTGGCTTCTTAAAGCATGGAATATGAATGAAAAGCAGGTAAACGAATCGATTTCAATTGTACTGAACAGTGTTGCGCATAAGATGTATCTCTATAACGAAACGGTTCCTCCCCATGAAAATCCCGTGAACCAACTTTCTTCCAACTACTTTGTTGTTAATATTAACAGTGTGGTCGATGCGAATATCCTGGAGTATTATCTGAAGAGTGAATTTGCGCGGATTGGACTGGATGTGGATTATGAATATGCTATTTACGATTGTCATAACGATAAAATGGTTTATGGGAACTATATCTCATCCCAGCGAGGGAACAAGAATATATCCCCTTCGTCGAATCTACCAAAATACAGTGAATACCTCTACTATTTCGGTATCCGGTTCCCTTCAATTCAAAATACAGTAGTAAGCTATATGACTATCTGGCTAATCCTCTCCGGAATCATGCTTGCACTGATCCTCTTCTTCAGCTACTCTATCCTGGTGATCTTTAGGCAAAAACAATTTTCTGAACTGCAAAAGGACTTCATAAACAACATGACTCATGAATTCAAGACGCCAATTTCATCAATCAACATTTCAGCTGATGTCATCATTCAACCTTCGATCACATTCGATCCGGAACGCTTACTGACTTACGGAAAAATCATCAAGCAGGAAAATTCCAGGTTAAATATACTAGTTGACAAGGTTCTGCAAATTGCCCGTATCGAAAAAACAGGATTTGAACTGAAACTTGAAGAAGTGGATTTAAATGAGTTAATCCTGCCGGTTATTGAAAATTGCCGTAATAATGCAGGAAAGGAGTTTTTAGTCAAGACAAAACTTATTCCCGAGATGGGAAAGGTTTATGCCGATTTGGTACACTTGACCAATATCATTTACAACCTGTTGGATAATGCATCAAAATATGGCGGAGATAATCCCGTTATTACTGTTGAAACCTATTGTGAAAATAAACATATTATATTGAAAATCAGCGATAACGGACCAGGAATTCCTGCCGCTTTCCAGAGAAAGGTTTTCCGAAAATTTTTCCGGATCCCAACAGGGAATGTACATGATATCAAAGGATTCGGACTTGGTCTTTACTATGTTAGAAATACTTGCAAAGCCCACGGATGGAAAATTTCCCTAAAGAGTGAGGCGGGTGCAGGTTGTTCATTTATTATATCCATGCCCAGATGAAAGAACGGCCAAAAATACTCTATGTCGAAGATGACCTTACGCTTTCTTTCGTAACCAGGGATAACCTTACCATGAAGGGGTACAATATTGAAGCAATAGAAAACGGGAAGGACGCGTTGGAAATGTTTGGAAAGAACAGGTATGATCTTTGCATCCTGGATATAATGCTCCCGAAAATGGATGGTTTTACCCTGGCGGAGAAGATACGTGAATTCGATCATCAGGTCCCCATCATCTTCGTCACGGCGCGCTCAGCTATGGAAGATAAGATTCACGGACTCAAACTTGGCGGGGATGACTATATCACGAAACCATTCAGTATTGAAGAGTTGGTATTGAAGATCGAGGTTTTCCTGAAACGAAGGGCGATTCAACTACCTGATGATAATACCTCTTACAAAGAGGTCAGTCAACGGGTAGGTTGGGAACCGTTTAACCTCCTCCTTATAGTTGATAACCAGAAGCATATGCTGACCCATCGAGAAGCAGAACTGTTCTCGTTCCTGTTAAAGAACCGCGAAAAAGTGGTTAGACGGGAAGATCTCCTCATTGAGCTCTGGGGCCACGATCACTTTTTCTCCAGTCGCAGTCTGGATGTATTTATATCCCGTTTACGCAAACATCTGGGAGACTCCGGTGTAGTGATTGAGAATGTGTACAATGTAGGATATAGGCTTAAGGTCTCCTGATTATCACTATTTCAGGACTTCATCCATCGAAAGAAACTGATAATTTCCATCGATAAACTTCGAATTCTTCTTCAGGCTTTTACCTGGTCCACATTCGATAAACAAGGTCATGCCAATATTAAGCATCTTCAACTGTGTTGCGTACCAGTTAAAGTGTTTATAGATGTTTTCAACAAGCTCTGTTTTAATATCTTCCTGGGAATGAAGAATCTCCTGGTTAAGGACTGATATCAATGGGGTCTTAAGTGTGTAGATATCGAGGGTATAGACGAATTTAGCAAATTGCAAGGCAGCCGACTTCAGCAAGTGTGAATGGTAGGGGACAGTTACATTCAGCATCCGTGCATGAAAGGCTCCCTCTTCCCGGGCAGCATCCAACGCTATCTCAAGGTCTCTCTGACGACCTGAGAGTACAAATGAAAATGAGCTGTTCTGATTTGTAATCTCAACATCAGGGAGTGATTTAAGGATATTCTGTATGTCGGGTTCAGTAAGCCCGATGATGCCAGCCATCCCAAACCGGCCGGTCATGGTTGTGTACGAGATCTCCTGAAACGCATTACGGATTAGCAACAGGCCATTCTCGAACGAGATAGCTCCTCCGTGAACCAATGCGGAATAAATCCCCATACTGTATCCGCAGAGTATTTTAGGATGAATTTCTCTCTCCTGAAGTATTTCTGAAATGCTACAGCCATAGATAAAAGCCATATACTGAGTTCGCAATTCATGGTCCAGAAAAGTCTGGTTTTCAGGATGGAAGAAGGATAGATCACGATCAACAATCTCCGATGCCAGGATCAGGTAACGATGGAAAAGGTTGGAAAACCCTTTTATTACAGGAGATTTATCATCATGATAATCCCGTACAAAGGCTGGGAAGACAAATGCGCTTGATGAGTTAGACAAGGAAAAGGAGGTTTTAATCTAATTCCAGGATACGGTTTTCATGCTCAATAATAAGCATCTGCATGTCAATTAGTTGTCCAATTGTTTCGACCGGGTTTTTGACAGCATATTTGCCGATAGTTTTTAACTCTATTTCAAGTGAATATTTCTTTTTAAAGATTTCAATGAGCTCAAGGAACATCAGCGAATCTCCATCCAGGTCTTTGATGATATTTGTTTGATCGGAAATCTCCGAAACATCAACTTCACACTCATCGGCAAAAAAGTCATATACAACCTCTTGTACCTCATCTCGTGTATTTTCCTTTATCTGAGCCATACACTTTTTTTTGCAATCAATCGAATGCAAAAATACTTATTTTTCTCTATGAAATATTATTCAAGTTAATACTTTCTGAAAACTAAACAAGCATTGTGTCCTCCAAACCCAAATGAGTTGGACAAGGCGACCCGTACCTGCTGATTTCTTGAGGAATGAGGCACATAGTCGAGGTCAAGGTCCGGATCACGATGAAAAAGGTTTATCGTGGGGGTGATTATACTGTTATAAATAGACATGACAGTGATGATCCCCTCGATGGTTCCTGCAGCTCCAATTGTATGTCCGAGCATAGATTTTGAGGAGGAAACAGGAACCTTTGATGCACGCTCACCAAAGACCCGTTTTATCGCAAGAGTTTCATATCTGTCATTAAGTTCAGTAGAGGTGCCGTGAGCATTGATGTAGTCAACCTCATCCACGGCAATGCCTGTGGATTTAAGCGCTTTGTTCATCGTAAATGCCATCCCTTCACCATCTTTCATAGGAGCCATGATGTTGTACCCTTCACTGCTCAGTCCGTAACCGGCAAGTTCAGCATAAATAGTAGCTTCGCGGGTGATAGCACTTTCTTCCGATTCCAGGATGATTACGCCTGCCCCTTCGCCTATGACGAACCCATCCCGATCGGCAGCAAAGGGCTTGCTCGCTTTTTCAGGAGGGTCATTTTGTATTGATAAGGCATAGAGAGCGTTAAACCCCGCGATTTCCTCTTTATTGATGATGCTATCAGCTCCACCAACGATAACCACGTCAGCCTGGTTATTCCGGATCAGGTCATAACCTCCGGCCAATGCATAAGCAGAGGAGGCACATGCGGTGTTGATAGCGTAATTTGGGCCCATCAGTTGGTAATCCAGGGATACCCATGCCGACATGGAATTAGACATGCTTTTAAAGACAGTATTCTGGGGAGTGGTATCAGCTTCCACACTGGAGTTTCCGGTATTAACTACTCCCATGATTACTGAACAGCGGGTTTTATCCATCTGTTCAAAATCAATTCCAGCGTGTTTGACAGCATCTTTTGCTGCTACGATACACATTTTTGTTACCCGTGTCATCTGGCTGGCAGCACGTTTCTTGATATACTGTTTGTAGTGTTCCTCAAATCCAGATGGAACTTCGCCAGCAATCCGGGTCTGGTTTCCTGAGGTATCGAACATCGTGATATATCCGATTCCACTCTTACCCGCAACCAGGTTAGACCAGTTGGTATTGAGGTCCAGCCCAAGTGACGAGACGATTCCCATGCCGGTAACGACTACTTTTTCAGCCATCAGATACTATTTCTCGATCTGTTTTACCCAATTACAGATTCGGACTGCCTCAGCATCAGTTGGAACTGCCTCGGGATTGTTTTTATGGTATTTCGAAGGGGGCATCTTCCCTTTCTGGACTTCATCACACATATCCAGGGCTTTCGCCAATTGTTTATCGGGAGAATATTCGTCCCACTTATCGAAATTAAGTTTTCCTGCGGCCATACTGTTGCCATCATTTGAATGGCAGTCGTAGCATGATTTTTTAACAATTGCCCAAACTGAATCTGGAATGTTCTGCGGTGGATCTGTCGGGGTTGAGCCCGCTGGCTTAATAAAGGCACCAAAGATGATCAATGCACAAGCCAGTGCAAGGAAAACAAGACCTGATTTTTTCATGATGTAGAGGATTTATCTAGCAAAGATCGCAAAGAAATCGGAAAGATACAGGTTGACATTGAAAATTATTCAAAGGGGCCTTTTTCCAATCCAAGGTACTCCCTGATGGCCAGGTTCATATCACCAATCGTGCAACCCGACTGCATGGTGAACCGTTTGGCTGCGCTCAGATAGGTAAATCTGAGAAACTCAAGGATCTCATGGATAATATCTGTAGGCAAGAGGTGGAGTGAGTCAGGAATTATCCGTTGGCCATCCCGATAGAGATAAAAACCCTGGCCCGATTTCATGCCAAGTTTGCCGGCATAAACCAGCGCCTGGAGTTTATGGATAAGTCCTGAATAGTAATCCTGATGAGGGTAAGTCGATATATAATTTTTAACTGCTGCAAGCATTGTATCGATCCCAACGTTGTCCATAAAATCAAAAACACCAACGGGAAAAAGATGCTCTTTGATCAATGTGTCAATTTGCTCTTCCGTTGCTTTTCCCTGTTCGGCAATTTTATAAGCTTCATTCTGAATATCAAGGAATAATCTATTTAAAATAAAACTGTTAGATTCATTTAATTCAAGTATTAGTTTATTACTATTGTGTAAAAAACTGATTGCATTTTCACGAACTTCCGACGAGGTTTTTTCTGTAAAAATCAGCTCTACTGTCTCCTTTAATTGAACAGGGTAAAAGTAGTGGATACCGATTATTCTATCTTCCCGGTTGGTGCAGGCAAAAAGTTGTGACGGGTTAATGGAGGATGAATTTGAAGCGAGAATGCAGGATGGTTTTGTAACCTTGTCTAACGTAACAAACAACTGCTTTTTCTTTGTCAATTCTTCAGGAATTGCTTCAATCACAAGATCGCAATCCGAAGCATGGTTGAGATCTGTTGAAATGATCGTTCTCTGAAGCAGGTTATCATGTTCATCCTGTCTCATGATTCCACCTTTGAGAGCACGACGGATCTTCTTCTTAAAACTTTGTTCAAGTTTCTCCAGGTCTGCATCCTCACTTCCGATCCATCGCAATGAATAAGGGAGGTTTACCAGGGAATAAAAGATGCTTGTGCCCATTTTCCCCTCACCGATGATTCCAACAGTCTGAATATCAGATGCCGGATGCCGGATGCCGGATGCCGGATGCATGATTGATTCCGCCGGGCTCTGCTTCGTTATTTTACTATTTTTTTCCACGGCCCCTGATCCTGATCAATAATCATTTTCCGGTAACTATCCATATTTCGTTTATGTTTCTGAATATGCCGGTTGTAACCAAGCATTGTAAGAAGGAACCCCAGCCCTTTGTCGATTGCCATTTTGTTGGAACGGATCAGGCTGATGATATAGAAGAATAGTTTCCGTTTTTTACGATCCGATGTGAAGAGGAATTCCTTCAGTGTGATCCAGGAGAGACGGGTTTTCATCCAGGCGGAGATTTCACCCCCTTGCCGTGTGAATGTTCCGTTCCTATAGAGATTTTGAGCTTTTTGAAGAACTGTATCAAACGAATAGAGCCGTTCGATGGTAGCCATGTACTTGTCAAATAGTTCAATCTGTGACATCTTCATGTAGTGGATAGTGGGAAAATGGCCCACGCCAAGCTCTGGGTTACAGTTCATTAAACGACCTTCCTGCTGGTATCGCTTATAAATTTCAGATCCGGGAGGAGCATTCAGCAAGTGAAGGTTGACATTTGGGAGGTTATGTTTTAGCGTAAAATCATAGATCCTGTCGAACTCCTCCATGGTGTCGTTGTCAAATCCCACAACAAAGCTGGCGTTGATGTGGATTCCATGTGCATGGATCTTCTGAATGGCCTCTTCATAGATAGTCCCACGCTGGTTATGATGTTTGTTAGACGCATCCAAACTTTCGGGGTTTAGCGATTCAAATCCAATTAGGATATTGAAACACCCTGCGTCTGCCATTGCCTTCAGGAGTTCATCATCTTTCGCAACATCAATGCTGCACATGCATCCCCATGAGATCTTCAGCGGCTTGATTGCTTCCATCAACTTTTTGGCATAACGCTTATTGATGGTTAGGTTATCATCGACGAAGAAGAAATATTTCGAAGGTGCAGCCGTGATCTCTTCCACCACATTATTGAGTTCACGATACCTCATTTTTTGTCCGAAGGTCTTGGTTACCAAGCAGAAATCGCAGTTAAAAGGACATCCTCTGGAGACCTGGAGCGCAACCTGGAATATCCGTTTCATATTGACGAGGTCCCAGCGGGGTGGTTTCTGGGTCTTGTAATCAACGTAGGAATTCAGTTCATAGATCTGCTGCAAACTTCCTTGCTCGAAATCCTCCAGCAGTCTTTCCCATTTTTCTTCTGCCTCGCCAACAACCACAGTATCACCATGTTCCAGTGCTTTCTCAATCTGAAAGGAGGCGTATGGACCTCCATAAACTACTTTTGCCCCCATGTTATGGAAATGGTCTCCCAGTTCGAATGCCCTATTGGCAGTAGCTGCCAGCGTAGTGATTCCTACGATATCAGGTTTAATACGTGTAGGGATCTCCTCGATCTCCTCATCGTAGATATGGATATCGTAATGTTCAGGTGTGAGTGCAGCAACAGTAGGCAGTGCCAGCGGGACCATAAACCTCTTTTTCCCGAACATCTTTGCAAGTTCGGTATGAGCAGGGTAGTTGACAAACCGCTGGCGGGGACTGAGTAGAAATAGGGTATATTGTTTATCGGTCATCTTGTATCAAAGCATTAGGACATAGTACCTCAAAATTCCCCGCCTTATTGGCTGACAAGCCTGAAGAGGATTTACTCCCCCTTTAGGGGGTTGGAGGGTATTTCGCATTTCGTATTTCGTCATTCGTAATTGAGTATATAACCTGCTTGCATGAATTTACTTACTTCGGTTACGAAGCTGAGGATGATGTCGCCTTGATTTAGTTTCTCCTCTTTGCGGATCTGATCGAGAGAGAGAAAAGCCATTGGTGGTCCGATATATCCCATTGTCGCCATTTTGGAGTATAGCGTGTTCCGGTCGATCCCCAGCTCGCTGCATTCATCCATCACCAGTTCCGAGATGTGTTTAGAGGGAAAATTTATCTGGAAAAACCTGATTTTCAGGGGATCGACCGGATGCAGGGCCAGCATTCGTTTCAAGCCGTTCAGAAAGACTGATCCATCGGTTTCGTGAAAATTAGCCCGAAGTTCCTCCTGGAACATCTGGGCCAGGTGGTGGTAACCTTTTTCATATTCCTCCCTGGGGTTCATCCAGTAAGCAGGACGCTTATTCCCCATCGCCGAAGGCTTCATCCCCCCGGTTGATTCCATATATGTGTAGTCCAGATACAATCCCAAACCACAGTGTTCATGCTCTGCCTGCAATACAAGAGCAGAGGCACCGTCGCTGAGGAAATAGCGTAAAAATAGCTCCTCTTTCTTAACAAGCTGTTGGTTATAGTACTCAGCTACCAGTTCTGAGGATGACATGCTCGATGAAATCACTAATGCATTCCTGTAACGGCCTGACCTAAGCATTTCTTGCGCCAGCAAAAGGGCTTTATAGGCAGATGTACAATTTGCATGCACAGAGAGCTCCCCACAGCGTTCGATACCCAATGCCTCCTGGATCCGAACCGAGGCAGTTGGCATCTGGTCCTGGTGTGCACTGCCATATACGATCAATTCGATCTCTTCCGGATCCATTCCGGCATCTGAGATGGCTTGCCGGGCTGCTTTCACCGACATTGTCACATTATCCTCCGTGAATTTTCGGGTAATGGGATCCAGGGCAAAATGATAATATTCCACCTCAAGCATCTCTTTCATCAGGATCCTGATTCGGTTCAGCCATTTTTGAATTTTTTCTGGCGCTTCTGTAATCTCACCCAGATAATAGTCAACCTGATCTGGAAGAATAGCATCTCCCGGTAGAAAGGACCCGCTACCTATGATTTTAACGGATGCCGGATGCCAGAAACCGGATATCGGATTCGCGATGAGCGATACCGGATTTAAAGCATTTGAGGATCTGTTCTTTCGTATAGCCAAAATCTTATAGCTTTCAACTTATATCATTTTTTGCGAATCACGTTTCACGCATCGCGTATCTTTGCAAATAGACCTTCCTCATCCCTGGTATATAGTTTTCCGGAAGCCATTGGGCAAACTCTTCAGCCCTTGTCAATAACTCTTTCCTTGGTAAAATCATATCTACAACTCCCAGATTCAGTGCTGTTGGAGCGTCAAATGTGCGTCCTGTAAGGATGTAGTCGAGTGCCTGGGCTTTGCCAGCCAGACTAACGAATCGCTGGATGCCGCCTATCCCTGGGATCAAGTTGAACGTCGATTCCGGCAAGCCGAAAATAGCTTCTTCTCCGCAAAAACGAAAATGACTGAAAAGAGCCAGTTCCAGGGCTGAACCAAGACAGATTCCCCGTATCGCACTGATTACAGGAAGAGAGAGTATCTCAAAGTAATTGATTTTCATGTAATTGGATCTCAAAAATATTTCCGCCTCTTTATTGTGTGAGATCTCTTGTAATAGCTCGTCAAGGTCGGCGCCCGATGAGAAATGACGTCCCTTTCCGGAGATGATGATTGCCTTTAAGTCAGATGACCCTATAATGATCTCTTTCACCGTTGTCATATCGCTGAAAAACTCAACCGTCATCTTGTTGGAAGGGGGCTGAGTCATTACGAGATGTCCGATACGGTTCATCACGTTCCACTCGATAGTATGAAATGAACGGCTCACGATATTATGATTCAGATTCAGATTCCGATAGTCGCCTGATATACTCCTCTTTAGCTAACGCACAAAAGATCTTTGTCTCTTCGGCTATCGCCTGTTCAGGTGGTAGCGTGGCGGAATTCCTGAGGGCTTGCATTACCGACCTGATGATCCGGGGAGGCAAATTTTTTGTCATTCGGCGGAGCAGAGAAAAAGCATATGCGAATACCTCTTTCCTGGGCACAATGAAATCGATCAACTTCATACTCAAGGCCTCTTCAGTACTGATCATATTGCCAGACATGATCATTTGGAGTGCATGGGCTGTGCCAACGGTAGCTGGTAACCTCACAGTTCCTCCCATTCCCGGAATCAGGCCGTGATTGGTTTCAGGGGAAGCAAAGAGTGCATTTTCAGCGGCCACACGAATGTGACAAGCCAATGCCAATTCAAGCCCGCCTCCAAGACAAACGCCGTGAATTGCAGCTACCAGGGGCAGATAGGTACTAAGAAGGAGGTCAATAACAGCATTCCCCGCGATGAGCTTCTTTTCGAGGTCCTCATCATTGGAAATTATCTTAAAAAGTCGCTTCAGGTCACCTCCAGCCGAAAAATGTTTGCCTTTTCCATGAATCAAAATCCCTTTTAATTTGGGATCAGTGATCCACAACTGTAAAAGATCCAGCTGAACAAACTCTGGCTCATACAGATAGTTTTCCGGTGGATTGTTAATCGTTAATATCCCGATCTCTTCCCTGACCTCCCATTGGATACGACCGCTCATAGTCAAATTGGCTAATTTGTTAAAAGATTGCTTTGAACTCTTTCGGAATATCGACAGGCTTGTGGTCATCACCAATGAAGATGGTTTTAATCTCTCCCCGGGCCAGAGCAAGTCCCGTTTGTTTATTCAATATTTTCTGCCTGAATTTCAGGTACGGCTCCTCGCATACAGCACGGGTCTGAATCTCAATCTCATCATAAAGTTTTGCCTCACGCATATAGCGGACATGGACATCCGTGACAACAAGTAAAATATTGCTGGCATGGACTAGATTATTTAATTCCAGGTCCTTGAACATATCCCATCGCGCATGTTCAAAATAATTCAGGTAGACTGAGTTATTTACATGTCCGTAGGAATCAAGTTCATACCCCCTTACCGAGGTAGTGGTGATATGGATTTTTGGGGAAGTATTCATGCGACAAGCGATTTGTATTTAAAAAAAACATGTTCATCGTCTGAAATAGAAGCAGTTACCTTGATACACCCATCATCATTTTCTTTCAGGATACAATCAACTGTAAGTTCAGGGTGTTCATGTGGATTGATCATGGAGAGGAACTTAATATTATCTGCTTCCAGGAGCCGAACTTTTTTATTGGTAATCTCAGATATGATCTCAGTGATCATGCGGAGTTGGCACACACCCGGAACAACCGGATTTCCCGGAAAATGACCCGTGTAGATTGGATGTCCTGAATCCAGCAAGATGGTAACATGGTAAGAGGAGGTGAGACTGACATGTGTCTCGTCACCATCATTTTCAGCGATTTGTAGAATTCGAAAAAAGGTACCCTTCAACATAGCAGATAACACAGAATGTTATGGGCAAAGGTACAGAAAAAGAGGTTGGTTAGAAATACATTTTTATTCCGGTCAAAATACTGTCTACTGCGACAGAAGCCAGAATCAGCCCGCTGATACGGCTCAGTATACTGGCACCGGTATCACCGATTGTTTTTTGAATGCGGGTTGCGAACAGCAGGAGTACCAGCGTTACGCCAAGCACCACAAGCATTACCAGCGATGTAATCGCCTGGTCCATGATGTTGAACCGATGGTTGTCGGTCAGTAGAACTGCTGCCATCATCGCTCCCGGGGAAGCAATAGACGGAACAGAGATCGGGAAGACAGCTATATCATCATTAGCTTTTTTGGTCTTCAAACGTGAAATTTCATGTTCCGGTTTACTCTCACCGAAAATCATGGTTAGCCCGAAAATGAAGAGCACCAATCCACCTGCAATCTGGAATGCAGAGAGAGGTATCGACATCGCTTCCAGAAAAAACTGCCCGACAATTACAAATCCTAATAATATAAGGGTTGAGATTACGAAGGCTTTCAGCGCGACCTTCTTTCTCATCACAGCATCGTACCCTATTGTGTATGCCAGGAAAACGGGGATTGTCCCAACAGGGTCAATGACTGCAAAAAAGTAGACGAAATCTTTAACAATGGGATCCCACATAAATGATTAATTGATAGAGAGTAAAGATAGAGAAAACTGTAATCTTATGATGGAGTTGACAAGTGTGATTCGCAACGGGAATTTATTCTGATAACCGGTGAATGTGATCAAAGCCTGATCAGCGATGTTAGAATTACCGCGAATTTCAACCAGCGTATCCCCTGATGATGTAAACAGATCCCATCTCTTTAGTTCCCCCTGCTTACTCTTGTAAACCAGGAAGTTTGATTCATCCTGAACGTAATGTTTGCTTGGTTCGGAAGCCTCTTCAGATGCAAAAAGCAGCCTGAAATCAGTTTTCATGATCTTCCAAAGCATCTTTTTATTTAACGGCTCAAAGCAATAATTTACCTTGAAGTAATTGGTCCCGATCTCAATATCAAAATAGGTCATCCCAAACTCATTGCTGAAAACAACTCTGTAGGAATTTAACCAGGTGGGATGAGTTTCTACCCTTTCGATGGCCGAATCTGGCATCAGGAAACCGGAATCCGGCATCTTTTTAATAAACACCAATCCAGTCAGATGATGCTCCCCGATATTCAAGGCTGCTTTGAAAAGGGCTTTGTCAAATGTAAGGGCGGAGAAGGGAGTGGGTAGCGGGCAGTTAACTGTAGGCAGTAGGCAGTTGGCAGTTGGCAAATGGGTTTCAGCCGATTTTTGATCAGAAACTGACACCAGATGTGGGGGTTTTATTGACTGGCATCCGGTGAATATGATCAGAGTAACGAAGCTAGCGAAGAATAAATACCTCATCAGGTATAGGCTGATTTAACTGTTTCTTTGAAAAAGTAATCCGTGTAAAATCGCCCGCCGATTCAAACATCTCCAGTTTATTAACGGTATAATCTGTTTTGGCGAAATAGATGATAATCTTATCCAGGTTTTCCTTCAATGTAGCAGAAACCGGGGTGAGTGATACGATATAATGACCATTGCTCTGGTCGTAATCTGCTGTGAAAGAGGCATCATCCAGTAGTGTTCCATTTACGCTACCTATAATGATTCGGTTCACTTCTGCAAACACTCTGTTTGAATTTGTGTTAAACGATTTTACCTCCCCTTCATTCTGGATGCTGATCATATCCCCGCGGAGGGCGATGACATAAGAGAATGGATGAATATATTCCCACCGGAGAAACCGATCTTTTTTAAAGTAGAATCTCCCACGTGTGATAATTTTATCGTTCAGGATGCTCATCTCTTTCTCCTGGGTAAAGTCACTCGAGATGGTTGCAATCTTTGTCGCTGCCAGGGCTACGCCTTGTTTGATTTGTTGAATTGAACCCACATCCAGTGACTTGTGTTGTGCACCGGCAATATGAAATGAAAAGAGCAGTAAGATGGTTATCAGTCTAAACATAGGCTTCAATGTGAGCAAGTTGAGAAATTGGGACGATCTTGTAACCCTGTAGTTTCAGCCCGGCAATAAGTTTTTCCAGGAGTTGTGGGGAGCCAGATAAATGATCGTGTAACAGGATGATGGAACCGGGATTCACCTTTCTCAGTATCCTTGCTACAGTTTTTTCGGGATCATGATGGATCGTGTCATAGGACCTCACGTTCCAACCGATGACATGATAGGAAAGTCTTCTAACTACTTTTGAGAGAGTTGGGTTGATAACTCCAAAGGGTGGGCGGAATAGTAGTGGAGATCTCCCGATAATATCCGATATAGCTTGTGCAGTATCTGCAAGTTCTTGTTTCATCCGCTTCCCTGTGAAGAAGTCAAACCACACAGAGTGACTCCATGAATGATTCCCAATCAGGTGTCCGGCCGAATTCATCTCTTGAATCAATAATTCTTTCCCATGTAACTTTTTCCCGATCACAAAGAAGGTGGCAGGTAGTTGCTCCCGTTTCAGAATACTCAGGATAACAAGAGTGCTTGCAGGATCAGGGCCGTCGTCAAATGTTAGTGCACAGATCTTCTCTGTGGTTATGTTATGGCAGATTGACGCATGGTGAAAATTTGAGCCGATGAAAAATGCCATAAGTATTGATACCCCGATATAAAGGCAAAACAGGATCAGAATGTAAACAAAGGTGTGAGAACAGAGATGTCCATTGAGCCACTCCATTCTGCATCCAACGAAATGAATCATGTTGAGTGCAAGGAGCAGGATAAAAAACAGTATGGTCAGATTTCGGAATGTAAACATCTATGCCTGGCTCAAAAGGATTAGGGAGTGGTTGATTCCCCGATAATGATTATATAACAAGATGTGCTTCAGGGCTGGAGGTTTCTTGCTCACATTTAGGATCTCAGGAACTTGTTGTTCCTTGAGGATTCTTGATGCCAGCCAAACTCCAAATGAGGAAGCAGTCATGTACTCTCCGCAGAGGTGCTTGAACCCGCATGATGGTACATCCGGGAAAGCTGTTGCGGTTACCCCGTTGTAAACCGGATCAAATCTGCTATCTCCGTTAAGTCCAAGTAAAAGAAGGTCTATGTCACTTGTTTTCAGTCTATTCTTGTCAAGAAAGAGATGGATCGCAGAAGTGATCTCATCGGAGGATTCGGGCCGGAAGAGCATCTCAACATCCTGCATTAGAGCGTATGAATTGGAGTTTTTTTTCTCATCCAACAGGAAGAAGGCAGTCCCTTCACCTGCAATCGTGCCTGTCTCAGGATGTTCAAGGAGCTTCAGGCTATCTATGGGTTTCTTGCGCCAGTATCCCATTCGGTTTTGAATCTGAAACGAGTTTGTGGTCAGTTCATCAGCAGCACCAATAAGAATGCTTGAGGCCCGGCCATTCTCCATCTGCAGAAGGCTGTCAAGGATTGCACTTTCAAACGAGAACCCTCTGTGCACATATGTGAAGTTATACCCATGGCACTTGATCAGCAGGGCTATCTGAGCACTTACCGTGTTGTGAGTGGATTGGATAAAGGCGGTTGGGGTCAGAAACTCCTCGTTGTTTTTAATCATATTGCCAAGGAACTTTTCTGTATCTTCAATACAACCGAGTCCGGTTCCGGTGATAATGGCATCTGGTATCTGGCATCCAGCATCTTCCAGGCAGGTTTTAGCGGCAGCCACTCCCATCTTGATGATTCGCCCCATTCGCCTAACCATCTCGGGAGGTATAAACTCCTTGTAATTAGGGTCGATGGCCTTCAGGCGGTTGCCCTCCACCGATACCACATTTTCTAGAAAGCTGTGCGTATCAAGAGTAGGTTGAGGGGAAATGCAGCCCACACCGTTTATATAGATCCGTTTATTCACTGAAGATTCCACAGATTACGATGATTAAGTTAGCTTTGAGATGATCAGGGTGGAGTTGTTCCCACCGAAACCAAACGAGTTGGACATGACATGCAGGATGTTTTGTCTTGATAATAGCTTCGTAATAGGCTTTATTTTCAATTCTTTCATGGGAGTCGACCACAAGAGATTCGGAAAGATCATCCCATTGCGGATTGAGAGGATTGAGATCACGGCTTCTATTGCTCCGGCAGCCCCCAAAGTATGCCCTGTGTAGCTCTTCGTAGAACTGAAGAATGGTACAGGATCAAAGATCCGTTCCAGGGCCATTCCTTCCGACAGGTCGTTATTTTCGGTCCCGGTCCCATGAACATTGATATAATTAATATCAGATGGTGTCAGATTACTCATATTCAGAGCCTTTTTCATCGCAAGGAAAGCACCCGTTCCATCAGGTGAGCTGGCTGTTTGGTGGTATGCATCATTGGCATTTCCATACCCGGTTAGCTCGGCAAGGGGCTGTTTCCCTTCCTTCATGACAATCTCTTCGGATTCAAGAACCACATAAGCGGCGCCTTCGCCAAGTGTCAGCCCAGCCCGGTGTTCATCAAAGGGATGGCATCCGCGTTTATCCAATATCATCAGCGTGTTGAAGCCGTTGAGGGTAAACCCTGTAACGGAATCGGTACCACCGGCGATCACCCTGTCAACTTTTCCGCTGCGAATCAGGTCTGCCCCAAACATGATGGTATTTGCTGATGAGGAGCAAGCAGTACTGATCGTGGTGACCAGTTTCCTGATGCCTAGTTCAATTGCAATTCGCTCTGTGCTGTCGCCACAATCATGGTTGATTATATCTTTCAGGCGTCCTTTTGCAGGATCTCTCAGAAATTCCTTATAGAATACTTCACTACGATCCATTCCACCTACAGTGGTGGCAGACAGAAGTCCGGTTCTAAAGGCGTTAACATCATCGATACCAGCTGAACTCAGAGCCTCTTTGGCAGCAATCATCCCAAGGATAGTTGTTCTGGTAAACTGCTCGCTCCCGTTCTGGCCAGCCTGGGTGAGTAGCTGTTCCATTGAGAGTTTCACCTCGGCAATGGGAATAGATCCCTTATGTAACGTAGGGAAGAGGGTAATCTCACCAATGCCGGTTTTGCCGGCTTCCAGGGAGGATAGCACTTCAGGTACATTATTGCCGATGGCAGAGATGATCCCAATCCCGGTGATATAGATGCGTTTCGACATTCAGTTCAAACAATTTCGTGGGAGCAAAGTTAACAGAAAATTCGTTCAACCCAGAGGTTAAAAGCGCAGGGTACACAGCATATGGCTCAGGGTACAGAGTATACCCTGAAGGTTACTTATTACTTAGGAGTATCAGGGAGTGGTTGGTATTGCGGTATTGGTTATAGATGAGAATATGCTGCAATTTATCTGAATTCAGGTTGTTAAATTTCACGGAAGCAGGGATGAGTTGATGCTTCAGTATGTTTGCTGCCAGCCATAAGGCGAAACCGGTTGATGTATAATACTCGCCACAAAGGTGTTTATACCAAAGCTGTTGCGTTTGCCTGAAAATGCCAGATCCAACGCTGTCATAGACTCTATCAAATTCGATATCACCATTGTATCCAAGGATCACCGCATTAAGCTGGTTTATGTCCATTTCATTAGCTGAAAGAAATGTTGCTACGACATCTTCCATATTTGCTGAACCTTCCAGATTGTAAATAGTTTTTGCATCTTTCAGAATACCATAGGTGGATGAGTTAGGTTGGTTTTCCAGGAGGAAATAGGCGGCGCCTTCTCCTGCAAGCGCCCCGGGTGTTTTATAGGAAAGTAGCTGAAGGTTGTTTACGGCGAGCGTCTTCCAGTGGCCAGCTCTTCGTGTGATCTGCAAATGATTATCTGTCATTTCATCGATACCACCTACCAGTGCTGTTGCAGCCACTTCTTCTTCAAATTGCAAAAGGGCATCCTGAAGAGCACTTTCGAATGAGAAGGAGCGATGTACATAGGTTGAGTTGTAATTGAGGCATTTGAGGGTGATAGCGATTTGTGAGCTGATGGTGTTATAAGTCGACTGGATAAAAGGGGTTGGACTCATGAGCTGTTCGCCAGCATTCATCGACGATAAAATTTTTTCCGTGTCTTCTACTGAACCAAGACCAGTTCCAGTGATGATGGCATCCGGCATCTGGCATCCCGCATCAGCCAGGGCGATCTTTGCCGAAGTGATCCCCATCTTGATCAACCGACTCATCCGGCGGGCTTCGATAGGATTGATGAATTTTTTATAATTCGGATTGATTGCATGGAGGAAATCAGCCGTATATTCCATCACTTCTGGAAGGAACATAGCAGGATCGGTTGTCTGCTGTGGAGAGATGAGCCCTATGCCATTGATAAAAGCAGCCAATTGTGATTTGTTATTTGTGATTTGGTTTTTGAAAGATTAGGGATGTGTTGTTGCCTCCAAACCCAAAGGAGTTGGACATGACTACATTTACGTCGATACCCCGGATCAGCTTAGGAACCGGAGTAAAACGAAGCTCAGGCATCGGGTTTTCCAAGTTAAGGTTTGGGAGGATGATTCGTTCGGTAATGCAAAGAATTGAGAGAATCGCTTCAGCAGAACCTGCAGCGCTTGTCATGTGACCTGTGAAAGGTTTCGTGGAGCTGACATCCGGGATCTTCTCAACGAAAAGGCGTCCTATAGCCAGACCTTCAGCAATGTCGTTGTTGTCTGTACCGGTCCCATGAGCGTTGATATAATCGACTGATAAAGCATTAATTCCGCTGATTTTCAGAGCCCTTTCCATCGCCAGGAAAGCTCCTTTCCCGTCTGGGGTAGAAGCAGTCTGGTGAAAGGCTTCGCAGGCATTCCCATAGCCCACAAGCTCTGCGAAGATCTTGCGGTTACCTATGTGGGCAGCCTCCTCTGATTCGAGGACCAGATAGGCAGCACCCTCTCCAAGTGTAAGTCCGTTACGGTTGGCATCGAAGGGCCGGCAAGGCATTTTGTCGAGAATCTTCAGGGCGCTGAATCCATTCACATGGAAGCTCGTGAGTGCTTCTGTACCTCCGGCAACCACCCTGTCGAGCCGGCCGCTACGGATCATCCTTGCGCCGAGCAAGAGTGCGTTGGCAGCTGAAGAACAAGCAGTGCTGATGGTTGTTACATAATCACCAATACGGAGTAAATCGGCGATCTTTTCGGTGCTATCGGCACAGTCATAAACATCAATGTACTGATTTTTAGAATCGTTAGTGAGAAAGTCGTTAAAATAGAGCTCGCATCTATCCATCCCGCCAACAGTTGTGGCGGAGATCAATCCGGTTCTAAGGTGGGGGAGCTGGTCGAGTCGGGCATGATGAAATGCCTCTTTTGCAGCAATCATCCCCAGCAGGGTATTGCGTGAATAACCCAATGGGTCAGTTAGTTGAGCGAGTTCAAGAAGCTGTGCATTGCTCCATGGGACTTCTGCAAACGGGAATTCATCTTTATGAGATGAATCTAAATGCTGAAGTGTTCCTATTCCAGATCTGGATGTTAGAACCGACTCGATAGTCTCAGGCAGATTCCTGCCAATGCTGGAAAGGATCCCGATTCCGGTAATCACTACCCCCCTGGCCATTCATCAGGTTTTTTGATGCTCTGTGATGTATTCGGCCATTGTTCTGATTGAGTGGAATATCTTTTTCCCGTCTTTGGGATCTTCAATTTTCAGTCCGTAGCTCTTCTCCAGGAGTACAATAAGTTCAAGTGCATCAATCGAGTCAAGTCCGAGTCCCTCTCCAAATAGTTGTGAGTCTGCTTCTATATCTTCAGGGGAGATATCTTCCAGGTTAAGTTGTTCAATAACTTCTCTCTTCAGTTTTTCAATTAATTCTTCCATAACTGTATTGTCACATTATTTTATATAATTCATCCATTGCTGCTTCTGAGAAGGGGAGTGTCTTCCCCGATTTCTCCTCAGCAATGGCCCTATCAGCCGGTTCAACAAACATCAGAAGAGCTTCAAACTGCTCCTTCAGAAGATCTACCCATCCTGTCAGGCAAACATCAACCCGGTTATGCTGTAAAAGTTCATTCACGTAGTTGAATAATAACCCGCTTTCAAATTTCTCTGAGATGAGGAAAGCATTTTCTCCCTTCAACTGGTGCCGGATACAGATCTCCCCGATCATGATATTGGGAAGCGTGTAGACAAACACCGACGGGCTCGGAAAGTACTGGGAACGGTTACTGATACTCTGCTGATGTACTAGATCTGTATCCAGACTGGAACTTGCATTTGCCAGTACCATACCCACGCGTTTCTTATCGTAAAGATCCAGGTTAACTTGTCTGAAAACCAGCTCTGAAGCGATGAATCCAAGCTTGCTAAGGGAATCCATCTTATAGAATTTCGGATACCCCAGGTTGAGTCTCTTAAAGAACGGCTTTATAAACTCCGCAAAAGTAATAAAATTTTCATCATGATATTCGATCCGTCCGTTTACTCTGACTTGGCCCGGAGTTATACGTGAATATGCGGAGATGACATGGTCCATACTCAATCTTTTTCAAAAATTATAGCGGCATTACATCCCCCGAAACCGGAAGCACTCTTTAGGCAGCATTTAATCTTTTTCTTCTCGTTAGTGGCAATGACACGTATCGGTTCCGGCACGCCCAGCGATTCGAACCCGGCAGACCTGATGAGCATCTCATCCTGCATGGCATGTATAGAAGCAATGGACTCAATCAGTCCGGCGGCTCCCAATGTATGGCCCCAGTAGCCTTTGAAACTATTGACTGGCACTTCCAATAATCCAGCCAGTGCGATAGCTTTTGATTCCATCTCATCATTGAATGTCGTTGCCGTTCCATGGGCATTGATAAATCCGATATCGCCGGAGGAGATCGCTGCTTCTTTCATAGCATACTGAATAGCAATACCCAACTCTTCTCCGGTTCGGGAAGGTCCGGAAATATGGTTTGCATCGTTGGACGTGGCTGCTCCAGTTATTCTGATCGGGCTTGAAGCGTTTTTTGCTATTTCGGTAGTTAAAACCACGGTTCCGGCAGCTTCACCTAGCGAGAGCCCGTCGCGACTGGCATCGTAAGGACGACATGGGGTAGGGCTTAAGGATTGAAAGGACTGAAATCCAGATATCACGAATTCTGAAAGGATGTCCCCTCCACTCACAACAGCCTGGTCATACATCCCTGCTCTCAGATACCTGAAGGCTGTCATCAGTGCCATAATGCCTGAGATACAAGCGTTAGAGATGATCAGTGGGGGATTGGTGAACCCGAAAAAGTTTGCAACGATTCGTGCCACTTCCCATAAGTAGATCCTGTGATGATGAAAATGTGCTGTATATCTCTCTTCAAGCAGGTCGATGTTCCCCTTTGTAGTAGAGAGGACAAATAGTGTTTTGCGATAGGTGAAATTTTGTGGCAGGTGGCTGATAGCTTTATGAATGGAGATGATGAGGAGCTTCTCCAGACGGGTGAAGACCGATGCTTCAATATTTTTCTGATACTGTTTCAGGATAAACTGAAATTGTTCTTCTAACAAACCAGAATCAACCAGTGAGAGAGGAAGAGGGGATGGAAAGAGGAGAGAATTCGATGTCATGCTAATGCCACTTCGCCCCGACTTCAGTGCATCCATATTCTCAGAGGTGGAGGTACCAATAGAGGTGATAATGTTATCGCTGACAATGAAGACTGGTCTCATTTCCTGATTGTCAGATTAATCCCCAATGTTTTTTCCATCTAAGAAAAAACCCAGGCGATGTCAATAAAAGTTCTCCATCAGGGGTAAGGAAAACCTGAACAGAACTTCCGGTCGCAGAAAGTTCCATATCGGATTTCCTAAAGATTTTATATTCAAAGACAATCTTAGCTGCCTCTACGTTCACAAACGTTGTTTCAACAATGGCATTTTCACCGTATTTAAGTGGCTTTTTAAAGTCACACTGCACTTTCACAATGGGAATCATGACATTGTGCTTATAAACCTCGAGGTATCCAAGTCCGTATCTCTCACCAAATGCTTCGCGCGCATCTTCGAAATACTTCAGGTAATTTCCATGCCAGACAATCTGCATTGAGTCAACCTCTCCAAACCGAACCTTTACTTCCGTGCGATCAACAAGTTCCTTCATTAGGTACTGATTGGGGGTTTTAATTTTCTATATATTGCTGCAATTGATATGGTTACAGCAAAAAAAGCAAAAAGTTTACCAACTTCGGGAAGGATATCCAGGATTGTCTTTCCCCGGAGAAAGAGATCCAGAAAACCGGTATGGGCCCAGTTGAGCGGTGAAAAGGTGGCTATATGTTTCATGATTCCTCCCATCAGGTAGACAGGTACCCATAATCCACCCATGGCTGCCAGAATTACAATGGAGACTGCACCGAATGCGGCAGCCTGCTGATGGGTCTTCGAAAGAGTTCCAATGAGGATCCCATAACCCAAGGCCGCGAGACTCGATACAATAGCAAGAACGGCAATTGCGAAATAGTTCGAACCCACCTCCAGGGAAGGCATATTGAATACCGGGAGTAAGTATATCCCGGCCAGAACCATCAAGCCAAACTGGATGAAACAGACAAGTAAATAGACGCCCACTTTTGCCATGAAGATGGTCATGTAAGATACAGGAATGGTCATTAACCTGATTAAGCTACCCTCTTCACGCTCCTTGATAATGCTGCTGGTGAGGGGTATGACAATGAAAAACATCGCAAAAATCGCCCATGAAGGAACGTTATGCTGAGTTGTAGAAGGCAGGAGTTCCTCCTTCACGCCCGAAGGGAAGATCTCCGTGAAGTAGACTGATTGCTGGTAATCGATAATCGGCATGTTGAATTTGGGAAATAGTTTTCTCAACTCCTCCTGGAAGGTTTCAAAAATTATCCTGGATTCAATCCGGGAATTAAATTCCTTGGTAGCGCTCAGAAAGGCATTCCGGAATGAGTTTCTGACGGCAGGATCAAAGTAGATGAGGATCTCCACCGAGTCGTTATTGGTAACACCGGCTAAAATATCCTGGTTGGGCATCATCAGGCTCGTCATGGTTTTGTTGACAAGCAGCCGGATTTTTGCACGGAGTCTTTCAGATGTCTGTTCAGGAATCACAACGGCTATCTGGTAGGATCCATCCAGTACTTTCTGACGGGCAGTTTCCTTCGTTAGCGGAATGGAATCAAACTGAGTAATAAGGGTGAATATTTTAGCCTCCGACAACCCTTGTTGAAATTTGTTCCCGACAGAATCGTTGTCACAGTTGACAAAGAGTACGGGCACTTGCGGCTCCTTTGAGATTGTACTCCACCCAAACTCCTGTACCATTGAGAGGACCACTACCATCACCATCGGCATCAGGAAAAGAACGATCAATCCGGCAGGATCGCGAATCAGAATCAGCCATTCTTTTCGAAATGCAGCAAACAATTTATACAAAATGGGGAAATTTAATTACCAAATTACAAACTTCAACTATCAATTAAGTCCCAATTATCAATTTCAGTCCCTTAGGTCTTTCCCTGTTAATCCAAGGAACAGGTTCTCCAGATTCTTAAACTCTGGGTTCTCCTCTAACAGTATTTTCGGATTACCGATTGCAATGATTTTTCCGGAGTCGATAATTGCAACACGTGTGCAAAGTTTTTCCGCCTCTTCCATGTAATGGGAAGTATAGATAATCGTGGTGCCGGTTTCACGAAGTTCGCGGAGAAACTCAAGTATCACATTACGTGATTGTACATCAATCCCAACTGTTGGCTCATCAAGGAAAAGTACCTTTGGTTTGTGAAGCAACCCGGCAATCAGGTTAACCCTGCGTTTCATTCCTCCAGAATAGTTCGAGACTATTTTACGGGCAAATTTCTCCAGGCCAAATCTAACCAGGTATTCGTCGATTCTTTCTTTCAGAATCTTTCCTTTCAAGCCATACATATTGCCAAAGAACTGAAGATTTTCCAACCCAGTCAGGGTGGGGTAGAGGGCAACCTCCTGCGGAACGACCCCAATAATGTATTTAATCCGATCATGATCAGAACGAATATCCAGACCATCTATAGTGACCTCTCCTTTTGTAGGAGGGAAGAGACCGCTAAGAACGGAGATTGTCGTTGTTTTTCCGGCTCCATTAGGCCCCAGAAGTCCAAATATTTCATCTTTGAATATATCGAGCGAAATATGATCGATAGCTGGAACTTCAGCCCCTTTGTAATACTTGGTCAGATCCCGAATCCCGATGATGGCTTCCTCAGTCATTATCAGATCTCGATTTTATCAAGTTTCTTATATACATCCTCTTCCATATAAGAGATCTCTTTGAGCATATCGGCAAGCATCCCATAATCTTCTGTGGGTTCTGACCTGCTCTTGCAATTGCGGGCCCCCATGTAGGAAAACTCTCTCCATTTATTTGCCGCTTTGCCCATCATTTCGGATGTCTCCAAAAGGCCGGGACAATTAAATTTCTCCCCTGCCTCTTTCAGGAAGGCTCCATAGATAAATCGGAAACCAGCGCCCCCGGAACCTACCTCTTCCGCCATTCTCAGGATTTGCCCCAGGTAAAAGGAGGCTTTTTCTTTTCCATGTTTTTTTGGCCATTTTCTGAGATCTTTTGCCATGAAACGCATTCCTTTGGTGCCAAGCAAAGGAATAGGGATCTTGGTCATTTCATAGACTGTTTTTGCAATTCCATCAGCAACTGCTTTTTTGAGATCAGCATTTTTATCCACCTGATTGATCCAGTACATTTTCCCATTCGGTGCAAAAGCACCTTTCACCCAACGAACACGCTGTAGATCATTATAGGATATGGTTTGAGGTTCTTCCATCACAGTATCGCTGACATGATACAGATCTCCCTCTTTTCCATAGATAACCAGGTTATGCATGTTGTAATGCATACGGTATTCAGGAGGGAAAAAGGGAAGGTTAAAGACGCCCACCTGCAAGCCGGTAGGAATACCCTTCTCGAGGTTTCTATCCAACGCATCCATTGACTCTTTTGGAG
Source organism: uncultured Prolixibacteraceae bacterium (assembly GCA_964449285.1). Classification (GTDB taxonomy): domain Bacteria; phylum Bacteroidota; class Bacteroidia; order Bacteroidales; family FEN-979; genus QYOJ01. The sequence continues at coordinate 30,566 of CAYUZX010000009.1, forward strand.
TCTTGAATTTTTTAATAACTATGGCATCTGCTCCAAGGCGTTTGGTTCCCCTGCGGAATATCGTATTGGGTAGGTTCCGGAATGAAATCATCGGTGCATACTGGACCTTCAAAAAAGGTATATAGGTGAAGTATAATCCATTTCCCACTCCAAAAGCCATGGGCTCGGAAATCTCCATCCCATAATAATTAAATAGATTTGATGTGGTACCACTTTCACAATGTCCTGCCTGGTGGTGAGTATAGTTGATCATCATATTATTCGATATTTTTTAATTGTTCAATTGTTATATTGAATGTTTTGGCATATTTGGCCAGCGTCTTTTCACTCAACCTTGTGAAGACACCCGGTTTGAAATGACGCTTAACACGCCAGAGAGAAATTGAGGCCTGGCTACTAAGAGTCATAGGATCCATTAGGGTCTTCTCCATGTAGTAATAGATCGGACTCTTATTTCCCGCTAAAACCTCATGGTGCGCCTCTTTGATACGGTCTTTTTGATTATCCCAGAATTGTTCGATAAAAATCCGGTCAGAGTCGTCATGAAACCGAACACCTTTGGAATAATTGCCCTCTTTGTCGTATGTATAGAAAAGTTCCCTGTAATGGCCGTGGTTCGGATCTTTGTATTGATAATCAAATTTCTGTTCGTCCATAATTTACAAATTTGAGAATGAAGTGCGAAAATAAGGAAATTATCCAAGTAAAAATATCTTCAACCGGCAAGATGCAATAAGTTCACTGTTATGGAAAATCTCTCCAAATACTACAGAGGCATCAAATACCTCATGCTCCACCTTAATCCTTGTGAAAAGTTCATCTCCTGATACGGGGAATCTTAAAATCTTCAGATTCCTGATCCCCCCGATAAAACCTACCGGAGCTTCCTTCCCGGATTGATTGGGTTTGGATCCAACCCCGGCTGCTGCTGTTTGGGCCATATTCTCAACCAATCCAGCTTCAGTGAATATTCCTTTATCACAAAAGACATTATCCCGCCTGATAAGAAAGGTGGTCTCCACGATCCCTCCCTCAGACCTGATCAGCTTATCCACCATCACCATTGGAGGTCTTTGTGGAATGTTTATTTCTTCAAATGGTGCCATAAAGATCCTTTTCGGTTCCGTCCTCTCATTCTGTTCATAAAGGTGACCACGTCCTCGTCAGTGAATACCCACCTTTTGCCTGTTTTATCCGCCCGTTCCTTCAGAGTTCCATAATCAATATGATCTGCCATATAATACGTAGGTTCGATCAGGTTTTCGTCAGGATCAATATACCCATCTTCTAATGCCAGATCGTACAACATTGTTCCCGGGTAGATGCGCATTCCGACATAGGGGAAGAAGACCGAGTTTGAAATACGTTTCGAGTTTTCGAATCCTTCGTTAATACTCTTTTCTGTCTCTCCGTACCCACCAAGTATCAGAAAATGGGCGAAATATATTCCCACTTCGTTACACATATCGGAAACCTCAACGATTTCATTTACGCTAAAATGTTTACGGTAATACTTGAGCGTGCTATCTGAGAGCGATTCCGTTCCGAATTCGATATGTGTAAGCCCTGATTCAGCAAAAAGTCTGAGATCTTCCACCGCCATATTATGCGGAGAGAAATAAGCGCCCCATTTAATCTTGATTCCCGATTTAAGTATCTTATGAGCCAGTTCCAGGTTAAATCTCCTGTTGATGTTAAAGACCGAATCGGTAAAAAAAACATAGTCAATTTGCTTGTTCAGATACAGATCTTTCAAACTCTCAACAATCTTGTCGCTGTCCAGTGTTCTCACCTGCCTGCCTTCAATCACCGGATAAGTACAATAGATGCATTCATACGGACATCCTCTCTTGGTCTGCAGATTCATCATTCCGCTTTTCTTCCAGTAGAATTTGCAAAGGTCATCAGAAAAAGAGAGGTTAAGGGAGCGAAGGTAATGCTTCCTGGGATTTACAACTGTGTGGCTTCTGTCATGATAGACCAAGCCTTCAATCGAATAGTCAGGAGAACCATCCCGGATGCTGGTCAACAGTCTATGCAGGCTCTCTTCCCCCTCTCCATAGATTCCAAAATCAGGTTGGAAAAATGCAAATAGCTTTTCAGGGAAAATTGAAAACGCTGATCCCCCTATGATTAAGGTTGCTGTTGGAAGAGTCTGGCGGATCAGATCGATAAGCTCTTTATATCCTGTCAGAAAAAATTCCCGTGAGAGGGAGCTGACGTCATCTACATTCCGAAGTGAGACACCGGTGAAATCCGGATTATAGTGTTTCAGGTAAGTGATTAACTCCTGCTCAGTGTGGAGGTTCATGTCAAATACCCGGATCTCGAAGCCTAATAAGTACTCCTGAAGGTAAGAGAACAGATAAGAAACACCCAACGGATAAACCGGGTAGGGGATAGCATAACGGTTTGCTGAAACGAGTAGTAATCTCTTATTGGTCATACCGTGACGTTATTTAATCTGATCAGGCTCAAGTTTCCAGAAATCATAGTAGTTGAACCATTGTAAAGGATATCTACGTAAGATCTCTTCAAATTTTCGAACATAGACGGTGACAGCTTCTCTAAGAATCAGCTCTCGCTTCTGAAGGTTTCGGGTAAATTCTATCTGATACAAAGGGGTCGCAAAGAAATGATAATGTGATCGGGTCTCTTTGACTGCAAACACGTAGGAGACAGGTACTTTGAATCGTGCCGCCAGGTTGATGGGACCAACAGGAAAGAGAGCCGGTTTTCCCATGAAATCCAGTTTGACCGTTTTATTTCCGTCGATGAACCGGTCACCATGCATAGCGATAATATCACCGGAAGCGAAAGCCTGTTGGATCTCTTTCAGATGATTGTAGTCCTCACGGATGACAATAAAATGAACATTCCGCTCTTTCATGGTATCTTGTAGGTATCCCTTAATCCGTTGGTGTTCAGCATCAAATAAAATGATGTGGATCCTTTTATTGAGGCGGTTCAGTAAATTACCCGCAATCTCCCAGTTTCCCACATGGGCACTGATCAGTAAGCCACCATGTTGCATTTGTCGCAGGTATTCTTCGCCTTCGAAATCGAATGTGAAGCGATGTTGGAACCCTGCAAGCATAGCCAATTTGTCTATCAGAATTTGTCCGAAAATAAAGTAGTTACGGAAAATGCTGATTAACGATTTTACGACAGAATACTGCAGGGTATTTCTGAAGTATAAATAAATGGAAATGAAAGCCTTACGGGAATTGAAAACAAACCAGGTTACAACAAAACGGAGCAAGAAATAGGCAAAGGGGATTCCAAGGTATTTTAAACTCCAGATAAAAATTTTATACCCTAAGACCCCACCTCTGGTTTTTCCTTGCCATGACGACATCCGGGACTTAGTTAGGATTAACGCGTTTGATGATGTAAGAATAGAAATCCTTGAGGGTCTTTACATCAGTCATCTCCTCGGCTTTCATTTTAAAGCCAAAATTATTCTCAATGATGACAAACAGGTCTACAAAGTCAAGACTGTCAATGCCTAAGTCCTTTTTTAAATCGGCTTCTTGGCTGATCTGTTCTTCATCAATCTCAATCTCTTCAACCAAGAGCTGATTGATCTTATTGATTATCTCATCGTTCTGCATCAGAAGATTCATTGATTGATGCAAAAATACATTTTTTATAGATTACTAACGGGAAAACTTGCGAATAACAAGGGCTGAGTTCGTGCCTCCAAATCCGAATGAGTTTGAAAGGAATGCATTGATTTCTGTCGGAGTAGTAACTTGGGCGATATTTAGCTTTTTGGAAAACTCATCAGGAGTATGAAAGTTAATATTGGGTGCAACAAAGTTGTTCTGCATCATCAATACGGAATATACTACCTCACTTGCCCCGCCCATCCACATTTCGTGACCTGTCATTGATTTGGTGCTGCTAATCAGCGGTTTTGTTTTCCCAAAAATATCATTGATTGCCTGGGCTTCATTGCTGTCGCCACCCTGAGTAGAGGTGGCATGGGCATTGATGTAGTCCATTTTTTCAGCACTCAGGCCAGAACTTTTCAATGCCATTTGCATAGCACGCCTGGGGCCTTCAACATTGGGTAAGGAGATATGTTCCCCGTTGGAGGAGAATCCATAACCCAACACCTCTCCCAAAATTGTTGCCCCACGTTTTACAGCGGAGTCGTAACTCTCAAGAATTACAGTCGCCGCTCCGCCACTTGGCACCAGGCCGTCACGATCGTGGTCAAAAGGCCGGGAGGCTTTGGTAGGCTCTGATTCGTGTGTGGAGAATGCATTGAGGGCATCAAAACTGGCTGTGGATTCAGGATTGATCTCCTGGGCGCCTCCGCAGATGATGATATCCTGTAATCCCTGTTTAATTAGCAGATATCCCATTCCGATGGCATGCGAACCACTAGCACAAGCGCCGGCAATCGTAAAGTTTATTCCCCGAAGCCGGAAGATGACTGAAAGATTCATAGAGACCGTCGAATTCATGGACTGGAAGATATATCCGGAACCAATCATCATGGTATCTTTTTTTTCACGCAGGATGTCAACAGATTCAACAACTGGCACTGCAGAGCTGTCATTTCCATATAGGATGCCAACTTCATGCTGATCCAGGAAAGATTGCTCAATTCCCGCAACCTTGAGTGCTTCCAGAGAAGCAATGTAGGCATATTCACCCTGAACTGCCATTCCAATCCGCATTCTCCGGTCGAGAACCCCTTTAAGAACAGGGCGGTCTACCATGCCAGTAAGGGCTGAGCGGAATCCCATCTTTTTGCGTATAGGGTCGAAAATAATTCCGGATTTTCCCTGGTACAATGAATTTCTGACCTCATCGAGATTCTTTCCAATGACGGAGTAGATGCCCATGCCGGTTATTACGACTCTATTCATGAAATAGCGAAATAGCGAAATAGCGAGGTAGCGAAAATATAAAAATATATGTTAATGGAAGTGCTTAAAGGGTAATTCTTCATTCGAAAATCGTTATTCGAAAATCGTTATTAGGTATATAGTCCTCCGTTTACGTTGATTACGGCTCCCGTAATGTAGGAGGCCTCTTCAGAAGCCAGAAACCCAACGATTCCCGCAACTTCTTCGGGGTTCCCGAAACGTCCCATCGGAATCATTGCTTTGAGCTGACTCTCATCCATATCCTTGGTCATATCGGTACGGATGAATCCCGGGGCGACTGCATTGACCGTCACTTTTTTCTTGGCTACCTCTTGGGCCATCGCTTTAGTAGCTCCAATTACTCCTGCTTTGGCTGCCGAATAATTTACCTGTCCGGGTAATCCTTTCAATCCCGATAATGAGACCACGTTAATGATCCTGCCGAACTTGTTGATCAGCATATCTTTTGTCAGCGCTCTTGTCACATAAAGAAAACTGTTTAGGTTGGTGTTGATTACGTCGTGCCATTCATCGTCTTTCATCCACATCACCAGAGCATCTTTCCGGATGCCGGCATTGTTCACCAGAACCGATATATAGGCGCCTTCATGCTGTTCAATCCATCCGGTCAAAGCGTTTTCAACCTCCTGCTGACGGGAGACATCGAACCTTATTATCTCACCATCACTCCCTTTCTCACGAACCATCTCCAATGTCTTCTCTGCTTCATCCTGGTTTGAGTGATAATTGATAAGGATGTAGTGCCCTGTTGCAGCAAGCTTAAGGCAACAAGCCCTTCCAATTCCTCTGGAACCACCTGTCACTAATGCGTATTTCATAATTTTTGTTGTTTCCCTGACGTGGGAGGTTACTCCTCCAGGGAGAACTGTGGTTTGGTCTCCATGATATACTGAACAATATTTCTAACATCCGGATATCGCACGGTATCTTCGGTGAATTTCGGCACAATCACCCGGAGGTCTTCATACTTACTTTTGGAATAGGATGACAATTTATCTTTGATCTCCAGGTAATCGATGGCCTGAAGAATGGAGATCATTTCTATCGCCAGAACCTGGTATGTATTCTCAATTACTTTTTTTGTCAGTAATGCTGCATTTGTACCCATGCTTACAATATCCTGGTTGTCGTTATTGTTGGTAATACTATGCAGGTACATGGGGAACGAAAGCGTTTGATTCTCGGCGACGGTGGAAACAGCAGTAAATTGTACACCTTGCATCCCCAAGTTCAGGCCAAGTTTGCCAAGATTTACAAACGGAGGTAATTTCTCGTTCAGCTTGGGGTTCATAAGGTAATTGAGCTGCCGTTCTGCCAGCATGGATAGTTTGGTTATTGCAATTTTAAGCTTGTCCATCTCAAGAGCCACATAGTCGCCATGGAAGTTACCTCCGTGATAAACGTTCCTGTGCTCTCCATCAATGATAGGATTGTCGCTGCATGAGTTAACTTCATTCATCAGGACATGTATGGTGAAGAGGATCGTGTCAAGAACAGGGCCAAGTACTTGAGGGACACACCTGAGAGAGTAATATTCCTGTACTTTTTCTTTAAATACCTCCACCTCAACGGTTTTGTCGTTATAATACAGATGATCAGCTCTGCGACGTATTAGTTGACTATCCTTCAGGATAGATTTCATGGTGCGGGCAACCTGACGCTGGCCATGGTGTGATTTAGCCCGATTGAGGCCGTCTGAAAAATGATCATCATACGACTCCACAATCTCAGTTATCATCGAAGATGCGAGCATTGACCAGTCAAGGAGATTTCTTGCATGAATGGCATTGATCATTCCAATGCCGGTCATAGTAGAGGTACCATTGATAAGCCCCAGGCCTTCCCTGATATGCATCTTTATAGGAGTAAGGCCTAACTCTTCAAATACTTCTGTTGTTGGTCTGATTGCTCCCTGATACGAGACCTCTCCTTCACCAATGAGGTTCAAAGCCAGATGAGCAAGTTGTATGAGGTCCCCGCTAGCACCAACCCCTCCGTGCTCCGGGATGTAAGGGTTGACGTCGAGGTTGATCATATCTTTGATCAATTCAACAACTTCAGGATGAATACCTGATTTTCCCTGAATGAGGGTGTTGAGCCGTGCCATCATTGTGGCTTTGGCGTAAATATCGGGGAGAGGATCTCCGCATCCTGCCGCATGAGACCTGATCAGGTTGTACTGCAAATCCAGTTCACGATTGTCATTAATCTTGAACTGAGCCATAGGGCCAAGGCCAGTATTAATCCCATAGATTACTTTGCCTTTGGCAAACCCTTTCAAAAATTCGTAATCCTCAGCGACTTTCCTCCTGGCTTCTATGTCGATTTCAACTTTTTCTCCTTCAAAAAGTACTTTGAAGAAATCTCCAACCGTTGTTTTCCGGTTCCCTACAACAACCATATGCTCTTAGTGTTAAATGCCAGATGCCTGGTAAAACAGACCTCATGGTAATTTATAAGTGCAAGGCAAATTTTTCTTGAAAATTACGCTTGAAGCGTACCCAATATCGCTACCGGTCGCGTTTAAAGAAATTATCAGGTTTAGGTCTGGCCTCATTTACTTTCATTTCCCGATTGTCAACTTCACGGCCATTGAGTTCCTGGATCGCTTTATTTGCTTCTTCATTATCTTCCATGACTACAAAACCAAATCCTTTGCTTTGTCCTGTGTATTTGTCACTGATTAAATTTACTGAACCAACCTCACCAAACTCTTCAAAAAGTTGTTTCAGGTCATCTTCATTAACCTTGTAACTAAGGTTTCCTACATAAATGTTCATACGAAATTGTTTTTGATACTATTAATTTTTCTCGAAGTAAAAAAGCGGGTTAAAATCAGACTAAACAGCATAAAAGTAACTCGGGCTTTTTATTCGTGACTCCGGAGGGATTCAAACCCCCAACCTTCTGATCCGTAGTCAGATGCTCTATTCAGTTGAGCCACGGAGCCGATTAAGAGCGCAAAGGTACGAATTTTTATATTCTACACCACCACCTCTTTATCTCTTAATAAGACGAGCTAGTTCTTCTCCGGTTCCAATTCTATATCCTTCAGAGAAGAAATTGATTAACCCTGTTGGGTTGATGAAAAGGACAAGAGGAAATTTTCCTGAACGTACCATGTCGAGGGAATGATACAGTAAATCAAAGGGATAAGCCCCGTAAAGAGCACAGATCACATTTTTGGGAAGGTCTTCTTTCTCCTTCAGGACAAACTGATCCATCTCATTCTGATCGGGAAAGAATAAGATGACAGAACCTTTCCATTTTTCAATCTCGTTTGCTTTTGCTTTGAGGTCTGCAACAAAATGTTTGGTTGGCTCTTTATCTGTTTCCATCCAGGCCATGACAAGCCCTTTTGAAGGATTGATCTGAATGCCTGCATTCTCCAGGTCCGATTTCAGTTTACTTTGTTCAAAAGAGCCGAATATCGGTGGTGGGGTAAAATCTTTTCGCAGTGTAACAGGTAATTCCATGGCTTTTTCTCCATCAAGTTTAACCTGAACAATACGGGCAAGCACAGTCCCGTCAGATAAACGGCACCCTGTGACAATAAGGTAAGTGCCTGGAACAAGTTGGAGTGTGACAGGGAAATCTTTTACCAGTTCACTGTTTTCATAGTCAAGGGGCCGGAAGAATCCATCTTTGTGTTGCTCAACTGTATAATGGATATAGTACTTCGGCTCAACCGGATTTTCAGGAGCATTAAAAAGGGTTAAAACGGCACTACGCTCTTGCTCTGATGGCGCTTCTTCGAAATAAACATCCTTCCAGCTATCACCCAGATAATATTGCGGAATCTTGGTGGCAGGCTCAACCCGTGCAGGAATTCCAAAACTGCGGCATACAGCTACAAAGAAGATATCTCTGGAATGTGGATCCGCCACTTTTATTTCATATACACCAACAGGAGTCAATGGAGCACGACTATAGTTGGCTTCTTTGTCAATAGCGATATTTGCTTTCACCCAATTGACAATCACATCCGGGTTTTCTGTTGCATCAGTGATAAAGTCAGATTGAAAGTTTTTTCTCAGATAGGTATGGAAAGGTTTCAGAAGCTCATTGTCGATACGGGGATTCAGGATATATGGAACGAGAAGGTTGTTGTTCATTATTCCAAACTGGTTGCCACTAGTGGGAATTGTGTCGGGGAAATTTGAAATTAAAACAGGAGTGAAGCGGAGTTCTGCGGCGCCAAATTTGAAATTAGAAAATACGTCAGCCAGGACTTCAGGATTGATGTCGTGGAGATCTTTTTCGGAAATGGCATCAAGAAGAGGAAATATGAATTGTTTTAGGGTGTCCGGAGTATCGGAGATAAATGTAATGATCTCCCGCCAGTTTCCTCTCGATCCTTCCAGAAAATGCCATAATGTATCCGGATCAAGCCCCAATGTTGTTGCCAGCCGATACGTTTTGGAGGAATCGATAAAGGTTCCCTCATAGGAGCCACGTAATTTATCTTCAAATTGAAGCCGGTCGTTGTTTGACTTTCTCTGCGATTCATCCACTTGATCTGATATATCTTGCGCAGTTGGAGGTACAAAATCAAAATTCAGTCCGCCTGTGATTGCTGTTGTAAGTTCCAGATAAATATTTATTGTGTCCATCGATCTTACATCAGCCCTGGCAAACCCATATTTCCCATTCTTTGTTGCCCAGATCAACAAATCGCCATAGCCGGTTAGCAGGGAGGCCAGTCCATTATTATTGGATTTGGTTTTCAGGAGGGGATAGAATTCAGCATAATTATAAAGCTGAAATTCCACTTCGGCATTGGGAATTGTCTGCTGATGGATGTCCAGGATACGTGCCCATATGCGTTTTGTCTCTGTGTAATTTGGCAGGATATTGATCTGTGTATACCGTTCATCCTTCAATAGTACATCCTCACTCCCCTCGTAATCTCCAAATACATTGGTATTTACCAGCATGGCTCTTTTGGCAGGGGAGGTGAACCAGGCCAGATCGAGATCAGACTCTGGTTCACAGGCACCCAAATAGTGCCAGGTAGAATCGATCCAAACTTCTACCCAGGCGTGGTTGTCGTCACTATGAGCCCACCTGGGCGTATAACATTGCCTGGCCGGTATTCCTACCGCACGCAGAGCAGCAGTTGTAAGCGTGGACTCCTCCCCACACCGGCCATAAGCTGTTTTTACTGTCGCTAATGGAGAAGAGGTCCGGCCATCGGTTCCCTTATAAGTAACCTTTTCGTGACACCAGTGGTTGACTTCCAGAGCTGCATCCTTCATCGACATCCCCTTGATGCGGTTTTTCAGCTCAGAAAAAAATAACCACCTGGAAGAGTCCAGGTTTTCGTTGTTCACCCTGATAGGAAGTACAAAATGCCGGAATATCTCCTCCGGTATAACCCGTCCCCAGGAAAAGGTATCCCGTGCGGCCAGTGAACTCTTTACATTTTTTAGAAAAAACTCACCGTTGTAATCGGCAAGATCGTTCAACGACATGTAGGCATAGAGAAATTCAAGCGCTTCCTTTTCTTCCGTGGTCAATTGTTGCTGAAACACGCCAAAGAGGGTATCTGACCGGTGCTTCGCAAACTCCTCCTGTTTTTCAAACTGTTTTCTGACTTTTGCACGGTAGTTTGGGTCAGAGATAAAATGATCTCCGTTATTGCAGGAGAGATTACAAATCAGAGGAATAACTAAAAGAGAAATTAATTGCTTCATTATAACTTGTTCTTACTTGTGCTCCGTTCTCCGGATAATCTCATTCTGCAGGTCCTCCCCCAGGTCATTGAAATAATCCGAGTACCCTGCAACCCTGACAATGAGATCCCGATATTTCTCAGGATGCTTCTGTGCATCTCTAAGCGTTGAAACAGATATGACATTGAATTGGACGTGGTGTCCATTCATCCGAAAATAGCTGCGAATCAACGCTGTCAGTTTTTTAATAGCCTCTTCGCTGTCGAAAAAATCGGGCGAGAACTTTTGATTTAGCAATGTGCCACCCGTACGGATATGATCAATTTTTGCTGCGGAGTTCAGAACAGCAGTCGGGCCATTTGTATCAGCTCCCTGAAACGGAGAGATCCCTTCGGATAGTGGTTGTTTTGCTTTCCGGCCATCGGGTAAGGCACCTATAACGCTTCCAAAATAGATATGCGAAGTAGTAGGAAGCATGTTAATCCGGTGGATTCCTCCAATGGACGTTGGACGGCCTTCTACCGCTTCAAAAAACATTTCAAATATTATCTTTGCCTGATCGTCGGCATAGTCGTCGTCATTTCCGTATTTCGGTGTGTTGTAGATCAACTCTATTCGGAATTCATCGTAATCCATGAAGTCACTCTCCATCGCCCGGAGAAACCCTTTCATAGTAATGGTATGGTTATCAAATACGTGATATTTCAGTGCGGTGAGGGAATCGGTCAGGCTACCAAGCCCGACCCCCTGGATATATGTAGTATTGTATCGGGCGCCTCCTGCATTGTAGTCTTTCCCATTGGAAATACAATCTTCGATGATCAGAGAGAGAAAAGGGGCAGGCATGTGATCGGCAAAGATTCGGTGGATGGTGTTGTTGCCCCTGATTTTAATCCCGATGAAATGATTTAGCTGGTTCCGGTAGGCAATAAGAAGCTCTTCAAAAGATGAAAAGGATGTCGGATCGCCTGACGCCGGGCCGATCTGCTTTTTCGTAATGGGATCAAAACCATTATAAAGGGTGATCTCCAAAATCTTTGTGAGGTTGAAGTATCCTGAAAGGATGTATGCTTCAGTGCCAAATGCACCCGTCTCTACACACCCGCTGGCTCCTCCTTTCCGTGCATCTTCCGTTGTTTTCCCCTGCCGTACTAACTCCTGTACAATGGCATCGGTGTTGAAATAGGAGGGTTGGCCGAAACCTGTTTTAGTGATCCGGAGCGTTCGTTCGATAAAGCTGTCCGGATTCTTCCGGCTCACCTGAACCATCGAACTGGGCTGTAGTAACCGCATCTCTTCAATCACATCCAGAATGAGGAATGTGAGTTCGTTGACCCCATCCGATCCGTCGGGTTTCAGACCTCCCAGGTTGATCAGTGAAAAGTCGGTGTAGGTATTGCTTTCAAGCGCCGTCACACCGATCTTAGGTGGTGCAGGATGGTTATTGAACTTGATCCAGAAACATTGCAGCAGCTCTTCAGCACGTTCTCTTGTCAGCGTTCCTGCATCCATCTCCCGTTTGTAAAATGGATAGAGATGCTGATCCAGCCTGCCGGGGTTGAACGAATCCCATGGATTGAGCTCTGTGATTACACCCAAGTGTAAAAACCAGTAATGCTGCAGTGCTTCATGGAAGGTCTCAGGAGCATGCGCTGGAACACGGCGGCAGATCGAGGCAAGCTCCTCAATCTCTGATTTCACCCCCAAACCCCCTGACGGGGGCTTACTCCCTGTCTTTTTGGGAAGAGATTGTCCCGAGTCCTCGGGAGGAATGGGGAGGGGTATAAGATTTTCCAGCGCATCTGCATACCGGTTTGCAAAAAGAATGATCGCGTTTGCGGCAATTTCCATCGCCTTCAGCTCCTCTTCCTGTTCATTCATTTCTTTGTCATCGTGAGCAGCGCGAAGCGATCGTATCGTGGATCGCGAATCCTGAATCTCTTCGATCAGATCCAACATTCCTTTTTTATAGATCTTGCCGCCTGCAACGGTATGACCCGGCGCCCGTTGCTCCTGGAATTCAGTAAAAACTCCCGCGTTGTATGCATCGAGCCACTCGGGTTCCATGGCATGCATGATATGATCGCGGTTGCTTCTGCCTTTCCAGAATGGAATAATTTCCTCCGCATAGATCTTTTTTGTCTCTTCGTCAACCTTGAATGATACCTTTTTTCGGGAATCCAGGATTTCAAGATCTTCAAGGGAATGAACAGTGATTTCAGGGTAAGTCGGACATGCTTTTGGTGCCGGGCCCCGTTCTCCGACGATTAGCTCTCCTTCATTGATGCAAATATATTTGTGTTTCAGAATATGTTCGAGTGTGAGGGCACGCATAACCGGGATCGAAACTTTCCGATCAATTCCACTCTTGTACAGATCGGTAACCAACAATGCACGCTCTGGACTGATTCGGGGAACAGCCTTAAGGCTTTGATCGCGAAGCTTTTTAACCCTGTTGTTCATAATCCGTTTTCTTTCCAAATCTTCTTCCCGGTTGCAAAAATAAAGTAAAATCAGATAGCATGTTCCGCGACCCGGTTTGGTCGTTTATCGGGAAAACAGCTCATGGTTTTTGGAGTCAGGCATCCACCAATCTGGAAGGAGTTATCATACAATATGAGTCACAACTGGAGGTGGTTTTGACGTGGATACAGGGGGCAATCACCGGAGGTGTGTTAGGCTATCTGAAATTCATTGTTTCGATCGTAATTGGAGGTGTATTGCTGGTTTATGCCGATGCCGGCGGAAAATCTGCATATGATATTGCCTCCAAGTTGTTGGGTGAAAGAGGAAAAGAGTATGCAGGAAATGCTGAAAAAACGATCAGAAATGTAGCCAGAGGAATTCTGGGTGTTGCATTAATTGAAGCGATGCTGGCTGGTCGGGTATTTATGATCTTCGGTGTTCCGGCGGCTGGATTATGGGCTTTGCTGATGTTTATATTAGGAATCATTCAGATTGGAATACTACCAATTGCTATTCCGGTTGTAATCTATATGTTTTTTACTGCCAGCACATTTGATGCAATTGCTGTGTTGATTGGGGTGGTTTTAATACTCCCGTTGAATAACATCCTGAAACCGATACTATTGGGTCGTGGCGCTCCCGCACCAATGATTGTAATATTTTTAGGAGCGATCGGAGGTTTTATTGTTTCTGGTATTCTGGGTTTGTTTGTTGGAGCCGTGATCTTATCTATCGGTTACAACCTCTTCTTGCTTTGGCTAAGAGAGGAAGAGGCGGAACAATAAACCCTGCTCCCTGTACATCCGAGACAACGGTATCGGGATCTCTTCTGAGAATCTGGAGCGGTTGTTCCAACTTGATAAAAATTATAAGTCACAGGGCACTGCGGGTGAGTCGGGGACAGGACTGGGACTGATCCTGTGCAGGGAATACCTGACCATGCATGGAGGGACCCTGAAGGTGAACAGTGAGGAGGGGAAAGGAAGTACGTTCACGATCATCCTTCCCTGATTTTCTATCTTTCCGACTTATTTCATACCCAGATTATCTTTTCAATTTAAATATTTTATATATTTGAATTGTCACACTATATTAATTGTCTGAAAAACAGAATTATGAAAAAATTTCTCATGGTTCTTATGCCAATTTTCTTGATCCATCAGGGATATGCTCAAGAACCGGATTCAGCACCACAAGAGAGACACCGAACGTTTTCGCTTGGGGTTAACTATGAATACATGTCGACCGATCTGAAACTTAAGGATATATCGTTCCACTCTATCTGGGATGGGCAGGATCTTGGGAAAGAGGTTTTGCCTTCAGATGAAATCGATTCCATCAATGCGTATGTTGATTACAGCAACCGGTTTCAAGGCTTTAATCTTGAGATCGGTATGATCTTCCTGGATAAGCCATCAAGCAGATGGAGTTTAAACGGGAAAGTCATGATTGGCCTGGTGAAACGAACGTATAAAGTCTTCAATAAAACGACTGACAAAACAGACTTCCAGATCAGATCCGAAGCGCTCACTCCTGACATTGGATATACGATGGATATCATCTATCGGTTTAATTCCTTCTGGGGGATCAGGGCGATTCCATATGTGGTTTATTCATGGGGAAAGTCCAATGAAGTGGATGACAATTTACACCCTGTCGTTCCCGGAATGACCGAGACCCGCACGAACAAATCCAACTATCTCTACGCTCGTTTGAACCTGATAGGTACCCTGACCGTTAAGAATTTCACCGTTTTTGCTGGCCCTAGTTTATACCTGCTTCGAATCTGGAACAAGTACGAGATCCTAAGGGTAGACCCTGCCGACGGGAAAATATACGAAGATGATATTGATTCAGGATTGATTTCGCCCTCTTTCATTGATGCAACGATTACCATGGAATGGCGCTTTCTGCCATGGATGTCGGTGAATCTGACCGGAGCTGCAGGTAATGATTTTTTGATCAGGGCAGGAATCACGTATCATTTATAATTCATCTGTTTACAAAAAAAACACAAGAACATGAAAAAAGATCTATTTTCTTTGATTATGGCTTTCGTTCCTATCTTCTTATCGGCACAGAATACGTCAATTCAACCGGATCTCTTCCTTCATGACGATTCATATACATATGGGTGTAACAAAAGCGCTCCTGCTTTTTACAACTTCCAGGGAAATATGCTGATGTTTAATTATCAGAAAGTGAAAACCGCCGGAGGCGAAACTATTGATCTGAATTGTGTGTTTGTATTCAACAATGAGAATGGTAAGTGGGAACCATTTAACTGGGAAAATAATGGACAACCATACAACTATATTGCTTTTGGGTTTGACGGAGAAAACGGATACAATAATCAATACAGGTGCGGAACTGAACTCACTGTGCTACATACCTTTGCATTTGAGTTCAATCAGCAACTTTGGTTTTATATGCTGATCAAATCAAGTTATGCATTTACTTTACATGATTATGTGGAGTGTTATGCCCGGCTGGCCGATGACAAGTCACACTGGATTAGCTATTATACCGAATTTCACGGAGAGCCACATAAAACCAAGAGGGGAGCAATGCAGACGGATACTTGCCTTTATTTTTTCAATTATATAGACAATGATAAAATTGACTATTATCAAACATGGTGGTATTACAAATATTATTACAATCAGTCGCAAAACCGGTTTATTGTTACAGGCGACAGCGCCATCCTAAATGGTATGCAGGGTAGTATATTGGGTGGAATGTTTTCGTTTTACGATACGCTGAATCATCACTACACCTATATCAATACCTTCAATCAAAAGGGAAACAGTTACCTTGGGTTTTTGGATTCTGTCTGGCAATATACTCCTGTTCATGGAGGAGTATACAGCAATTGCGCAGCTTCTGCAATCGTCCAGGGATCCATACAGGGCAAACGAACCACCATTTCTGGCCATTCGGAGGATAACCAACGATACGCATTATTCATCATAGGTTCACAGAAAAACTCTGACGGACATTATCCGGTCACCTATCATGAATTGATGTATGAACTGAACTACAATATAAATGAATATACTGGAACGGTCGTGCTGCCAACTTCCACAACACCGAAGGATGTCAATAGCCAATTCCTGATAACCGGAACATTTGATCTTGTTCCAAAACATTTTACCAATTATCTGGGATCAGATAATGACGGATTTCAGCAGCAGGTATGGTTCTTTTATCCCGATTCAAAAAAGAAACTGAACGGGGCTTGTTTCAACTCGGATCTCTGGCGGCCTGTCCAAAATTCTGCTGTGTCAAGCAATGATCTCGCAAACGACAGCCTATATGGAAAAGAAATCACCACCATGTGGTCGCTTACTGGAATCGTAGATGGTGCACCACCGTGTTCCATTGATTGGGAGGTCTGGAAACAGAACAACGAAGTGGATCCCACGGAATTGGTCTTCACGAAAACGGAGGTTTCCAAAACGGAATTAACCAACGCATATGAAAACGAGTATTCCATGGGTTATGAGATCAAGACCGGTATGGGAGAGGAGGGTGGATTGGGTTTCGGTACTAAATTTAAATATTCCAATGCATACCTGAATAAGGTTAGCACCGGAACCACCATTACCACGGAACTTACCAAATCCTTTCCCCTAAATGAAGAGTTACAGGAAAAGGGGGTGTTTATTTATACCATTCCAGATATGACCAGGATCAGCTACCAGGTATATCCATGGTGGGATACCCAGCTTAATAACCCGATCCCTAATTCGTTGCAGTACCTTTTCAGGACAACAGGAACAACGGTCAAGTCTTCGCCCAGGGCAATTGCAGAGTTTCCCTTTCTGATCAATGAACCCAATGCAATGGATCTGGCCGATTGGGAACCCGATCACCGGACCATGCACTGGGAGGGTATCATAAACAGCGGTTTGCAGCCGGTGGCCACCATGAACTGGACATCTCCGACGGCCGGTGATGTAGGGACATTTGATGAGGTAGCCGATTCCACGACTTCATCAGCCCAAAAAACGACCTATGATGTTGAAATATCTGCCGGATTAAAGATTCCGGCCATTTTTGAAATTGGATTATCTTACGGTGAAAAAACCAGCTTTGAATCAGAGGTAAAAGCCCAGACCGAAATCGGACACAAAGTGGAAGCCTCACTTAAGAATCTCACTGAAAAGAGTTTAGGTGTTAATTTCTCGGAGTATACGGTTGAAATGTACTGGTTCAAACCAGAGGATGAAAATTGGTGGTTTTATGACAGTCTGGATGGACAAAAGCCATGGTATATCAGTTATATTGTCAATTATACACAGGGGAACCTAGTATCGGTAACACCCGAAAACAATATGAGATTAAAATCTTCGGAAATCATTTTTTCCTGGTATGCTGAAGATGTTGAAATAGAAGAGTATACCCTGTTCATCGCCTCAACCTCTCATATTTCACCTTCAACAACACTTTACAGGAAATCATTCCTGAAGGAAACGACTGCCGGCATAGCGGATACTGTCTTGGAAAAAGAAAGAACTTACTATTGGGCGGTAAGAGGGATCACTGGTGATAAGGATATCCTCTGGTCTGAATCCCGGGCCTTTACCATTCAGCGAGCCCCCCCTTCCCTGACGGATGAAAATCATCTCCAGGCAACAATCTACCCAAACCCGGCAAACTCAGATCTGATCAATATTCTGGCGTTGAGTTCAACCCCTGGAATCATCACTGTCGAAATCTATTCGATGACCGGAAAACTACTGGTTCGAAAAACAACTATCCAGGATGATGCCAATCCGGTTGCGATAGAATTTCGCTCATTAACTTTGGAAGCAGGTATTTATATTGTTGAGATCCGTTCGGAAACAGGTCATATAGCTAAGAAGCTGATAATCTGTAAATAAAACTTCAACCTTCAACCTCCAATTTGTACAAGAAAGCCTGAAGCCTCGAAAAAAGCTTTCAGGGAAGAAAGATTTTGTTGCCGTGAAGGTTTCGTTCCGGTCATTTTATCCTCAAGGTTAAACCGCCTATACTTGTTTTTCGCAATAGCGTGATAGGGGAGTAAGTGTACACATTGAGGTGAACTGGTGAATTGGTGAACTGGTGAGTTAAACTTCTGCATTGCTACATTTCTGCATTCCTGCATTGATCCAAGAAATTCAATGATTGATTGAATATTGTAAGGATTGTCGGTGATGCCAGGGATAACAGGAAATCGGATGATTACCTGTTTCCCGGCTTTAAGAAGGAGTTTCAGGTTTTTCAGGATGCCCTTATTGGAGACTCCTGTATATTTCAGATGTTCTTCTTCGTTCATAATCTTCAGGTCGTATAGAAAGAGATCAGTGTATGGCATAACACGACGGATATCCTCTTCAGATGCATAGCCGGTAGTATCTAGTGCCGTATGGAATCCCTTCTCTTTTAGTGACTGAAGCAGCGCCGTGCAAAATTCCGGCTGATAGAGAGGTTCGCCTCCCGAAAGCGTCACACCGCCACCTGATTCTTCGTAAAAGATCCTGTCACGTTCTGCCTGCCTGACAAGCTCATGAATATCCGTTTCATAGCCTGTAATCTCCTGTTTTTCAAAGAGTTTACCGTCCAGTGAACGATGTCTGACTGTTTGCTGGGGAGCCCCGTCGCGGCTTTCAGGATTATGGCACCACCAGCAGGTGAGGGGACACCCTTTGAAAAAGATTGTAGTACGGATACCCGGACCGTCATGGACCGCAAACCGTTTGATATCGAAAATAACTCCTTTAGTCACAGTAGAAGATGATCTTTTGGCGGATAGCTTCCTGACAAATGGGGCAGAAACCCTTAGCGCTGTTGTCCTTCATCCTGCAGTTCATCATCGGACTAAAGATCCCTTTGGCCATGTAACCACCGCCTTCGAACATTCCAACCACGTCCTGATACGTTGAATCTCGTGGAGTTGGAATCGGGACGCCTTCGTTTATCAATGATTTCCATTTGGATCCGAAATCAACATCTGTTGTAATATTCGGCTCCCAGGGCTCTATCTGCAAATTGTAGAAACCATCATAATTCACTCCTCCTACATATTCATCGGCCAGCCCTCCAAACGCATGCCCGAATTCGTGGATGGAAACAATCTCACTTACGTCGTGATCAACAGTGCTCTGGCAGTAGTGATTGTAAAACCCGCCTCCTCCATATTTTTTGCTGTTGTTAAGGATGATAATCTGGTCGTAAGGTGCATTTGCCGCGGCATCCCGCATGCTCCAGGTATCAGGCGTGGTCAGGTACCGATCGGAGTCGAATGTGGAAAAACTGCTGTTAAAACCTGTGTTGACATATTCCCGTTTCTCAGGGATATCAACTCCTGATCCGGCTGAGGCTGATTCAATGGCCCAGAATGTGATCTTATCCCTGTATTCAGAAAAGGGTTCGAATGACAGGAAATATTCCATGATCCTCCTGGCATCTTCCAGGAATTTGGGCATCTCCTTCACAGTGTATCCTTCGGCCAAAAATGCAATGTCGACTTGTGTGGCCGGCTTACCCGGATCAGAGAGGGGTGTGACAACCAGGGAGTCTATCGCTTCATGCAGGATGAAATAATTATTCGGGTCGACTGCCATGGAAAAGAGTTTCTCAAATTCTCCCGTGTTGTAGTTGCGTTTGTCGATCTCAAACCTGACCGGGGCGATTGGAAATGGCATCGTAGCAGTCATTGGGTAGGCCCGTGGTACCTCTTTGGCTTCAGCCGTCCCCTGGAACTCTTCAAACAAGGAAGAGAAACCTTTCCTGAAGAGGAGTCGTCCGGAGACAGAATCGTATAGTGAAAACCGATAGTTGCCTGAATTCCAGGGGTCAATGAGGTTTCTGTGTGGGCCACCCCACAAAGGCTCTTCTTTCAGTTGCCAGAGGTAGACGTTGGTCTCAATATCGTTTCCAGCAAGCAGGTAATCGATCCGTAATGTCTTATCTGTGAAGAATTGATCAAAGTTGATCTTTTCAATTTTCTTATCAGAAATCTGTGTGACAGACTGATCGGGAATAGGTGTAATCGAGACATCCTGGCCGATGCCCATTAAGGTAGCCAGGATCAGAACAATAGAGAAGGTTGTCTTCATCATGACAAGTTTTTTTGTGTAAATGTACGTAAATAGGAACCGAACTGTTAATTTTGTAAAAAAGAAGCTATATGAAAACATTCTTACTACGGATACTTGTGCTGGCTTTTGTACTCCTGGCCTGGATCCCACGTTCGTTTACACAGGAGATGAACGATAAAAGAAACAATCCTTCGCTGCACCATGAGGTGCCAGATGACGCTTATTTGCCTCCTTCTGGTATTCAGATACAGCCTGTTAAGGGCTATAAGTCTGTAAATTCATCTATCTTTACCATCCAGGTGAATGTAGATGAAAATGGCTATAATATTCCCGATGATGCAGCCAATGAGCCTTCGATTGCAGTTGATCCCACGAACCCGGATAACATGGTAATCGGGTGGCGTCAGTTCGACAACATCAGCAGCAATTTCAGGCAGGCCGGATATGGTTATACTTCTGACGGTGGCCAATCCTGGACATTCCCAGGGGTGATCGATCCAGGTATCTTCCGCTCCGATCCGGTATTGGATGCCGATGCAAACGGGACAATTTTCTATAACAGCCTTACTTCGGATGGCTACGCATATACGTGTAAAGTATTCCGAAGCAGCGACGGAGGTGCCGACTGGGATGATGGAGTGAATGCAAGGGGAGGAGATAAGCAATGGATGGTCATCGACAAAACGGAAGGCATTGGCGCCGGGAATATCTACTCATTCTGGACAGTATACTATTCCTCTTGTTATCCGGGTTTCTTCACCCGGTCGACCGATGGAGGTGATTTTTATCAGAACTGTGAACCTGTCCAGGGAGTACCCTATTGGGGGACTATGGCGGTTGGTCCCGATGGAGAACTTTATACCGTTGGTTCAGGAGAGGATGAAGGCGTGGTCGTTTCAAAATCCACGACAGCCCAGAATCCTGTCAATGTTATTAGCTGGGATTTTGCCGAACAGGTCTACCTGGATGGGCATATAACTTCACAATCTAACGTAAACCCGGCCGGATTGCTTGGCCAGGCCGATATTGGCGTAGATATTTCAGAAGGACCGGGCCGTGGAAATGTATACGTTTTATCCTCTGTTGAGAGGCCAGGCGCGGGAGATCCTGCGGATGTGATGTTTTCAAAAAGCACAGACGGAGGGTCCACCTGGAGCCTTTTTCCTGTCCGGATCAATGATGACCCTGGGAATAACCATTACCAGTGGTTTGGCACCATGTCTTTATCTCCCGATGGAAGAATCGACGTAGTATGGCTCGATACACGTGATGCTCCAACAGGTACTTATCTCTCAGCTCTCTATTATTCCTATTCAACAGATGAAGGAGAGACATGGTCAACCAACGAACGTCTCTCCGAACTCTTCGATCCGCACGTTGGCTGGCCACAGCAGGAAAAGATGGGAGATTATTTCGACATGCGGTCGGATGAAACAAACGCGCACCTCGCATGGGCAAATACATTGAATGGAGAGGAGGATGTTTATTACAGCCGGATTACTCCTACATACATAGGTGTGGAAGAGGCAAACGGAGGATCAAACGCATGTCCCATAACTTGCTATCCCAATCCTTTTTACGACAACACGACAATCCGGTATGTCCTGGAAGAGGAAGCATTTGTAAAGTTGGAGATCCTTAATCTTTGTGGACAGGTTGTGGAGACACTGGTTTCAACAACACAGCAACAGGGCATTCAAACGATCCAGTATCATCCAACGGATCTCCAAACGGGATATTACTATGGAAGACTGACAGCTGGGAAGAAAAAAGCAGTGATAAGTGTTTTAAAGATCAGGTAAACCCTTTCAAGCTCCGATCTTCGATCTCCGATTTTAAAAATCGGATATCAACAATCGAATTAATCGGAGATCGTCATACCTTTCACCTGAACGACGATCATTCCCGCTAGCATCAGGCAACAGCCAAGCAGGATCTTGCCTGTCACTACTTCATTCAGAAATAGCCAGCCCCCGAGCACGGCAAAGACCGATTCCAGGCTCAGGATGATCGAAGCATAGGCCGGATGAGCTTTTTGCTGGGCAACAACCTGCAAGGTATAGCCAATTCCTACCGACATCACTCCTCCATAAAGGATAGGCCATAGAGCGTTGAGGATTGGTTGCATGTTGATCTCTTCAAGACCGATTGCTACAATCCAGCTTAGTACAGAACAGATTGAGAATTGAATGATGGCTGTCCGGATTGGATCGGTTCGTGGAGCTACATGACCTACGATGATAACGTGTGCGGTCCAGATCAGAGCACAGATAAACACAAGGGCATCTCCGAAATTGATGCTAAACCCCTCTCTGACACTCAGGAAATAGAGACCGGCAATGGCTAATGCAACACCAATCCAGATAGTAAAATGGTTGCGTTGCCCTAGAAACAATCCCGCCACAGGAACAAAAACGACATACAACCCTGTGATAAACCCTGCATTGCCGGCGGTGGTAAAGACCAGTCCGTATTGTTGAAATGAAACTCCTCCGAAGACAAGCAATCCCAGTAGAAGTTGAAGCAGGATTATCTTCTTTCGCTCTCTCTTTGACGGAAGTAATCGATTAAATGTCCGCTCTTTACGAAAGAATAAGAAAGGTAGTAGCACCAGGCTTCCCAGGCTAAACCTGACAGCCGAGAAGGTAAACGGCCCCACATAATCCATCCCAACTCGCTGGGCGACGAAGGCAAATCCCCAGATTGCAGCAGCCAGCAGCAGAAGCATGTCGGATTTTACCTTTCCGGATGAGGGCATTGGGATTCATGTTGCAATGAAATGCGAAGTTACCTAGTATTCAATAAACATCCGCTGGATTTCCTTGTAATCTTTCGTCTTCGTCAATGCCAGCATCAACAGGATCCTTGATTTTTCAGGCGTTTTAAACCAGGATGCCGAAAATTCGTATTGAGGGTCTAATGGTTAATTTCATTTCATC
>CAYUZX010000009.1:53716-68055 GCA_964449285.1 uncultured Prolixibacteraceae bacterium
TCATTTCATCTCGTATGTTGTTGGTCCATTGCTGT
Source organism: uncultured Prolixibacteraceae bacterium (assembly GCA_964449285.1). Lineage (GTDB taxonomy): Bacteria > Bacteroidota > Bacteroidia > Bacteroidales > FEN-979 > QYOJ01. The sequence continues at coordinate 53,752 of CAYUZX010000009.1, forward strand.
AATCTGTCTGATTCAGCCAGAATGCAGGATAACCGATTACCCGCGTAAGATCCGTTTCCGGCGTTGAATACTCCCCATTGGGAAGATTGATGTATCCATCTGAATATTTCGCGACAATCGCGGCAGCCATGTTCCACCAATCAGATATTACGCTGTCGGCATTGGCCCGACATCGGTCAGTCAAAAATGTGCGTATTTGATCAGGAGGGAGTCCTTCTACCGCCTTGTCGGTCACTGCAATGAGCTCCGTTTCCTGCTGTTCTAATCGGGATTGCAGCGGCATGATATCGGCACGGGTGATCTGACGGAAGTTTAGTCTCGACCAGTTATTGACAAAGTTAAAGGGCCACCAGGCGCACCTTCCATAAAATTTCTGAGGGCCTCCAGTCTGCATTGCTTCCGGCAGTTCATTCACGTTGGTATAAAAGGGCATGAAGACAGTAGTATAGGAGACATCCGGCCCAAACCATACCACTCCTTTCGTGGTTTCGGGATGTTGTGGCCGAAGCTTACAAACAAATGTATATCCTTGATAGAACACAGAAATTGCTCGTTCCCAGGCCCCAATCATCTTTTTCCCTGTAGATACGTCATTCTGGTTTCCATCATAGGGTCCGACAAACCTGTGGGGATCACCATAGGGGCCTGCTGCCACTCCCTTTGTCAGGTCGAACTGAGTCCCCTCATAGTGATCACGGTAGAGAGAAAAAACGTCGGAAGTAGTAAGTTTATCTTTCGGTTTGATTGAAAACGGGTAATCGAATGTATAGCCATTTTCCACCCATGGAGAGAGTCCAAGGTCAGGATTTACCCTGTCGAGAACCCTCCAGACTCTCCTCAGCGAATAGTAGGGGTGGTTGTATTCACCCGGACTTACCGCTTTCAACCAGTCAACCGGACCATCTTTTTCCTCGTCCCACCATCCCAGTTTTTTCAAACCTGGGATCAGGTAGTCGGAAAATAAAAAGTTATCCGCATCATTTTTAACAAGATAACGGATCCTGAATTCGTTGGCTGCGACAAAAAACTCACCATCGGGTACGCGCTGGGCAACCCAGGCTGAGTGGTAGACGTCATCGGGCAATGCACACATCTCGAACACCCAGGCCTCATTCTCGTCTGCAACGAGTAGGGTCTCACCCGTGGAGTAGTAGCCATAACGCTCCATCAGCTTCCCCATGAGCAGGATGGCTTCACGGGCGGTTTTGCAGTTTTCCAGGGCAATTCGGGAGAGTTCCTGTGTATAGAATATGCGCATTGGTTTCCCCGGAGCCCTGACAGCATTTGCATCGGGTTCGAAATTAGCGCCGTTGGTGCACTCTCCGAACATCAGGTTGTGCTCATTCATAATCCCGTAATTTCCGTCGAAATAGGCGAAAGATTGTTCATTTTTATGTCCCAGGATGCTCCAAATATCCTCGTAAGGCATATGAAAGAGTACCGGTGTCAACGGGTACCCCGGAATACTGTATCCCGGCCCCCTGTCGATGGTATTGATCCGTGGATAGCGGTAGTGTTCCTGGTAGATGGCTCTGCTTCCTGTCTGAAACCTGGATGGGACAAAGACCATGCGCTGGTCTCCCAGTTCATCGTCATCCGAATGGGCAACCATCATGGATCCGTCGGCGCTGGCTCCTTTGGTGATGATCATGGTGGTACATGACTGGCTGTTGGAAGATAACAACAGGAGAGAAAAAACAAAAAGAGTTGAAAAAATGCATCGTCTCATGGCATAAGGATTTAATAATCTGTGAATAACATCGTAAATCTACGAAATAAATCGAAGAATCATTAATTTGTAGATACGATGTTCAGATGATTAATCCACGCTGATCTCGTCCACAAAGATCCAGCATTTATTTCCCGCTCCCGGATGCCAATCCGGGCAGATCCCTGGCGTTTTGGCTACCACCTTAATATACCTGGCCTGTAGAGGAGGGACCAGGTCAGCCCATTGTTCCAGGGTCTTGGGTGTATAATCTTTTTGTGAGAATTCATGGATAGAAATTCCGACAGGAGAAAAGGTCGCTCCGTCAATGGATATAAAGAACTCAATTTCAGTTGGGAAAAAAATCCAGGAACCTACATCCTGCAAAAAACCAACAGAAATCTTTTTTACTTCCTCAACTTCCCCCAGATCCACCACGGCATCCAGGTTAACACCCTCATATCCTTGCCAGACCCCAGTTTTGAAATTATCTCCCCCTTTTTTAAAGTCAATAAGTGCAATATCACCTCCGGCTGAATATTGAGGTGCATAAGGAGTATTTAGTTTGATCTTACGGTTCTCCGGAATTTTCTGGAATGTGGATTCGATGATGAGACTTGGCACCCCTCCCTCTTTTTGAGCGAAAGCCTTTATGGTTGAGGTTTTGCAGATGGTGATGGGGACTGAATACAGATACCAGATGCCGGATGCCAGATAGGAGATCTTCGCTGCCGGATCGGGAGAAGAGAGAATAATCGTTGTGGAATCAAAGAAGGTCGCATCTCCTTCAGCCACAAAAGGAACTGGTTGAATCAATTCGTCATTCGTCATTCGTAATTGGCTTTGCCGAACTCCGCTTAGCTCCGCTTCGTAATTCGGAATGGTTCCCCATTCGTAATTTGGTTCAGGTCCCATTGTAAATACTAATTCCCCGCCATTCATGATCTCCTGATGCCAGATGCCAGATACCTGATGCCTGATGCCATTCAGGGTGCAGGATTGAATGTAATAGCTATCGTCACTCAGGTTATTTGCCTTGATTGTAAATGTTTTGCCACTCTCCATCTCAATTTTTGCAAAGGGAAACTTGGGGGTGCCGATAGCATAATAATTCGACCCGGGAGCTACCGGATAGAATCCCAGTGCTGAGAAGACATACCAGGCCGACATTTGTCCGCAATCCTCATTTCCACACAACCCATCCCTGTTGTTACTAAAGAAATCCTTCATGATCCGGTGGATGAGCTCCTGGGTTTTCCAGGGCTGGCCGATATAGTCGTAGAGGTATGCCATGTGATGGCTGGGTTCATTTCCCTGTGCATACTGGCCAATCAAACCGGTAATATCGGCCTGATCCCAGCCGGTTGTGGTCATATCCGCTCCAAAGAGTGAATCAAGCCGTTTCGCAAATCGTTCCGCGCCACCCATCAGATCAATTAATCCTGGAATGTCCTGAGGTACATAAAAACGATATTGCCAGGCATTGGCTTCGGTGTAGTTGAAGTTGACTTCATAAGGATCAAACGGAGTGAACCACTGGTTGTTAAGTTTTGCCCGCATGAAGCCCGAGGATGGGTCAAAGATATTTTTATAATATTGAGCACGGCGGATGAACTCCCTGTAATCTGCATCTTTTCCCATCTCTCTTGCCATCTGCGCTATGCACCAGTCATCGAATGCGTACTCCAGCGTTTTGGAGACCGACTCACCCTCCTGATCACCTGGTATGAATCCATGGGTTTTATAATACTGAAGCCCACATTGATCCTGGTTTGCACTGGTCTTCATCGCTATAAAAGCCAGTTCTGCATCAAATTCGCGGATACCCTTCAGGTAGGCATCGGCAATTACAGGGACGGCATGGTAGCCGATCATACAATTTGTCTCATTGGCAGAGAGCTCCCATACCGGTAAAAGCCCACTCTCTTCATATTGACGAATGAAAGTTCTGATGAAGTCGTTGGTTCGTTTCTGATCGATGATGGTCAGCAGGGGATGTAATGCCCGATAGGTATCCCAAAGAGAAAATACGGTATAATAGTCGAAGCTGTCGGCCTGGTGAACCTGCAAATCCCTGCCAAGGTACTTCCCATCTACATCCATATAGAGGTTCGGACTTAAGAGAGCATGATAAAGAGCAGTATAAAAGACGGTTTGATCGTCACGGCTTCCTCCAGAAAGTGTGATCTTCTCCAACTCCTTTGTCCATGCCGACCGACAGGCTTCAAGTACATTATCAAAATTCCATGCGGGATTTTCTGTTTCGAGATTCTGACGAGCTCCTTCAATGCTCACTGCCGAAATCCCGATCTTTACCAAAAGTTTTTCATAGCGTTTGAGGGGCTGAAAACGGAACAAGGCTTTCACATTGCTCCCGGCAATTTCTTTCAAACTATCTTTGCGATCCCCTTCAGCTTCGATGACCACCTCCAGAATGGGTCTTGAAAACCGGATCACGAAGAAGAGGCGTTGTTCTTTTGCCCAGGCAGTGGAGAATCGGTATCCTTCAATCTCACGATCGCCAACGACTTTCATACCCGATTCAAGTACCTTATCCCGGTGTTGAAGATCGAGAACTACTTCGGGCATCTCTGAAGAGGGGTAGGTGTAACGATGAAATCCGGTTCGTTTTGTTGCCGTTAGCTCCACATCGATATCATATTTTGATAAGCTAACCCGGTAATATCCGGGTGATGCCTTCTCGGAAGAGATATTAAACGAAGAGGCATAGCCATAATCAGACAGCGAAATATTTCCTGTAACCGGCATCAGTAGAATATCCCCGTAATCAGAACATCCGGTGCCGCTCAAATGTGTGTGTGTGAAGCCATAGATAGTATCGTCGGAGGCATGGTACGCTGAGCAGCCATCCCATCCCTCAAGCCTGGTATCCGGACTCACCTGGATCATCCCGAAAGGATAACTTGCCCCGGGATAGGTATGACCGTGTCCACCGGTACCAATAAAGGGATTCACAAAATCGGTCAGCCTGACCCGTCTCTGCCCAAAGCCAGAAGAAACCGAAAACAAGCTGATTATCAACAGTATGTTTACAATATTTTTCGCCATTTTGCTATTTCACCATTTCTATTTGATATAGGTGTCCACCAGCGAGATCACCTTGATCGAATCCTGTATGCTGACGACCGTTTCCTGTGTATTGAACTGGATGTTCTTTACTTCAAAAGGCATCAGGTCGAAGTAGTTATCGGTGAAATCACCAGGTACCGATGAACTCAGGAAAACCCCCTTAGCCAGCTTTGTTGTATAAAGGTTCAACAGATACCCTGTTGAGGTCTTCTGGGTGGTGATGTCGATTGGCGCTTTCTCAAGTTTCATCTCTTTTGGGGGTACAAAATAGTAAAGGTTCGCAGCCCTAATGCCCAGGATGTTTTTAATCTGAGTATAAATGAAGAGTCTGGACCGGTCAATTCCATTGAGAACTCCGGATAAATTAGTATCCATGACAAGTTCTGTCCGAGAGGCAGAAAAGTCGTATAGCATCTCCTCTTGCCATATAACTTTACCGTCAAAATCGGCAAGCACTACCCACAGGTTCGCTTTCTGATTATCCGGTTCGTCAAAAGTGGCATACACTTTTAACTCATCACCTTCCATTTCAGGCTTGACGAAGAAATCGCGGTAGGCTCGGCTGGCGGCGTAGTAGGAGGCTTTCTTCTTCCCGTAATAGTCGATGGTAGACCACGAGACAACCGGCCACGAATCGTTCAGTTGCCAGTACATAGTACCCATACATGCCGGTTTGGCACGACGGTGGGCTTCAATTGCAGTTTTCAGGCCATCTGCCTGCAACAATTGACTGACGTATGCATACATTTCAAAATCGATAGGCACAATATAGTCCCGTTTCATATACTCATCAATGATTTCATATCCAACAGGGTGTTTCTGATGAGCGTTCATTACATTGGAGCCCAGATGTCTCTCGGAGGGAGGGGCGAACTTTTCAATGGTACTATAATCAGGGAATCCCTGGAAACCATATTCTGAAACGAACCGCCCCACCTTTTCATTGTACATTTCGAAGGGCTCTTTCCCCCACCAAACGCCCCAGTAGTGCAGATCGCCCTCTCTCAGGCTCTCTTCCCGGCCCCAGCCATGCATCGGACTGCTACTGATGTATGGACGCAGGGTATCGTGGCGAAGAAGAGCATAGGGTATAAATTCCTTGAAGATCTTCCGGTAATTTCGGTAGATCCTCGATGAGTCCTGCTTATTGTACCCGTATTCCTTCACCCACCCCCAGTTGTACCATCCCTCTTCCATCTCATTGTTTCCACACCAGAGTACAATGGAGGGGTGACGACGCAGCCTGACAATATTCTGAATCACCTCATCCCTCACACTCCTGAAGAACTGATCATCTTCAGGGTACATTGCGTTGGCGAACATGAAATCCTGCCAAACCATGATCCCCTTCTCATCACAAAGGTCGTAAAAGATATCGTTTTCATAGATGCCGCCGCCCCATACCCGTAGCATGTTTATATTGGATGTATCCACATCTTTTATCAAAGCAGTATACATTGAATCGGTTACACGTGATGGGAAGTTGTCCATCGGAATGTAGTTTGCTCCCCGAATAAATACAGGTTTACCATTAACTTTCAGGTAGAATGATTTGCCAATGGAGTCCGCTTCCTGAATCAGTTCAACAGTACGCAGTCCTATTTTCTGATGGCCTTCAGCTTCTTTTCGCCCTGCAAACCATACCTGGTACCCCAGGTTGTAACGTATTGGGGCTCCCATCCCATTTGGCCACCATCGTTTTGGATTGATCATGTCGAAATCGATTCGAATGGCATTGACTCCTTTGGTGAGTAATTCACGTCCTTCAAAAAACACAGTGGAATCAAACATCAGTTTAAAGTCGGCAGTATCAGTGAGGGATGATTTCATGACAAACGAAGCCGACATCCTGGCTAACGAATCTGTAAGGCTCTTTTGAATGAAGTTAACCCCCAGTACATCGACGTATTTCCAGTATTTAATATAGATTGGACGCCAGATGCCCATCGTGACATACGTTGGACCCCAGTCCCAGCCAAACTGGTACGCCGCTTTTCGACACACCACCCGTTCATCACCAGGAAGCTTGTATGGAAGTTCGTCGTAAAAGACTTTGTTCACCTTGGTAATAGAGGGAAACTCTACTTTTATCCTGTTATAACCGATCCTCAGGAATTGTTTAACATTGGCGTACCAGCTTTTGAACATGTTATCGGCTGTTATCACCAGGGAGTCGTTGACATAGACCTTTGCATAGGTGTCAAGTCCTTCACATACAAGCTGGATGTTGCGGTTTGCGAAGAAATCGCGATCCAACTCGAAATATTTTTCATAAACCCATCCGGTATCAGAGATCCACTGGAGTTTCTCTTCAAAGGCAGCAGAGAAAGGATCTGGGATTACCTTATTTTGCTGTAGGTCAAGCTGTACAACTCCAGGTACAACAGCATTATAGATCTTTTTGGATCCCTGTTGTCTCAGTTGCCAGGTGCCGTCGAGCGGAAAAATATTGGCATTATCTTGAGCAACTATTGGGAGTGTTCCAATTACCATGAACAAAATGGAGAACAAAAGTGCGAAGTTCAGTTTCATCGATATTTTCATTGCAGGAAGTTTAGATAATTCGGGCAAAATTAATTGATTCATCCTACTTTTTCTTAATTTCGACTAATAATATGAAAGGCATGACCTCTCAATATCTTTTAGACCTCTTCTTTCAACACTATGGCAAGCCTGAATTAATGCCATTAATCTATTTTGCTCCGGGACGGGTGAACCTCATCGGTGAACACACCGATTACAACGGAGGTTTTGTGCTGCCCTGTGCCCTGCAATATGGAACATACCTGATCATCAGACCTATAGATGAGTCAGTTATCCGTCTTGCCTCAACCAACATGGAGTTTCAGACCGAGGTGCCTTTGATTGGGAATTTCATCAGAATGGAGAATCACTGGGTCAACTATCCTCTGGGTGTGATTCAACAGTTCATGCAACAGAAAATTCAAATCGTTGGGATGGAGATGCTGTTTACCGGAGATATTCCCAACAATGCCGGATTATCCTCCTCTGCCTCCATTGAAATGGTTACAGCGTATGCCTTAAATGCCTTGACCGGGTCGAACCTCCCGATGATAGATTTAATTAAACTGTCACAAAAAGCAGAAAATCAGTTTGTCGGAGTCAATTGTGGCATCATGGACCAATTTGCAGTAGGGATGGGGGTGAAGGATCATGCGATCTTTCTGAATTGTAAAACACTGGAGCATAAAATGGTTCCTGTTCTACTCGATGGAATCTCGATGGTTGTTGCAAATACAAATAAGCAACGTGGGCTTGCTGATTCGAAATACAACGAACGGGTAGCCGAGTGTCAACTGGCTGTTACTTACCTCAGCAAATTGTTTAACGTCAGCCGGCTTAGCGAAATTAGCTTTATGCAATTTTACAAAATGCAGGATCAGATCCCTGATGAAGTTATCCGCCGCCGGGCAAGGCATGTCATCTCAGAAAACCAACGAGTTCTTAATGCTGTGTCATGCCTTTGGAACAATAACATCCTGGAATTCGGAGCACTGATGAATGCTTCCCACGAGTCGTTAAGGGATAATTATGAAGTGACCGGCTTTGAACTGGATACCCTGGTGGAAGAGGCCCAAATGATACCGGGCGTGATTGGCTCGAGAATGACCGGTGCCGGTTTCGGTGGTTGTACTGTTACCCTGGTCAGAGCAGAAGCGCTGGATCGATTTGTAGAAGAGGTTGGAAAGAGGTATTTCGATAAAACAGGCCTGAAGGTTGATTTCTATACGGTGGAAGTTTCAGATGGAGCCAGGAAAATTAATCCCCAGTCCCAAATTTGTACACCGTGATCTCGCGATACTCTTCTCCTGGTTTCAGTATCGTGTTCGGGAAATCAGGGTGGTTTGGGGAATCGGGAAAGTGCTGGGTCTCCAGACACAACCCGTAATTTTTTCCGTAAACTTTTCCTCCTTTGCCCTTAATCGAGCCATCCAGGAAGTTTCCTGAATAGAACTGGATGCCTGGTTGTGTCGTGTAAATTTTCACTTCGCGACCACTTTTCGGATCTAGCAGCGTAGCCGCCAGGGAAAGATCCCCGGAGTTTTTATCAAGTATATAATTATGGTCATATCCCCCTTTGACCTGTTCAATCCGGGATCCAACCTCATGCGGTGTGTTGAAATCCATTGGAGTCCCTGCTATAGGAGGCATAAGCCCGGTTGGTATCGATTCGTCGTTAACATCGGTCAGCTGAGCTGCAACGATCGATAAAATATGGCCGAGTACATTGGTGTCAGCCGTAGTGAGGTTGAAATAGGTGTGATTGCAGAGATTAACCGGGCAGGCCTCATCGGTAGTAGCTGTTATGCTTGTTTCAAGTTCGTTGTTATTCGAGAGGGTATAGGTTACTTTCGCATAGAGATTGCCCGGATACCCCTCTTCTCCATCTTTGCTTAGATAAGAGAGTCCCAGCCCAACGGATGTAGAATCGTTAATTTCGGTTGCATCCCACACAACTTTGTCAAACCCTTTATTTCCTCCGTGAAGGTGATTATTCCCATTATTTGTTGCAAGCTTATAGGTTGATCCATTCAACGTAAACTGTCCGCATGAAATCCGGTTTGCATACCGGCCAACGATCGCCCCGAAATAGGGGTTGTCGTCGAGGTACCCCTTCAGGCTATCGTACCCAAGAACGATGTCTCCCAGATTCCCATGCCGGTCTGGCGTCCAGATTTGCGTTATGATGCCTCCATAATTAGTGATCTTTACAACAATCCCGTTTTTATTAGTCAGGGTATACAGGAAGACCTCCTGGTTTTGCACGGAGCCAAATGGTTCTTTCATGATAGAGAGGGTTGATTTGGTTGATGATGTATTTCGATTCCCGGCATCCTGACATGCTATAAAGAGACCGGATGTCAGAATAACTACCAGTAGATTGATGGAATAACGTTTCATGATTCGTGGCTTTGTTGATACAAACTTATCAATTTACGAAGTACGATTTTAGATTTTCGATAGAAATGTTCAATTTTGGTGCCGGACAGGGGAAACGAAAATGAAACACGAGATACGAACCGGATGAAGCGGATTTCGGCATAGCCAAATAAGCAAGAATCGACATGAGGAATGAGATAATTGGAAAAGTTGTTTTGATTACAGGGGCTTCATCCGGAATTGGAGCGGCAACAGCTCTGGCCTTTGACAAAGCCGGGGCCTGGGTGGTGATGGCTGCCAGGAGAAGAGAGAAACTTGAGCAACTGGCGATTACAATGCATGATCCGCTTATATTGCAGGTTGACATAAGCATTGAAGCGGAGGCTCGCCGGATGGTTCGGGAAACCATAAGCCACTTTGGGAGGATTGATGTCCTGATCAATGATGCTGCTTTGATAATCGTTACTCCGGCTGAAAACGTTAGCTCAGAGGACCTTATATCTGCATTTTACACCAATCTGCTCGGGCCGGTTGCTGCCACACAGGAAGCAGTTATCCAGATGAAAAAACAAGGAGGAGGGCAGATCATCAATGTGGGCTCTCCCGGGTTTATGATGGGGATTCCGTTTTACAGCCCATATGTTTGTTCCAAAGCAGCCTTTTGTGCCTGGACACGAACTATTCAGGCTGAATGGGCAGGCAGTGAGATTATCGTGAGTGAATATTTCCCTGGGTACATTCTGACCGACTCCAAGCCTGAATCACGGATTGGAGAGGTAGAGCAGAATCTGTTGATGAGTCCGAACCAGAACTGGCTTTCCCGTAAATTTATCAAACCTAAAACACCGGAAGACGTTGCGGTACAATTGATTGGGTTGGTCAGAAAGCCAAAGCCATTGGTATACTCTGCAGGCTCTGTCAGGCTGGGAGCATTCATCTCTAACTTCTCACGATTCAGGTTGTCTCTGGCAACCCAGATGGCCCGCACAGCACGGGGTAAAAAATCGAATATCTAATTTATTACCTTTGTTCGAAATAACACCAACATGAAAAGAGCGGTAGGTTTGTTGGTAGCTCTATTAATCGTTGTCATAAGTCTCTCGGCAAATGGCCAGGTTGACACCATTGTTGACTCCATCAATCCAGTCGATTCGTTGAACCGGAAACTTAGTGAATTTACTGATCAGATCCGGAAGAATGAACAGCAGAGACTGGCTGATTCCATAAGGCGACTGGAACTTCAGCGTGAACTTGAACTGGTAAAAGCAAGCGATTACATGCGTCGCCGAGAACTGCAGGATCGTTTAAATCAACTGGAACAACAAGATTCCATCCGGCTGGAACAGAAGAAACGTCGAGTGGAAGAGATTCGTAATTCGAATGCCGGAATGCCGGTCGCTCCCTTTGGCGACACGCTGTTTCTGATTTTTAACAAGATAGGGTCTTTCACTCCCCTTGAGCGAACGGAGAGCATCAACAGAAAGATCCAGCAATTGTATAAAAACAGGCCCTATTACGCTGATTCTCTCCTGATAATAGGAACAGACAACACACAGGACCTGGTATACCGTGACAAGATAATCATGAGCGTGAGTGATATCGATGCGCTCATTAATGGAACTGATCCAAAAGTACTGATTCGACAGTACCGGTTGGCAATCAATCAAGCTGTGCTTGACCACATAAAATATACAAGCCTCTCTAACATCCTCAAACGAGTTGGGCTGGTTGTTCTTATCATTGGGATTGTCGCTCTCCTCATCTTCTTACTAAGCAGACTCTTTCGGTTTACGAAAAAATATATCGAATCACACCAGGATAAGTTTATCCGCAGTTTCAGTTTCAGGAACTATGAATTCCTTTCCAAAGAGAAAGTGCTGAAAAGTGTATTATGGCTGAACATGGTTGTAAAGATCTTTTTTTTCATTCTGGTCATCTATCTGGCTCTGCCCTCCCTGTTCAGCATCTTTCCTGTTACTGAGTCTTGGGCTAGTACGTTGATAAGATGGGTAATCAATCCGATAACTTCGATTTTGCTTGCATTTGTTGACTACTTACCCGACTTGATCACAGTCATTGTTATCATTACCGTGGTGAGGTATCTGGTAAAATTATTGAAATACCTCTCCAGGGAGATTAAAGCGGGAAAGCTGACCCTCCCTGGGTTCCATCCGGATTATGCGATGCCAACATTTGGAATTGTCAGGTTCATCCTTTATGCATTTATGTTTGTTATCATCTTTCCCTACCTTCCTGGCTCTGACTCAGATATCTTCAAAGGGGTGTCGGTATTCCTTGGTATCCTGATCTCCCTCGGTTCCTCATCGGCTATCAGCAATGTGGTGGCCGGATTAGTCATCACATATATGCGTCCGTTCAAGATTGGTGACCGCATTAAAATCGGGGATGTAACCGGGGATGTAATTGAAAAAACCCCGTTGGTCATCCGTGTCAGAACAATTAAAAATGAAGAGATTACGATCCCCAATAGCCAGATCCTTACTGGCCACACAATAAATTACTCCATTTCAGGGAAAGCGTCTGGACTGATTCTTCATACCACAGTAACAATTGGTTATGATGTTCCCTGGAATAAAATACACGAGCTTCTGATCAGTGCAGCCAAATCGACCCAGGGAGTCTCAAAAGAGAAAAAGCCCTTTGTATTACAAACAAGCCTCGATGATTTCTCTGTTGCCTACGAAATCAATGCGTATACCAACAAACCGGAAGATGCTGCTCTCATCTACTCAGAACTCCATCAGCATATCCAGGATGCATTCAATGATGCCGGCGTGGAGATCATGTCACCCAACTACAATGCTATCCGTGATGGGAATGCGTTGGCAATGCCTGGAAAGGAGGATAGAAGTTAACAGTAATAAAAAAAGAATGAGGAATTGAGAATTAGGTTTCAACGGAAATAGTTATTTTAAGCAACCATATACTACTATAAACCAATCATTTATGCGAGAATCAATCCCCCTGAAAAAGCGTCCGACAGATTATATCTACCTGGTTTTCTTCTTTGTAAACCTGTTTTTCATCACGTATATAGTCGATCTGGAACAACTTGTCATCAAAGATCCAGGTAGCTTCGGTTACCCAATCTGGCCATTGCCGTTTTTTATCGATATGGTGCACTGGTGGGGAAGCACCTTTGATCCCCTTCAGTGGTTGCGTCCGGTGTGGTGGCAGGCTACAATATGGCTCGACGTCCTGATTTTCGGCCCCTTTTATGCCTTTGCCATCTATGCTTTCATCAAAGGGAAAGATTGGATCCGTATACCGGCAATCATTGCAATGTCAATCCTGTTTACCAATGTTACCATCATATGCAGTGAAGAGATTTGGGGCACAACCCCGGCGCTAAATCTGCCATTGGTTCTATTGGCCAACGCTCCATGGTTTCTCTTTCCCATCTTCCTGGTCTGGAAAATGTGGAAGAATCCTCATCCGTTTACTAAAGAGAATTAACTATGCTTCCGCTTTTCTCCTCATTCAACTTGAAAGGGATCCCGGTCAAGAACAGGGTAATCATGCCAGCGATGGTTTGCCCCGGGTATGCTGGTGCAGATGGCATCGTAACAAGAAGAAACCTTGAGCATTATCGTGAGAGAGCCGAAGGTGGTGCTGGAATCATTGTGACTGAAGCGACAGCTGTTTGTAAAATCGGACGACTCTCTCCAACCCAGTTGGGAATCTGGTCTGATGAACAAATCGAAGGGTTGAGTCAGGTATCTATGATTGTTAAAAGTTTTGGCGCTGTCTCCCTTATCCAGATTCATCATGCCGGCTTGGTTGCCCCCGAAAGTGTTACAGAAGAACCCGTGGGTCCATCTGTAAACCCTCAGGAGCCCCGATCAAGGAGCCTCGCTGTTGAGGAAATTCAGCAGATCATGGATGACTTCATCCGGGCTGCTATTCGTGCTCAACAGGCTGGCTTTGACGGTGTTCAGATCCATGGGGCCCACGGATATCTGCTCAACCAGTTTGCTTCGGCCTTTTACAACCAGCGTGAGGATGACTATGGCGGAACAACTGAGGGAAGAATGCGGTTAGCTTCTGAGATTATTGATAGGATTAGGAAAGCTTGCGGTGACTCATTTCTGATCACATACCGGATGGGCGCCAATTCTCCTACGCTTGAAGATGGAATTGAAATTGCTTCTTACCTGGAACATAAGCCAATCGATATGCTCGATGTTTCACATGGAGGATCATTGGTTACATTGCCCCGGCCGCCAAAAGAGTTTGCTTACAACTGGATCTGCTATTCAGGAACGGAAATTAAAAAGGTTGTGAAACTCCCTGTTGGGGTTGTTAATGAAATTCGCACTCCTGAGCGAGCCAATTACCTGATTGAGAATAATCTGGCAGATTTCGTAAGCCTCGGGAGGCCGATCCTTGCCGATCCGCACTGGGTCTCAAAAGCGCAACATCATGAAGAGATGATCGTTTCCTGCCTGAACTGCCGGCCCCGTTGCAAATGGTATATTGATAGTTCCCATTGCCCTGCACTGCATATCCGTATGAAAAAGGGGCTTATTTAAGGGAATCCAACTTAACCATCATGATCTCGACCTGTGCGTTGTAGACCTTCA
>CAYUZX010000010.1:0-62988 GCA_964449285.1 uncultured Prolixibacteraceae bacterium
CCCTCGATGGTTGTAGTTCCAATCCGTCGAATACCATTAACATTGTGATGCCGGGGATCGACCAACTCAGCGGTACCAACCTTAGCCTATCCCCTGTGCCCAACAACGGAGTATTTACGGTATCCATTACCTCTCCAAATGAGGACAAATTCACAATTTCAATCTACAATAACCTGGGTATTAAAATCTTTGATACAAACATGCCTGTTATTAAAGGCACTGTAAATAAACTTATCGATATAAGACCTGCACCTGTGGGCATCTATGTCATAGTGTTTAAAAACAGCTCCGGACAGGAGATCAGGAAGATCCTGGTGAATAAATAGTAGAGAAACCCAGCAGCTAAAAAACCGGGAGTCAAATCATTTTCTGACTTCCGGTTTTTTCATTATTTCAACGACAAGTCCTGCTTCGCATTATCATAAATTTCCAACTAGATCAACTGTTTTGTTTTGACATAAAGAGCTTTCAGGCTGGAGTCAGACAATTAGTTAAGACAATCAATTGTTTTCATTTTTCCTTGAACGAACTGGGTTTTTAACCCTGCAACACCCTTTTTTAGTACCTTCGTAGATTATTTCGTAAAACGCATATTGCGTATCGCACATCGCGTATAATATATCCCAAAACTATGGCAATCTTAGCAATCGTAGGCCGTCCTAATGTAGGTAAATCCACCTTATTCAACCGCCTGGTTGGGAGGCGTGATGCCATTGTAGATCTTACAAGCGGGGTGACCCGCGATCGCCACTATGGTAAATCGGACTGGAACGGAGTGGAGTTCTCGGTGATCGACACAGGCGGGTATGTTGATCAATCGGGCGATGTGTTTGAAAAGGAGATCAAGAAACAGGTTCGGCTGGCTGTCGAGGAGGCTGACTGTATCCTCTTTATGGTGGATGCGCGGGAAGGAGTTACCGGGATGGATGAAGATGTGGCTGTTGTGCTCAGACGCTCCAAAAAGCCAGTTTTTCTGGTGGTTAACAAGGTTGACAGCAACAAGCAGATTCATGATATTTTTGAATTTTACAAATTAGGGCTGGGAGAGATTTATAGCATTTCTGCTATCAGCGGAAGCGGTACAGGGGATCTCCTGGATCCTGTGGTGGCATCATTTCCTGTTGTAGAGACGAGGCATACCTCGTCTCTACAGGATACCGAATCCACCGAGGATATTCCGGAAATTCCCCGCATCGCGATCGTTGGCCGACCAAATGCCGGAAAATCGTCGCTGGTGAATCTGCTGCTGGGGAACGAGCGTACCATTGTGACTCCAATTGCAGGAACAACCCGCGATTCGATCCATACCATTTACAACGCCTTTGGCCTGGAATTTCAGCTGATCGACACTGCCGGCATCCGGAAGAAGGGGAAAGTGAAAGAGGATATCGAATTCTATTCAGTAATGAGGGCTATCGGATCCATTGAGAACAGCGATGTATGTATCCTGATGATCGATGCCGAAAGGGGATTTGAATCCCAGGATATCAATATTTTCTCCCTCATCCAGAAAAATCATAAAGGGGTCGTGATCCTGGTCAACAAGTGGGACCTGATTGAAAAAGAGACGAATACGCATAAGGATTTTGAGGAGATGATCAGGGAACGGATTGCCCCCTTTAAGGATGTACCCATTCTCTTCACTTCAGTCATCCAGAAACAGCGCATCCTGAAGGCAGTAGAGACAGCGATTGCAGTTTATAAACGGAAATCCAGAAGGATCCCTACGCGTGAATTGAATGATGTTATGCTTCCTGTCATAGAACAGTATCCTCCTCCAAGAGTGAAAGATAAGCTCATTAAAATTAAATTTATCACCCAGCTACAGAAGCCCTACCCGATCTTTGTCTTTTTTTGTAACCATCCACAATACGTTAGAGAGAGTTATCAACGTTTTCTTGAAAACAAACTCCGCGAGAAGTACGACTTCAACGGAGTACCTATTGAGATTTTCTTCAGGCAAAAATAGCGCATGGAAGAGAGTAAGCGGATTGATAAATGGCTCTGGGAAGTGCGGGTATTCAAGACCCGTAATCAGGCCTCAATCGCATGCAGGTCGGGGAAACTAAGGATCGATGGCCAGGTGGTAAAACCGTCGCGCGAGTTACGCAAGGGAGATAAGGTTGCCTTTCACCAACCCCCAATTACCCGAACCTTCCAGGTGCTGGATTTCCCAAAGAGCAGAATAGCAGCCAAACTTGTCGCTACATTTATGGAGGAGCTGACACCTGATGAGGAGTTTCAGAAGCTGAAGATGATCAAAGAGATTAATTTTGAATACCGTGAAAGGGGAGTCGGGCGTCCCACAAAACGGCAGCGCCGCGATATTGAAGAATTGAAAAAACACTGGAAAGAGTAGCAAATGATACGCAAGGGAATCCCTACGGAATCACTTACCGAACTTGTTTTCCGGAACCGAAACAGGGATTACGGCTCCTTTCAGCTACGGAGACAATACCTGAAAACACTGGTTATCTCCACCGGGATCGGAATATCCCTCTATCTCTTGTTCGTGGTCATCCCTTTTGTAATTTATATGATTCAGGACGTCAGGATGGATCTTGAGATGGAATATATCTATGAGGTTGAGTACATGCCTTTTACTCCTCCTGAAGATATTGCGCTGGTCGAAATGGCGAAAGCGCATGCAACACCTCCGGAGGAGAAACAGCTAGCCCCTGTCATTACCGACATTCGTACACCGGAGGAGGAGTTACAACCTGTTCAGGAAGATGTTGTATCGCAGGATGTAGAACCGGAAGAATCTGATAAGGCTTCCTACGGAACCAGGGGCGAAGAGATAGGCCGGCAGGCGAATACCGATACAGCTATTGCCACTACCATCGATGTTTATCCGCGTTACCCTGGAGGTGATGAGGCGCGTCTCTATTATCTGAGAAGGCATGTATCTTACCCAAAAGAAGCTGTAGATAACGCTATTCAGGGGGTCGTGATGGTGGTTTTCGTTATAGAAGCTGATGGTTCGTTGACAAACGTAAAGATTTTACAGGGCATTGGTGGAGGGTGTGATGAAGAAGCGGTACGGGTAACCCGGGAGATGCCGAGATGGAACCCAGGCAAGCGAAGCGGACGGCCTGTGCGGGTGATGGTAAAGATGCCCATTGTATTTGGGATTCCCAAAAAACAGTAGGGACGACCGGTCCGGTCGCCCCTACTGTTTTGGGATCCCCCTAATTGCTATACGGTTGCCCTAATTTTATTCGGGGAACATAATTTATTTCTTGCCAGGATCTGTTTTGGCAGGTTTTGCGGCTGGTTTGCCATGTGAACAGCAAGAGCTCGATGTCTTGGCTTTGGAGCAATCGGTTTTCTTAACGCAATCAGCCTTTGATTTGTCAGTCTGCTCAGTTTTTGCAGGTTCGGTCTTCTTGACGGGCTTTTGAGGCTCCTGTGCGAATGTCATACCAACGATTAAAAAGAATGCGGAGATTAAAATAGCTGTTTTTTTCATGATAATTCAAGTTTACGGTTGTTAACTTAGATTCAGTTTAGATAACGCAAATATATACATAAAAGTGCATGCGAAGATGAGAAAAAGATTAAAAAATGTTAATCCGCTTCCCCAAGGCCATAGATTGCCTCTTTGATAATTGCACGAAATACTGCTTTTTCAAAGGGTTTGGCAATATAGTGTGTGCATCCTTCGGCAAGCAGTTTCTCCCTGTCACCTATCATCGTGTATCCTGTCACTGCTATGATGGGCGTCTTTTCATAGCCTGAAATTGCTTTGATCTTTTTCGTTGTCTCAATGCCGTCGATACCCGAACCCAGGTTGATATCCATCAACACAGCATCATACTTCGTCTCCTTCGCCATTTTTACGGCAGTTTTACCTTCATACGCATGATCCATCAAGTATGTTGGTTTCAGAAAGAGCTCAATCAGGTTTCGGTTGATCATGTTGTCCTCCACCAGAAGTACTAGAGGCACGTCTCTCTTTATAACTGCCGGAGTAAACGGCATTGAACGTTCAATCTCTTCCGGGTCGGTGGTAAAATGTTTTGCTGATTTTGCAGCTGGAAGCCAGATGGTGAAGGTTGTCCCATTGCCTGGTGTACTTTTCACCGAGATCTTTCCATTCATCAGTTCGCAGATTTTCTTACAGATAGTCAGCCCTAGCCCGCTCCCCTGGAACTTGCGGTCGTAACCCTCACTCACTTGCCGGAACTCCTGAAAGATCATATCAAAGAACTTTTGCTCAATGCCTACCCCTGTATCTCTAATTTCGATCGTTTGCCATTGTACGTTATCCTCTGTAACCGTTCTCGCTCGAATCGTAATACTGCCCTGTTTGGTGAACTTTACAGCATTATCAAGGATTTGTTGGAAAAGCTGTTTAAAAAGTTGAAGATCGGCATTGACGATGAACTCCTCTGGAAGGTCTTTCAGTAATGAGATCTTTTTTTCATGAATCGGATCCTCAAATGATTTGCAAATCTTCTCTATTGCAGCCACCAGGTCGATGTGTTTGAAGACCATCGTAACTTTGCCAGCCTGAAGTTGTGAGAGGGTGATGATGGAGTTAAGCGTTGACATCAGCCTTCTTCCCGAGAGATAAATGTTCTCAACCATAGGCAAGTACTCAGTATTTCTCAGATCCTCCTGAAGAAGTTCCGAAAAGCCAAGAATCCCGTTCAAAGGAGTTCGGAGTTCATGACTGATATTGGAGAGGATGGATGACTTGAGCAGGTCCGATTCTTCGGCTTTCTCTTTCGCCAGGATAAGTTGCTGTTCGTAATTTTTTCTCTCGGTGACATTCTGGGCCATCATAAAGAGGTAATCCTCAGCGAACAGGGTGATCATTTTACCGCTTACCTGTATCAGAATCTGCTTGTCATCTTTTCTATTCCAGGCAGTTTCAATATCACGAAATTCCTGAAAACTCCAGCTTCTGGCATTCTGCTTGCTAATTACCTCGTGGAGATCGACATCCTTGATGAACCTTCGTCCGGGTGTATCCAGGATCTCCTCCCGGGAGTACCCGAGCATGTCGCAGGCAGCCTGGTTGCAATCCATAATACTGAGGTCGGAAAGGCGGAGCAAGAGGATCGCATCATGGGCCGTTTCAAACACAGCATGGTATTTGATCTCACTGCGCCGGATTGTTTCACGGGTCTTCTCCATCCGTTTTGTGATTCGCGCCAGGAGCTCATCGAAATCAATGGGTTTTATGATGTAGTCATCTGCTCCCATGGTCATCCCATACAGGATATCTTCCCGTTCCGCTTTTGCAGTAAGAAAAATAAATGGAATGAGTGAGGTTGTGACGTTACTCTTCAATTTTTCAAACGTTTCATACCCATTCATCCTGGGCATGAAAATGTCGCACAGGATCAGGTCGGGAAGCTCGTTTACTGCCAGATCTACTCCCTTCTTTCCGTTCTCTGCCATGATGGTTTCCATCCCCTCCTCTTGCAGAAATTCTGCCAGGCTCTCCAAAAGGATGGGGTCATCCTCAATAATCAGAATCTTGCTCATAATCAGTTGTTTTTGTTGTTCTTACTGGGATTTTTACGTCGAAAGTGGTTCCCTCGTCAATACTGCTGGTCACCTGGATTGATCCTTTCAGCAGATCAACACATCGTTTTACAATCGACATTCCCAACCCGGTTCCCGGTATCCCATCGCTGTTACTGCCCCTATGAAAGGGCTGAAACAGCTGTCCCATATCATGTTCGGGGATACCGATTCCCTGATCGCTTACAATCATTTCGATATGGTTGTTTTCCCTTGCAATCGTCACGCTGACAGGTTTGTCCTGTGGGCTGAATTTCCCGGCATTGGAGAGCAAATGAGAGAGGATTTGCCGGAGAAGTTCTTTGTCGGTGTAGATGTCGTCTTCACCCTGATCGATCTTCAGTTCCAGGTGTATAGGCAACTCGGAGTTCTTTCGGAGTTCTTCGATGACCTCGTTGACAAATTCATTAATCTGAAAAGTTTCAGGATTCAAAGAAAGGACCCCGCTTTGATCTTTTGAGATAAGGGTCACATCTTCAAGAAGAATGATCATTTTTTTGATAGCTTCCCGAACCCGCCTGATCACCTCTGTCCTTTTCTCAATTGGCCATTTTTCCTGGTACTTGCTTAAAAGCTGAATGTTGCTGGAGATGGCTGCCAGGGGTGTCCTGAATTCATGAGAGACCAGGGAAATAAAACGCGATTTAAGCTGATTCAGCTCCTGCTGTTTTGACAGCATCCGTGAAATCTCAAGTTCAGCTTCCTTTCTGATCGTGATATTCCTGATGGAGATCAGGTAATCGCCGATTCCGGTAGCCGAAACCATCGCCTCGTAAGCACGCTCGGAACCATCAGGCAAATGGAGAGAATAGTCAAAGATCCCACTTCTATTTGACCCGTCAATGTCAAGAATTGCTTGATAATAGGCAGCGGTAACGTGTGCAGGCATCATCTCTTCGACACCTTTGCCCAGAAATTTTTCAGGTGGGAGGAGCAACTCCGAAGGATCGGGAGCATGATAATCCGTGATGATTCCTTGAAGACTTACCCGGAATAGCAGATCGGGGATCGCATTGAGCAAAGCCCGCGATTTGGCTTCAGAAATGGCCACGGATTCAAGAGCCTGGCTCTTCTCTTTCATCACTGTGTCGAGCTCTTTTCGCTGATTGAAGAACCGCTGTAACAGAATCCCGATCTTTCCTATCTCGTCGCGACGATGCGAGAGCGCTTCAACAGGAACCGGGTCGTGGAGAGCCAGAGCGCCGGCAATCTGATTCAGGGGCTTGATGATCCAATGGTGAGTAACCAGCACAAACAAGCCGATCAACAGAATAAAACGGGCAATAGAGAGGTAGGTCCAAAGATAAACAGGTAACCACCCGAAGACTTCACTGTTGAACAAAAAGAGGTTCGGAACAATGGTAATCGCGAAGGCTACCAAGAAGATGATCAGGAATTTATACTGGATCTTCATGGTAAAAAATAACCCGGTAATTTATACTCAAAGATATTCCATATGACACCATTTTCCTAATAGAATCAGAGTTTATTAGTAAGTGTCGACTGAACCAGCACAGGTATATCCATTTTGAACGTAACCGAGAGGGAAGAGATCACTTGAAACAGGTTCACTCCCTGTTTTTGGAGTCCATAATGATGGTAACCGGCCCATCATTCACAAGTGAGATATCCATCATCGCCCCAAAATTACCTGTTTGCACAGGTTTCCCAAGAATGATTTCGAGGTTTCTGATAAATTGATCATAAAGAGGGATGGCAATTTCAGGTTTTGCAGCCCGGATGTAGGAGGGGCGGTTCCCTTTTTTTATACTGGCATGAAGCGTGAACTGACTGACAACGATGATTTCCCCATCAGCTTCCGTGACAGACTGGTTCATCACTCCATCATCGTCGGGGAATACCCGTAAACGGATGACCTTGCCCGAAAGCCACTCGATATCATTGAGGGTGTCAGCCTCTTCAATCCCCAGAAGGAGCAAAAGACCTTTCCCAATGGTGGCAATGGTTTTTCCATCTATTATCACCGAAGCTTTGCTGACACGTTGAAGTACTACACGCATGGAAGTAAGTAAAACTCAAAATTAAAAAATAAAAATTAAAAAAAAGAAGATGTCAATCCGAATGCCTGAATTAGTCCCATTCAGGGGATTTAGGCGTGCTATAATTTTAGTAGTTTTGCAAAAAACGGATCAGGATGACGAAGTTAAGTGTAAATATCAATAAGATTGCGACCTTGCGAAATGCCCGGGGAGGGAATCAGCCTGACTTACTGAAGGCGTCTATTGACTGTGAACGGTTTGGAGCTGAGGGCATTACTGTCCATCCACGTCCTGACGAACGACATATTCGTTACAACGATGTTCTTGACCTGAAACCAATCGTCACGACCGAATTTAACATTGAAGGTTATCCATCCGAGGCTTTTATCAACCTTGTAAAAGAAGTTAAACCAGCGCAGGTGACGTTAGTGCCTGACCCTCCCGAGGCTTTAACTTCCAATGCAGGATGGGATACCATAAACAATCAATCTTTTTTACGGGAAGTGATTGATGAGTTCAGACGAAGCGGCATCAGGACCTCCATCTTTATCGATACAGACCTGAAGATGATCGAGCATGCCTGTTCAACCGGCGCCAACAGGGTGGAACTCTATACGGAGGCCTATGCACAGCAATACAGGGGCGGCCGTGAAAAGGCGATCCTCCCCTTTGTGGAAGCTGCAAAGCTAGCCAAAGAGCTGGGATTAGGGCTCAATGCCGGACATGATCTAAGTCTCGAAAACCTGAAATTCTTCCACCAGTTGATCCCTGGTTTGTTGGAAGTCTCTATCGGCCATGCCCTGATCTGTGATGCACTCTATTTGGGGCTGGAAAATACGATTCAATTGTATTTAAGACAGTTGAAAGATTAGTTGGCAGTATTAACCATTTTTTATCCCGGGCACCATGAAAATCATATTCCTTTCCATCTACTTTTTCTTTTTTACATTTTGTGTTTCTGCAGGACACATGGGAACCGGGAAGATAGAACGAAAGGCGAAGAAGATTCATGAACAGATCCTCACGATTGATTCGCATAACGATACCCCGTTGCGGATGATCCGTCCGGGATTCGACTGGGGTGAACGCCATAATCCCTACACGGATCGTTCCCGTGTTGATCTTATACGGATGGAGGAGGGGGGACTTGATGGGGCCTTCTTTGCACTCTTCATTGGTCAGGGGCCTCGTACACCGGTGGGCAATGAAGAGGCAAAACAACGTGTGCTGATGGTGTTCGACACTCTCCTGAATGCCATCAACCACAACTCCGATAAAATAGGTCTGGCTTTAACTCCGGATGACGCCTATCGCCTGGAGAAGCAAAGGAAGCGGATAGCTTTCATAGGGGTGGAGAACGGATACCCTGTAGGACGTGATATCGAAATGGTTCAGACACTTTACGATCGGGGAGCTCGCTATATCACACTCGTTCATACCCGTAATAATGATATCTGTGATTCCTCCACCGACACGCTCGCTTTTAGTGGCTTGAGCGATTTCGGCAACGAGGTGGTTGCCGAGATGAACCGGCTGGGCATGATGATCGATGTGTCGCATGCTTCTGATTCCTCCTTTTACGATATTCTACGGAAAACCCGATCTCCGGTCCTGGCCTCCCACTCCTGTTCACGGGCGCTGTGTGACAATCCCCGCAATCTGGATGATGCCATGCTCCTTGCCCTGGCGGCGAACAATGGAGTTATTCAGATGTGTATTCTGAGCGACTATGTTAAAACCCCGACTCCCAATCCTGAGCGCGACTCAGCCAGGGCTGCCGTGAGGGAGAAGTTCCGAAACTTTGACAACCTCACCGATGAAGAGATGAAGCAGGCGCATAAGGAGTGGTATGCCATTGAAGATCAGTACCCAAGAGAGCTGGCAACCGTTAGTGATGTTGTAGATCATATTGATCACATCATTGATGTGGCCGGAATCGACCATGTAGGTATCGGAACCGATTTTGATGGTGGGGGAGGCGTTACCGGATGTTATGATGTATCTGAGATGGGAAATATTACGCTGGAGCTGGTTACAAGGGGTTACACCAAAAAGGATATCCGGAAAATATGGGGTGGCAACTTGATGCGGGTGATGAACGAAAATATCAGGATCGCAAAGAAGATCGCTCAAAACAGATGACAGGATGAAGATTATCATCAGCCTTGTACCGGTTTTCCTGTTTCTTGGGTTGCTGCTCTTCTTCGACAGCTTCCGCCTGGTAAACCGCTGGGTGTTGATCATTTGTTTGGTTTGGGGGGGCGTTGCGGCTTCACTGAGTCTGGTAGGAAACACCTTGCTTTCGAATATTTTCCATCTCCCTTTTGATACACTCTCACGCTACGTAGCACCTTTTACTGAGGAGATCCTGAAGATGATCATCCTTATCCTGCTGATATCCCGCCATCGAATCGGATTCGCCATAGATGCTGCCATTTACGGTTTTGCCGTGGGTTCGGGCTTTGCTTTCACCGAAAACCTGATCTACCTTATACAACTTGGCCCTGAACAAACGAACCTCTGGATTTGGATTGCCCGTGGTGTTGGTACAGCTGTAATGCATGGGGGATCCACTGCCATTGCGGGTGTCATCCTGATCAACAGGCTGACAGACTCCCGGAAGCTCATTCAGCCATTCCTCCTGGCTGTAGTGGTTGCCTATTTTATCCATGCGCTCTACAACGCTTTTTTGATCTCCCCACTCCAGTCGGCATTGGTCGTAATCATCCTTGTCCCGGTGATGCTGGTGGTCGTCTTCAGGCTTGGTGAACATAACCTCAAAAAATGGCTGGATATTGGGATGGATGCAGAAGTGAGCCTTCTGCTGATGATCAACCGCGGCAAATTCTCTCAAACCCGTGCTGGCGCATATTTGCTATCTGTAAAAGATCATTTTCCGAAAGAGATAGTCCTGGACATATATTGTTTCATGACTCTCTACCTGGAGCTCTCTGTCAAAGCAAAAAGTTTGTTACTGCTAAAAGAAAATGACCTGCCACTTCCAATGGACCCCAACATCATGGATAAACTGCATGAACTGGATCAACTGCGGAAACGGATTGGAAAATCGGGAATCTTTGCACTCCGCCCCATTCTCCGAATGAATCGTGGCGATATCTGGGCTCTATCAATTCTTAACCCGGATTGAAATTTTTCATTACCTTTATCTCTTGTAAAGCCGCGATAATTTGTACAGCCGCGATTAATCGCGGCTGTACATTTAAAATATAAAAAATGGAACATTCAAATAAACAGGAGGGCTCCTTCTACCAACCATCGGCCCACATCTCGCAGCGAAGCTGGGTTCGCTATAGCTTCTTTTTCCTGGCAGGTATCATAGCCGGGATGTTGTTGGTAAAGGTTATTGACAACCGCAATGAAGACCACGTAGTCTCTGATGAAGATGTGCGGGGTACCGTCTACAACTCCAGCTCGTTTGACAAGATGAAATCTGCGGATGTCATCTATGCCGATAATCCGGCATTCAAAACAGCCATTGACGTGAGATACTCAACACAGGTTATTGAAGCTCGTCTCGACATCTCCTCCCTCTATCCGATTAAGGTTGCAGTTGAGTTTGGTAATAACAATTTCCGGGTTTTAAATGTGCAGAATCTTACCGTAAACGACCAGTCGACCGTACTCTCCAGTTCTAATTTTATTCAGATCGATAATGTTGGGGAGAATAAGTACATCATTCAGTTGCTCAACATGAACAGCTTACCACATCAGATTTCGTTCAAATTTTACCAGAACGACATGGTAATCTATTCCAATGCTGTCACAGTTAACAAAGAGTAAAATCTAACCACCCTTTATGAAACGCAAACATAAAATACTGATGGCTATAGCAGCAGTGATCTTAGCCATCGTTTTTATCCTCTTTTTCATCAGTCCCGATACTGTAAGCATGTTTACAGGAGGAGAGTGAGGAACAATGACATGAATGAGCAAGAATGAAGAATGACAAGAATGGCAAATGACAGGAACACATAAGAATGAGCCGTAAGGATGAATTTGCAGGGGCATTGTTTAAGAAAGATCTGGATCTTATCAGGGCGGTGCCAAAGGCGGATCTCCATAATCATGTATTGCTCGGGATGAAACTTGTCCAGTTATCCCGGCTCTCAGGTCGGGTTGTTAAGCCCTTTTTTTACAGGGGCCGGGGGATCCAGGATATAAACAACTGGATCAGAGAACAATATATTCCGGTAATCACAACTCCCGGAATCTTTTCGTTATTGGTTAGAGCGAGTTTCCAACAGGCGGTTAACGATGGTGTTACCGTGCTGGAGGCAAGCATTGATGTTGGGTTCGGACATCAATACGGGATCCAGCCTGAAGAGGTTGTAGATACCCTGCGTCTGGCTCATCAGGAGGTGGCCCCACATATAAACTTCCGGCCATGTCTTGGATTTGCCCGCAATATGCAGGTGAGGCAACTGCTTCGCTTTTTTGAACCCTACCTCAACCTGGACTATTTCGCTGCCATTGATCTCTACGACGATGAAAAGAGTCAGCCGATTCAGAACTTCAGGGAGATCTATCGATTTGCCCGGCAGATGGGACTTCGCTGCACTGCTCATGCCGGAGAATTTGGGACAGCTGAAGAGGTAAGGGAGGCTGTTGAGGTTTTGAACCTGGATGCCGTGCAACATGGCATCGCTGCGGCCAACTCAACAGAGGTCATGAATTGGCTGGCCGAACGGTCAACCCCACTGAATATTTCCCCCACAAGCAACCTGGTATTACAACGGGTGCAGTCCTATGCCGCCCATCCAATCCGGATCCTCTACGACCACGGAGTCAAAGTGACCATCAACACCGATGATGTGACACTATTTGATCAGGGCGTGTCGGAAGAATTTCTGAACTTGTTTCAGGCAGGGGTTTTTTCGGCAGAGGAGTTGGAGGAGATAAGGGGGATTGCACTGGAGTGCACATAAATTGCCATGACCCCATAACTTCATGACTTCATGAACCTATGACTCCATGATTCTATCCCCTCCATTAACTTCCTCAGCGTATCATGTAACAACATCAGATACAGCACGACTGTCATCAGCCAGATCACGCCAAAGTTAAACCAGAGGGTGTCGATGTGAAGGCCGAAGAGGTTTTTATAGGGGGCGTAGAAATGGGCACGTCCGATCCGGGATTGGGGATCCATAAAGATCGGATCTTTCTTGCGGATTAGCTTCCCTTTCGCTTCAATGATTTTGGCAACTGAATTCTGGTTCAGGGCAAAATCGGCGAGACTCTGGTTGTAGAATTCCTTTCGCATCTTGTAGAGAGCTTCCTGGCCGATGTCGCTAACCAGATTCTCGTAAAAGGCATCCCGGCGTGAGGTCACAGAAGAGAGTCGCGAAGAAAAATAACGGCTGAGGGAATCGAGGTATTGCGACGTGCTAAGTTTAGCCTCGTCAGTGAACCGTTCCGGGGAGAGATCTCCTAATCCGCTATAAGTTTTGAAGCCGGCTTCCTGACTCAGACGGCCAATCTCATAGGTCATGATATCGAAGTAGTTTTTCGTTTTTTTGGTTTCCAGATCCAGTTTTAGGTTCCTCTGGCACGCATCCAGTTCGGCCTGCAGGGTGGGGATCTCATAAGCAGAGATATAGGAGTAGTGACTCATCTCCTTTTCGTAAGGATAAAAGATTCGTTCGTACTTGTTGTTCTTGAATTGATGGACAGCCAGTGCTTCATATGACCACCGTGATGTCATCATATCTCCCACAAAGGGCACATATATCCGTGAAGAGATCGCGGGGTTGAGGTTATCGAAAGGAACGATGGTGCCACTCAGAAGCAACTGAGGGACAAGGATAAAAGGAATCAGGATGTAGATGGCTACCACTGATTTCATCCCCGATGAGATGTTCAACCCTACCATGTTAGCAAAGCAGGAGGTGGCGAAAAGGATCAGGAAATAACTCCAGAGCATTCCACGAATATCCAGAATCAGGTTTCCCACCACCGCAAATGAAAAAGCCTGAATGGCTGAAAGGGCAAAGAGCAGGGCGATCTTGGAGTTGAGGTAGCTCCAGCGGCTGAGGTGCAGGAAGGCTTCCCGTTTCAGGATCTTCTGGTCGTGGATGATCTCTTCGGCGCTGACCATCATGCCGAAGAAGAGGGATACGACAATACTCATAAAGAGGTAAGCCACCAGGTTGCTGTTTGTCCCGAAGATGTAAGTCTCTCCTGGATAGTAGCGGGTGAGGAAGGCCAGAATTGCTGCAAGGACTGGAGCCTCCAGCAGGTTGATCAGGAGATACTGGGTGTTGGTGATTTTCGAGAGCAGGTTTCGGGTCCCGAAAATGCGGAACTGTTTGAAGATGGTTGGAACTTTGAAATGGTGTTTTGGAAGATCATGTTTCCGGGTCTGTACCTTCAGCCCAGGCTGGATATTTTTAAGAAAATGGTCGTACCAGTCGTGCGGGGTGGTTTTGCGGTTGGCACTCAACTTGCCGTATTCATTGATAACTTTGGCTTCTGTGATTTGCAGGATCTGCTCTGGATTCACATAGCCGCAGTTAAAACACTCGCTCTCATTGGGGTTTACATGGCTGCTCAGCGTCTTGAAATATTTCAGGGCATCGATTGGGTTACCGAAATAGATGGGGAAGCCTCCTTTGTCGAGGATTAACAGTTTGTCGAACAGCTTAAAAATATCAGAAGAGGGCTGATGAATATTGACCACAACCAGGCGCCCTTTCAGGGTTTGTTCCTTCAGCAGAAGCATCACCATTTCGGAGTCCATTGATGAGAGTCCGGATGTAGGCTCATCTGCAAAGAGCACCGAAGGCTCCCGGATCAGTTCCAGAGCGATATTGAGTCGTTTGCGTTGCCCTCCGGAGATGAATTTATTGAGTGGATCCCCAACCTTTAAGTGCCGGATTCCGGCCAGGCCGATATCGGAAAGGATCTTCATCACCGCCCGAAGAAGTTGTTTTTTTGAAAATCCACCGAAGCAGAGTTTCGCGTTGTAGTAGAGGTTCTGGAACACCGTGAGTTCCTCAATCAGCAAATCATCCTGGGGGACGAAACCGATAATCCCCCTTAGTTCCTCGCGGTCGATATGAAGGTCGTGTCCATTGATCAGGATCCGTCCCTTTGTGAGTGGGAGATTCCCGTTCAATAGGTTCAGCAAGGTTGATTTCCCAACGCCACTGCCTCCCATTACCCCGATTAGCTCTCCGGAGCCGGCAGTGAAGCTGAAGGGATGAATCCCGTTGGCACTGTTTTTGAAGCAGAACTCAATCTCTTGTCCGGTATATTCGATGGCGATCGTCTCCCTGGTATGAAGAAACCGTGCTGCCACGTCAGTGTAATAGACAGGGCTGATTTTCAAGCTGGTGAGAATAGATCCATGATTCAGGATCACCGCTCTGAAGGGGACCAGGTTGTTCCCGTTAAGGTTGATCTCATCTTTTCCGGTATACCTGCAAATAAAGGAGTGGATTTGAGGCAGGTAGAGAATGAGAATCTGCCCGTCGAGGTTTTCGCGGAGCATGTGTTTCTGGCCTTCGGCATGGTTGACAGCATCGATAAGCAAGAGATTTTGCCTGTCGAGACCGGAGCTATCGGGGTCGAGGATAAAATTACAGCTGTTACAGAATAGGGGTTCGGGAAGGTTAAACGTCTCTCCGATGATTTTGAGGTATCTCTCTTCCTCTACCGAAATTGAGATAGAGCCTTTTACCCTTCTTCCATGCTCATCTTCAAGGAACTCCAGAAACTTGATAAACACAATCACCTTATCCTTCAGCTGAAGCCCTTTATTCACCCGCTGGCAGATCTCCGAAATTTTCCCTGCCGTATCAGGCACCTCGCCACCTTCTTCGAATGGCTGATGAAAGAAGAGAAGCTCGTCAAAGAGTTTTAGGTACTCATCCAGCTCCTGGCTGCTCAAATGTGATTTGAGGAATGAGGAGATGATTGTTCGTGTGCTCTCACGGTTTGCCTGATGCCCTGATGCAGCTACAATAGCAAAGAGCTGGACAAGGGCCATTAAGATTGGTTCTGACATATCGGGCAAATCCGTAGAGACGGGGCATGCCCCGTCTCTACGGCATGCCCCGTCTCTACAAGGTTATTGGATCAATGCATTTCGTACACCGCCGATCACATCGTTGATGCTGCCAGCTTTCTGAGGATCCAATTTTTTATCCGGTTCCAGCCCAAAATCAGTGAAGGCAGGTTTCATCCTGAGCATCTCATCGTAAATGGATTTCATCGCTACATCGCTCTGGTAAAGATCCAGGATGTTCATCAGTTGATTATAATTATTCAGCTGATTGTATATGATGGTAGTGATATCCTTATTGTTTTCTGCTACTATATTGAGCGAGCTGGCAAGGTAGAGTCCCTCAACAAACGCTCCCGTGGCAATGTAGACAGCAACCTGGTTGCGGTTGTTCTTTGAGAGAAAATCGTTGGTAGCCAAAAATATGCCTGAAACCATGTTGACCAGCGAATCTTTGTTGTTATCAAACGATTTCACCTTTTCTACGAGGTTGGGATGGTAGATTCCGGCAATACCAAGTTCGTCAGCAAGTTTACTTGTACAACCCAGGAACTGGTTGGTATTATCAATATGGTTATAGGTTGCTGAGTACGCCAGGTCGGCACTGTAAATGCCCAGGTTAATGGCTTTGCTCTTCTCGGTCATGTATTTCCCGACATTATCCACAGGATTTGTGATGTCAAAGATGTATCCGGCTTTTGCCTGCTCAAGGAGCATCGTGACCTCGAAAGGTGTCGGCATATTGTAAAGCAGGTTGATCGCTTCAGGGCTGAGTGATAACTCCTTACTGATAGAATCAGCTGCTTCTTCGTTTGCCTTCTGGTTTCCGGCGCCACCACATCCTGCCAGAAGGAATATGGAAACGGCCATCGCAGTTGCAAGGCTCAGTGATAAATTACGCTTCGTGTTCATAATCTGGTATAATGAATTAATAGATTGGTTTCTGCCATGCGAAAGTACAGGAATTTTTCAAAATAGGGAAATTTTTTATCCCCCTTTTCAATGTCTGATCAACACTTTAATGCTTTCAGGTTTTGCTGCCAGTTTGAATGCTTCTATCATTTCGTTGAAGGGAAAGACCTTGGTAATCATAGGTTCTACATCAATGAGCTTCTGGCTGAGAAGACTGAGAGCAGGTTCAAAAACCCCGCAACGGCTTCCTATGATGTTAAGTTCGTGCATTACGATCTGGTTGAGGTCAACTTTGGCAGGGTCTGCCACCGTTGTTTTTAGGATCAGTTTCCCCCGGGGGCGTAAGTGGCTTAGGGCAGCGCCTATTCCATCAGGGCTTCCGGTGCAGTCAACGCAGATCTCTGCCCGCTCATCCGACTGAAGCGTATCCAGGTTTTTTGCTGGGAGTCCCAGTCCCCGGGCAAACTCCACTTTATATGGATTAACATCGAAGAGGGTATACTCACAGCCCGATAACCGGAATACCTGCGTGATCAGAAGACCCAGTTTGCCAGCTCCAAAGATGAAAACATTATCCGTTGGACTTATCTTAGTTTGTTCGAAGATCTCTAGAGCAGCTGCAAGCGGTTCGGTGAAAACAGCATTCGGTAATTCAACATTGGCTGGTATTATGTGGAGGTTTTTCTCAGGAAGCACTACATAATCGGCGAACGTTCCGGCATGTTCAAAAATGCCTAAGACCGATCGGTTTGTGCAGTGGCTTTTCCGTCCGGTCTGACACATGTAACAATGGCCGCAAGAGATATTGATCTCGCCCACGACATCCTTGCCAAAAAATCGGCTCTTCTCAGAGATTACCTCCCCAACGAATTCATGACCCAGGATTCCTTTGAAGCCCATGTATCCCTGCAGGATCTCCAGGTCGGTATTGCAAATCGAGGAGTATCTTACCTTGATCAATGCCTCACC
This sequence comes from uncultured Prolixibacteraceae bacterium, assembly GCA_964449285.1. Taxonomy (GTDB): domain Bacteria; phylum Bacteroidota; class Bacteroidia; order Bacteroidales; family FEN-979; genus QYOJ01. The sequence continues at coordinate 17,446 of CAYUZX010000010.1, forward strand.
GTTTTTGAGGGGAGGATCAGGTACTTGCTGAATGGATAGTTTCCCATCGTAAACCAGTGCTCTCATGTGGATCGATATTTTTCACAAAAAAACAAATTTTTCTGAGGTTATCAGCGAATTTCGAAATAAATTTACAGCATCTTCTTCATTTTAGCAATTAATATATGAGCAGGTTGAGCAGGTCTATTTTTCAAGCCCTGGTAGTATTTCCTTTTCTGCTGGCAACTTTCGGCTGTGATCGCACTCCTTCGCAACAGGAGAAGTCAGAAATTATTAAGCTTGAAACAGACATTTCCCATGCCGGGTCGCTTCAAAAAATACGGTTGTTACCCTACTGGATCACAACTGCCCAGTTTGCAGGCTATTATACTGGGATAGAGGAGGGGATATTCAGAAAGTATAGGATTGATCTGGAGGTCATCCCGTTTCAGCCAACGATGCAAACCAATTTGCTGATCGGGGATAAAGAGGCTGATTTCTTCCTGCTCTGGATGGTCAACGCGATTGACCTGAAGGATTCCGGCCTGGATATCGTCAACATTGCCCAACTCTCTTCCAGATCCTCCCTGATGTTAGTCGCCAAGAAAAGCAGCGGGATCGGGACTATCGCTGACATGGATGGAAAACGTGCTGCTATCTGGAGTGATTACACATTGCAACCACAGGTATTGTTCCGGAGGCAGCATGTTGATGTGGAAATCATCCCGATAGGGAGCAGCAACAATCTTTTTCTGACGGATGGTGTAGAGATCATCAACGCGAGCTGGTTCGATGAATACCATACAATCCTCAATTGCGGATTTAATGTTGATGAGCTTGAAACCTTTTTCTTCTCTGATCATGGCCTGAACTTTTTAGAGGATGGGATCTATTGCCTCCGGTCCACACTTGAAGAGGATCCCGGTTTATGTGAGAGATTCGTGGAGGCAACCCTTGAAAGCTGGAAGTACGCCTTTGATCATCCGGAAGAGGCAATTCGGATTGTGCTGGAAGAACAACGAAAACAAAAGATTCCGGCTAATCTGGCACATCAGCGATGGATGCTCGACAGGTATCGAGACCTCTATTATCCAGATCCATTGAGTGGAATCAATACGACTCTCCCGGAATCAGAATACCAGAATATCGCAAAGATTCTCCTCGAAGCAGGATTGATTGGTAAGATCCCCACCTTCAGAGAGTTTTATAATCCCGTTCAAACGATGGTGCCGGAGCCCATGGATACGCTAAACAGCCCCCAATGAAAGATGGTATAAAACTAAAAAGAGGCCTGACTTTTAAGCTGATCTTTTCAGTCTTTTCTGCCATTGCTGCCATCTTTGTCATAATCTTTCTTTACAACTATACTGTCACAAGGAAGACGATGATCAAGAGCCTGGATTCTACTGCCTCCTACCTTACGGCGAGTACTGTCAACAAAGTTGACCGGATTCTCTTTGGAATGGCAAGAGTCCCCGAAAACCTGGCTGCGGTGATCGAGCATTCGAACTTCAGTGAAGAGGAGTTGAAACAACTATTAAAAATTGTCGTGAAACTCAATCCGGAGGTCTATGGATCGGCGATTGCATTTGAGCCCTTCTTCGAAGGACGGAAAGAGAAGTTTTATTCGTTTTATGCGTATCGTGACAACGACAGTGTGATCCTCACCACCCTGGGTAACGATTCATACGATTATTTTTTAATGGACTGGTATCAGATTCCACGGGAAAAAGAAGAACCTTACTGGACAGAACCCTATTTTGATGAAGGAGGAGGGAATATTCTCATGTCAACATACTCCGTACCGTTATACTTCACCCGCGGAAGTGAGAGGAAGTTCGTAGGGATATTAACAGTAGATCTTTCAATCAATTGGTTACGGGAGATGGTTGATTCGATCCGTGTACTTAAGACTGGATTTGGATTTTTGGTCTCACATAATGGAACCTTCGTAACCCATCCGGTTCATGAGTTGATCATGAATGCCTCTATTTTCAGCCTTGCGGAAGAGCATGAAATGCCCCTTTTCAGGGAGCTCGGGAGGAAGATGATCAACCGTGAAAGTGACTTCAGTACTGAGACTTATGAAAATTTCCTCAACCATAAGAAAAGCTGGATAGCATACGCACCAGTACCAAGTAATGGCTGGGCGTTGGCAGTGGTGTTTCCGGTTGATGAACTGATGGCAGATGCCAACAGGCTCAACCTGGCTATCGTCCTTATCGGTAGTGTAGGCCTGGTGATTATCTTTCTGGTGATCCTCTTGATTTCCCGTTCAATCACCCGCCCGATGCGTAAGCTTGCACGGGCCGCACAAAGCTTTGCAGAGGGAGATTTTAATGTCTCCCTTCCGGAAGTTGTATCAGAAGATGAGATCGGAAAACTGACCAGAAGTTTCAGTTATATGCAGAAAACCCTGGCAGAGACAATCGGAGACCTAAAAGAGACTTCAGAAAAACTGCGGATTTCGAATGAAAAGTTGGAGGATTACAGCAAGACGTTGGAGTTGAAGGTGGTAGAACGCACTGCTGAGCTTGTTGCTAAAAACACCGAGCTGGATAGTGCACTCCAAACGTTGAAGGCGGCGCAGACACAGCTGGTTCAGTCGGAAAAGATGGCTTCTTTGGGTCAGTTGACTGCTGGGATTGCTCATGAGATCAAGAATCCGCTCAATTTTGTAAACAACTTTGCAGAACTTTCGGCCGACCTGGCCAGGGAGCTGAAAGAGGAGCTGGAGAAGCTTAAAGACCGACTTGAAGAAAAAGATGTGGAATACCTGATGGAGATCGTCGGGGATCTGGAAAGCAACTCCCTGAAAATCCATAATCATGGGAAACGTGCCGACAGCATCATCCGGGGGATGCTGCTCCATTCACGCGGGAAAGCGGGAGAGAAGCAGCCAACCGATCTCAATGCATTGCTGGAGGAGTATATCAACCTGGGGTATCACGGCATGCGGGCTACAAACCCTGCTTTCAATATCAAAATTGAATCGTCATATGATCCTGCTGTTGGTATCGTGGAAGTAATCCCCCAGGATCTCAGCAGGGTGTTTCTGAATATCATTAACAACGCCTGCCAGGCAACAGCACAGAAAAAAAACGAGCAGAAAGATTCATATTTCCCATTGCTTTCTGTCACAACCAAACGAATTGAAGATATTGTTGAAGTGCGTATCAGGGATAATGGGAAAGGGATCCCGACAGAGATCATAGATAAAATATTCAACCCCTTCTTTACCACCAAAGCAGCAGGTTCAGGCACCGGACTGGGTCTTTCGATTAGTTTCGATATTGTGGTACAGGAACATGGCGGTGAACTTAAGGTGGAATCAAAACCGGGTGAGTCTACTGAATTCATCATCCGGATACCTGTTGGAAAGAAGGTGGAATAACCGAAAACGAATGGAACATATGGAGCATTTGAAGAAAAATATTAAGATCCTGGTAGTAGATGATGAAATAGATCTCGAGCCCTTGGTCAAGCAACGCTTTCGTCGCCAGATTCGGGACGGCGTTTACGACTTTCTTTTCGCGCACAACGGACTCGAGGCCCTTGCAAAACTCATTGAACATCCGGAAATCGGAATTATCCTTTCCGATATCAACATGCCTGAGATGGATGGGCTAACCCTTCTCTTAAAGCTGAAAGAGCTGAAAAATCCTTCATTGAAGACTGTTATTGTCTCCGCATATGGAGATATGGAGAATATCCGTACTGCTATGAACAGAGGTGCATTTGATTTTCTGACCAAGCCGATCAACTTTGAGGACCTGGAGATCACCATCAATAAAACACTGGATGAGATCCGCCTGGTAAGGAAATCACAGGAAGAGCATCATCAGCTGCTTTTCATTCAGCATGACCTGAAAACGGCCCGGGAGATCCAACAGGCCATCCTTCCTGCAGTATTTCCGCCATTTCCTCACCGGAAGGATTTCGACATCTTTGCTTCTATGCAGGCTGCCAGGGAGGTAGGGGGTGATTTCTACGACTTTTTCATGATCGATAACGACCACATCGGATTTGTCATTGGCGACGTTTCGGGGAAAGGTGTCCCCGCTGCCATCTTTATGGCGGTTAGCAGAACCCTGATCCGCGCTACCGGACTCAAAGGAATCTCCGCAGAAGAGTGCATCGATTATGCAAACCACCTTCTCTGCAACGAAAGCACCTCCTGCATGTTCGTGACAGTCTTTTACGGGATTCTTGACACGAAGACAGGGGAGGTTACTTATGTGAACGGGGGCCACAATCCGCCTTATCTTGTCAGGGCTGATAGTACGCTGGAGGCGGTGCCTCTGACCGGTGGGACGATCCTCGGATTCCTGGAAGATGAGCGTTTCAAGTCGGGTAAGATTCATCTCCATCCCGGTGATACGCTCTTTCTTTATACCGATGGGATCACCGAAGCCTTTAATTTGGATGATGAAGGGTATGGAGAGGTTCGGCTTGAAGCCCTGCTTCGGTCAAATTACAATAAACCCATCAAGGAACTGGCTCAGGCATCCATTGCCGGAGTTCAGGAATTTTGTGGAGAAGCACCACAATCTGACGATATCACCATGATGGCGATCCGGTTATTCTCTTAACAAAAGTGACCTTCCCGTCCCCCTCTTTATAGTAGTCGTGGATCAGTCCGGCTTCATGATACCCCATCTGCTTGTAAAATTGTCGGGTAGGCTGGTACTTTTCAAGTGAAGATGTCTCTGCGATCACGTTTCTGCCTCCCTGCTCACCAATTTTTCGTTGGGTCTCTTCCAGCAACAGTCTGCCTATTCCCTTTGCCCGGAAGTCGTTGTGCGTGACGATCCAGTAGAGGTCGAAACTGTGTTCGGTCCCGGCGATAAGGCCGAAACAACTGTAAGCTACTGACAGGCCCTCCCGTTCAGCAAAGATGAACTGATAGGAGCTCTTATCTCCATCACGCAGCTTCTCCTCCGCTAGTTCCACGGCTACTTCTACCTCTATGTCATAAAAAAATCCGGTGGAGATGATCATCTCCCTGATCCTTGTTTCGTCGCCTGGGAAAATAGCGTTTCTAAATTGAATATCTGTCATGTATGTTGTTGCTGGTTGCTGGTTACTGGTTGGTTACTGCCACCTGTTCACTGCGTCATCGAGAATCCTCTTGACGGCTTCTGTAAATGAATACCCTGCCTGGTTTAGGGCGGCAGCGAATCCTCCCGAACGTGAGAGGCATGGATTCGCATTGATATCAATGATCGCAGGGATTCCCTCTTCATTCACCCTGAAATCCACCCGGGCATAGCCTTTCAGTTCAAAACCCTTCCAGCAGGCCTCACACAGCTCAATCAGCCTGAGATGGAGCAGTCGGTCCCGTTCCCCGGATTGGAACGTACGGGTGGTGTGGGAATATTCAAACGATTGTGCATCCCATTTTGACCGAAACCCCAGGATTTTGGGTTTGCCAGCCGGAAAATCCAGAAACTCCATCTCGGCAAGTGGAAGCACTTCAGGTCCGTTCAAATCAGCAAGGATGGAGATATTGAATTCCCGCCCCTCGATATACTCTTCGATGAAATAGTGGTGGTTGCTTTTACTTCTCGCTATCTCTTTCATTCGTTCGTCATGCCCCTGAAAAACATTCGATTCATCCAAGTCAAGGGAGCCCTCCTCCCAGGTTGGTTTTAGGATGTAGCTCTTATGCTGATCCAACATATCTGTTTCATTCACGCCAACCCATTTCGGAGTCGGCAGTCCGAGCCGAACCAGTTCGCGTTTTGCAAGTACTTTGTTTGAAGTGAGAAACATCGGGATTACCGTTGACCCGGAATAGGGGATTCCCAATGAGCTGAATACTGAAGGGGCGATGAATGCAAACTCCCCTTTGTTGTCAAGTGACTCCACCAGGTTGAAAAGAATCCCTGGCTTCTCTTTCCTGATTTGATTGATGGCCGTTTGGATATCCAGCCCCATCTCGATCTTTGCCACTTCATATCCAAGCTCCATGCAGGCACTGCCCACCAGGTCGGCTTGTTCCATTACATCCAGCTCATCTGCTCCTGCATCGGCTAAGAGTTTATTTGTGACAATAAGGATTTTTGTTCTCATGACCCGGGACGTTGGTTAATTCGTTCAAGGGTCGAGTCCATGATCTCACCGATGAGTTGTTCGAAGGTGTAGCCATTCCGGTAGGCTAGGATGGGAAGGTCGGAGTGGACAAGGTCGAGACCGGCCAATGGATTGACTTCGATGAAAGAGGGACTGTTGTGTCTGTCATACCGGATGTCGACCCGTCCCCCGTCACGACAACCAAGGATATTCCAGGCCCGGATAGCAAGATCGGTACATGCCTTCATGACGATCTCTTCCGGTACCGAGTAAGCAACCAGCTCTTCGTAGTTGGCTTTGGTATCGAGGGAGTAGATCCCCGATGCGCTATCCTTTTTGTAAACAATCTCCATGATTCCAACTGACCTGCTTTTCGCTCCTGTTCCGGTGATCCCGACAGTGAACTCCCGGCCTGGGAGAAACTCTTCTACCAGGAGGCCTGTGGGATATTGCCTGAGTAGCGCCCGGCATACTTCCAGGAGTTCGAGGTTTGAATTTACCCTGGATTTTCCGGAGATCCCTTTCCCGGTGCCTTCTGCGACAGGTTTGATGAATAAAGGAAACGCCAGGACATCGGTGAGGATATCAGCTTCAGAGCGAACAACGAAAAACCCGGGTGTGTTTAACCCTGCGTCGCGTATCACCCGTTTGGTCATCCCTTTATGGAGTGTGAGTGAAAGTACAAGTGGGTCGGAGAATGTATAGGAGATCCGGTAGGCATCAAGCAAACAGGGGACCTGTGCTTCTCTTCCGATACCATTGAGTCCCTCACTGATGTTGAAAACCAGGTCCCAGCGGTCACCCTTTACAAGTCGGCCTGCAAGTTGCCTGACATGTCCGATCCGATCGGTCGCATACCCCAGGCTATGCAGCGCGTTTTCAATCCCTTCAATGGTTGATTCACGGTCAAATTCGGCTGTCTCTTCAATGCTATATCCCTCTTTGAGGTATTCTGACCTGAGGTCAAAAGTAAGTCCTATCATCATGGCTTAGCCTACATCATCAGGGTAACGAAACACCTTGCCTTCATAGTTCATCAGTTTGGCATAGCCATCTTCATGGCCCTGGTAGTATTCGGGCAGAAGAGGAATCTTGCCTCCTCCGCCGGGAGCATCAACGACAAACTGTGGAACAGCATAGCCGGAAGTATGGCCCCGCAGCCCACGGATGATCTCCAGCCCTTTACTGATAGGGGTTCGGAAGTGACTGGAACCCGGAATTGGATCGCATTGATAGATGTAATATGGTCTCACACGGTTTTTTAGCAGACCTTGCATCAGTTTTTTCATGATCTCCACCTCGTCGTTGATCCCTTTCAGCAGGACAGTCTGGCTCCCCAGCGGGATGCCAGCGTTAGCCAGCATTTCACATGCCTCTTTCACCTCGGGGGTGAGTTCATCGGGATGTGTAAAATGGATACTCATGAAGAGAGGATGATATTTTTTCAGGATATTCACCAACGACTTTGTGATTCGCTGGGGAAGGACCACCGGCACCTTGGACCCAATGCGGATGATCTCTACGTGGCGTATTTGCCTCAGCCGCGAAAGGAGGTACTCGATATGGAAATCGGGCATAGTAAGGGGGTCTCCTCCAGAGACGATCACATCCCGAACCTCTTTATGCTCTTCAATATAGCGGAGTCCGGCTTCCCATGCTTTGATACCTATGTGGTTCTTCTCCTTGGCTACCATGTGGGTGCGAGTACAATACCGGCAGTAAGCTGAACAGAATCCTGTTGCCAGGAAAAGGACGCGGTCGGGATAGCGGTGCACGATGTTCGGTGCCGGACTATGGTGCTCTTCTGATAGCGGGTCAAGAATCTCTCCCGTTGAAGAGATCAGCTCGTCGAAAACAGGGATAAAGGCTTTTCGCAGCGCATGCTCCGGATCGTTCCTGTCTATCAGACTCATGTAGTAAGGTGTGATCCTTATAGGTAGTTTATGGATTTTTTTTCCGATGACACTGACCTCATTTTCGGAAAGGTTCATGAATCGTGCCAGTTGATCCGTGCTTCTCACACTGTTTTTGATCTGCCAATGCCAGCTATTCCAATCCTTTTCCGAAACACCGGGAAAGAAGTTGTCCATAAACGCCTTCGACCGTTCAGAAATGACGGTTTTTTCTTTTTCACCCCGCGGAGGAGTGGCTACTGAATGAAGATGAAGGAAGGAAACGGATTGACCAGGTTTCGGTGGAGGTTCATCATCGTCCTGATTCATTAGATCGCGAACGATGCAGAGTTCATGCTCTTGTGTTTCCATTTTTTTTGTTGCCCATTAAATAGTGGTGCAAATAGATAAAAATTTTAATTACTTTCGATTCTGTTTTTTTAAAAAAGTGCACAAAGATATGTTAATAACTAATACCCGATGAAACTTTTTTTTCGCAGTTTTGGAACAGGCACATCATTCATAATTTTACATGGTCTTTTCGGCATCTCCGACAACTGGGTAACCCTTGGGAAAAGGTTTGGAGAACGGTTTCGCGTAATCATCCCCGATCTTCGGAATCATGGCCGGTCACCCCATAGCGAGCTGTTTGATTTTCCCTCCATGGAGCAGGATATTCTGGAGCTTATCGAAGAGGAAACAGATGGAGGCGTGATATTGATGGGCCACTCCCTGGGAGGTCGTGTAGCCGTGAACCTGGCTCTTCATCATCAAGTGATGATCCGTAAGCTTGTGATTGTCGATATCAGCTTACGGAAGTACCCTCCCCAGAGAGAGCACCTGGAGCTTATCGAGGCGATGCATTCGTTGGATCTGTCTCAACCAGGGAGCCGGTCAGAGATCGAGGAGCAGCTCCGGCAGAGAATTCCCAGCCTTAAATTGCGGAGGTTTCTGATGAAAAACCTCTACTGGAGTGAGCGTGGAAAACTCTCATGGCGGCTCAATCTACCCGTGATCAGTGAAAGTTTGCCTGCCATCTTTGAGGGAGGTGGTGTTCCCGGGCGATTCTCGGGCCCTGCAATGTTTATCAGGGGCGAGAGGTCAAATTACATCCTTGACAGTGATTTACAGGCTATTCATGAAAAATTCCCCGGAGCTATCGTTAGAACCATCAGGGGTGCAACCCATTGGGTTCATGCCGATAATCCCGGGGAATTTTACCAGGTTGTAAGCTCCTTCCTTTACTCGGATCAGTAACGTTCCACCTTCAGGCTGGAGACTGCTGATTCAATCTTCAGGATAATCGTATTGGTTCCTTCCGGATAGTTTGTGGTTTGATAGATCCCATCTCCTTTTTTAATGAAGCCCTCAAAGTCGCGGCTCACAAGGACTGATTCGGAATGGATCTCGCAGGCCGATTCTTTGGGTATCATAACCTCAAGTGAAGAAGCTCCGGCACTGTATGTAAAGTATGTCTGCGGTTGAAGCGACCCCAGTTTGATCTCCAGGGAAGCTGCACCAGCTTCTATCTTAGCCGTGTCGATTTTAAATTCACTCAGGTCCATTGTTACAGCAGCAGCACCGATGTCGAAATCCAGGTCCCAAACCATATCCCGGTTCATCTTAATTTCGACGTAATTTTTCTTGACGCGCCTTACTTTCCGGTTTTTCTCAAGACTTATATTGATTAGGGTCTTTCCATCTACTTTGTTTGTTGTCAACGAATAATCGCCGATATCACCCTCTTTCCTGAATGAAAGCATCTCTGATGTTTCACCATCTATCTTGAATTTTCCGGCAGCTGCATCCATTTTCAAGACGGCTTTATGAGGGATCGTATCCATCTCAACTGTGAGTATTTGTGTGCTGTATGAGAAGGTTCGCTGGCTGTCGCTCTCATCCTCATCCCAGTCATCAGACCAACTCCAGTTGTGGTCGTGGATTGAGAAAGACCATCGGGGTTCTGTTATCTGGTTGAAGAATATAAAGGAGAGAGCTATAAAAGCGATTACCAGGATAAATTTCACAACATCCTTGATCGGGAGGATCGAAATTCCCCAGAAGATAAAGATGAGTGGCCAGAGCCGCCATATGCTTACCCAGTGGAAGTCGAGCCAGCCGAAATTGCTAAACAAAAACATGAGCCCAATCGCAATGAGGATCAGTGCCCAAAAAAGATTACGGAATTTCATAATGTGTATGTTTAATCATGTTTCTTTGACGTCCCGCCATATGCATTGAACAGTAGGGCAACGCCGATAACTATCAGGATAATGGGCCATAAGTCTCCGAAGTCGAGACTCGGAATAAACTGATCGGCCAAAAAGATGGCGCCCAGTGTGATCAGTACCAATCCACCGATTAGGTTTCCTTTTTGCTTAGCCTCTTGAGTTGGCTTGTTTGGGGTTTCTTTTGATTCCATCGTTGTTGAATTTTGGGTTTGATTGCTTTCCCTGGGGCCATCTGGTGTGACGATCCAGAGGATGATGTAAATGAGCACAGCGCCACCTCCCACAACGGCAAAGATCACAAAAAGTAACCTCATCAGTAACGGGTCGAGTTTGAAATAGTTGGCGAGCCCTGAAGCCACGCCACCGATCACTCTGTCGGTAGTGCTTCTGTAAAGACGTTTTGGTTCCATATCAGGAAAAATTTTAGTTTGAGCACCAAAAGTACACTGCGATGAAACCAGCAGCAACATCTCTCCGTTTAGCGCCGGTATTCTCCCGATTAAAAGGGGGATTTGATCGTTTAGCAGTCGTTTCTACTCAGCCTTCAATTGTTGTTTCCGGGCATAGATCCTGGAAGAGAAGCTAACGCTGAATTCGAAGAGAAGGTATAAGGGGATGGCTACGATGAGCTGCGAGAAGATATCAGGGCTTGGTGTGATAACCCCGGCGATGATCAGGATCGCAATCAATGTATGTTTCCGGTATTTCTTTAGGTAAGCAGGTGTAATGATTCCCGCTTTGGTTAGAAAGATCACCACAATAGGTAATTCAAACAGCAATCCCATCAGGAGGGTCATCATGGTAATGGATCCTGTATAGGAGGATAGAGCAATTTGGTTCGTTACCATTTCACTCACCTGGTACCCTCCTAAAAAGTTCACCATCAGCGGCACTACAACAAAATAAGAGAAGAGAATCCCTGTGAGAAAGAGCAGAGAGATAATCATTACACTCCCGCGGGTATGTTTTATCTCCTGGTCGGTAAGGCCTGGTTTGATGAAGCGCCAAAATTGCCAGACGACAAATGGCATGGCCACAATCAGTCCTGCTACAAGCGAGATTGTCATGTGCGACATAAACTGACCTGCCAGGTTGATATTGATAATCTGAAAGGAGGAGGGGTCTATACAGAGGGAAGGCATGGAAACAATGTCGGCCAGCTTGCATAACAACTGATAAGTGATGAAACTCTTCTCTTTGGGTGCAAGGAGAATGTGATCAAATAGAATCTCTTTGAAGATAAAAGCAACGGTCCCACAAGCCGCAATGGCAACAACGCTCCATATCAGTGTGCTCCGGAGGTCATCCAGGTGCTCCCAGAAAGTCATTTCGCCGACATCCTTTTTTTTAGTCATAAGTTTAAGGCCATGGAGTCATGAGGTAATCCAGTCATCCGGCATCATTGTCACTGCGAGAAGCGAAGCGACGAAACAGCGGCATCCGGCATCAAAATTAAACATTTCGGGAAATAAATCTCTAACTTTGGTGCCGTAATAAATTTAGAATGGCCACTCTCATCGTCTATATGACCTCCCATGGTTGTGCTGAAAAAGCTGCGGGGATGATCCGCGACATACTTCCGGGGGATGTGACCCTGATCAACCTGGAGAATGTTGAGGTTCCTCCGCTGGAAAAATTTGACACGGTAATTATCGGAGGCTCGATCCGGATCGGAAGTATCCAGAAGAAAATCCGGAAATTCTGCGAAAAAAACATTGATCAACTTCTCACTAAAAGAACGGGCCTCTTCATCTGCTGCATGTTTGAAGGCGATACAGCGATCGAGCAGTTCAACGGAGCTTTCCCAGAAGTGCTACGTAAAAATTCCACAGCAACAGGCCTCTTCGGAGGAGAGCTTGAGTTTGAAAAGATGAATGCTTTTGAACGGATGATCATTAAACAAGTGGCTAACATCTCCGTGGATGTCTCAAGGTTCAAGCAGCAGGCGGTGATGGAATTCGCGAATAGAATGAACAAGTCTCCAACAGCAGTTTCATTGCATCCCAGGAAATGGTATCGGTGAATTCCTGAACGGCTTTGGTCAGGTCGGCATCGTGGCTTAACAGGGCATTTTTGAGTATGAAGACTTTGTAATCGTGATCGTTTGCACCGATGTACGTAGCCAGTACACACCCGGTAGCGCTCAGTCCGCAGAGGAATAGGGTGTTGATTCCCTTAGCCTGGAGTAGACTGTCGGGGTTGGTCTTGTTTAAGGCGTTTCCATAGGTCTTGATCACCATGGGATCACTCTCTTCAATCTTGAACACGGTGTCAAAGGCAAACCCTTCGGTGCCCGGTGCGAGATCCCATTGGGGTTCGCTGTGGTAAACCCTGATCACAGGGAGTTTATAATGGCGGAAAAGCGACATGTACCAGTTGATCTACTCCGGCGCATCCTTCCGGTCCTTCTCCGACATCATCGCCGAAACGTTTTCGTATGAGGAAGGATTAGGTGATTGATTATCCGGCGGGATCAGTAGGGGGAGCTTTTTTTTCAGGAGCAGATTTATCTTTTGTGATATCTTTTATATCTTCGTCCATGCCCTGAATGCCATCTTTGAAGCTTTTAATTCCTTTTCCGACACCTCTCATCAGTTCGGGAATTTTCTTGCCGCCAAATAATAAAAGCACGACAAGTACAATTAGAATGATCTCTGTGGTGCCAAGTCCGAATATTAGGAACATATTATTGAACATGATCTTCTCCTTATTTGATTCGTTACAAAGGTAGTAAAAATCATTTCAAACTTGTTGATGATTTATAAACAGACAACTGTCTCCATAACTGAGAAACCTGAACCCTTTATCTAATGCATAGTTGTAGACCTCCTTCCACGATTCCCCTAGAAATGCAGCAATAAGCAGCAAGAGGGTGCTTCGGGGTTGATGGAAGTTGGTGACGATGCCATGGATAATCCGGAATTCGTAACCGGGCATGATCAGCAACCTCGTGTTGGCAGTAAGCTCTGAAAGCCCTTTTCGTTCCACCATACCGAGAAGAGCCGTGAGTGCAACATCAACAGGTACAAACAGGTCAGGGGATCGCGAATAAGGTTCCCATTGCCCGATATCATTTTGCTCCGTTTCAGGGGTTCCCAATTGCTTAACTCCAAGCCAATAGAGGCTTTCCAGGGTTCTTACGGAGGTCGTTCCTACTGCAATAACCGGTTTGGGCAGGTGATTCAATAGGTGCCGGATGGTATCGGCTTGAACGATAACCTGTTCCTGATGCATCACATGTTGAGAGAGAGCCGAAGCGGTTACTGGTCTGAAGGTGCCCAACCCGACATGCAGCGTAACCTGTTCCAGCGTAATATCGCGCCTTTTGAGCGTATCCATCACAGCCGGTGTGAAATGGAGTCCGGCTGTTGGCGCTGCAACAGATCCCTCCTGGAGAGCATAGATGGTTTGGTAACGCAGGATATCTGCCGGATTATCTTCACGGGAAATATACGGGGGAAGTGGCGTTCGGCCAGCTCTTTCAAGCAATTTGCCGAATGTGATTCCGGAAGCATCCCATGAGAAAACGACTGAAAATGTTCCATCTTCCAGTTCGCTCTTCCTTTCAACCTGTAATGTGATCATAGTCCCGGAGACCTCTATCCGTTTCTCAAGCATTCCGCTTTTCCAGCGCTTCGCATTGCCAATCAAACATTTCCAGGTGACCGGCCCCAGTTGTTGAAATGCCTGATTGACCTCCCTGGTGGGTCTGATCGGTTCCAGGCAAAAAATCTCAACACGTGTTCCTGTTATTTTTTGAAAAATTAACCGTGCCCGTATAACGCGTGTATTGTTAAAAACCATCATGCTCCCGGGGGGGATAAATTCGGCAAGATTCAGAAAGCTATCCTCCTTTATGGTACCGCCAATTGAGCAGAGTAGCCGTGAAGCATCCCGCTCAGGCAGTGGATACTGGGCAATCCGGCCAGTAGGGAGATCGTATGCGTAATCTTCAATGTTGATTTCGGGAACAGGCATGGTTCAAAATTAGGGAAAATCGGGATGGTGATTTGAAATAGTCAGTATCTTTACATTAAGAATGACAGTAATATGACCTGGAAACAACACATCCCCAATACAATTACAGCCTTTAATCTGATAGCTGGATTGGTAGCGATCACGCTGGTTTTTGAAGATAACCTGGTGATGGCCTCACTCTTCATCTTCATTGCAGCCCTCTTCGATTTCCTCGATGGCATGGCTGCACGCCTGCTGGATGCCCGCTCGGAGCTTGGCAAACAGCTCGACTCCCTTGCCGACCTGGTCTCTTTCGGAGTGGCTCCGGGACTTATCATGTTTCAACTCCTCTCCTCGGGTTGTGAGGGTAGTTGCAACATCCTGGAACAATACCATATAACTCCTTATTTTGCGCTTATGATACCAGTGTGTTCGGCATTCAGGCTAGCCAAGTTCAATATCGATCTCAGCCAGGAAGAGCATTTCATCGGACTGCCTGTCCCCGCAAACGCCATCTTTTTCGCCTCAATTCCACTGGTTCTTTTTTATCAGGCAAACCAATTCTCAGTGATTCCCCTCAATTTTTTCACTGAATTCTTCTCAAATTCCCGGGTTTTGGCAGTCCTCACCGTGCTCTTTTCCTACTTACTTGTCTCTGATTTCCACCTCTTCTCCATGAAATTCAAAAAAATGGGCTGGAAAGGGAATGAGGTGCGCTATATTTTCCTGATCCTGGCAGCTACCTACCTGGTGCTATTCTCCCTTTGCGCAATACCACTGATCATTCTGACTTACTTTGTGCTTTCCCTCTTTTTTCAGAAGACTATTGCACGGCAGTCATGAAGTGATGAGGTGATGAGGTGATGAGGAGATGAGGTCAGGAAAATAGGAAAATAGAAAATAGAAATGAACCACAATAGGCACATAGGGCACAGTAGAACTAGTGTGATCTATTGTGTCTAATGTGGTAAAAACCCGAAACCCGAAATCCGAAACTTGTTCCAGCCTCTATCTCCTCAGCTCAAAATTCTGTCCCAGGTAAATTTTCCGCACGTGTTCGTCCTGAGCCAGTTCGTCGGAAGATCCGCTTCGTAGGATACTACCTTCAAAAAGGAGATAGGATCGGTCGGTGATGGAGAGGGTTTCATGCACATTGTGGTCGGTGATCAGCACCCCGATATTTTTCTCTTTCAGCTTGATGACGATCTGTTGGATATCCTCCACTGCAATCGGATCGATTCCGGCAAATGGTTCATCCAAGAGGATAAACTTGGGGTCAACGGCCAGGCACCTGGCGATCTCTGTCCTACGTCGTTCACCTCCAGAAAGGGTGATCCCATCGCTCTTCCTGACATGCTGAAGGCCAAACTCGTCCAGTAACTTTTCTAGTCTCTCTTTCTGCTGAACTTTTGTGAGTTTAGTGAATTCAAGAATTGCCTTGATGTTATCTTCTACACTCAGTTTCCTGAAAATTGAAGCCTCCTGTGGGAGGTAGCTGATCCCTCGCTGAGCTCTCCGGTACATCGGTTCTGAGGTGATGTCGATGTCATCGAGAAATACTTTTCCGGCAACAGGCTTGATCAATCCTACGATGATGTAAAATGAGGTGGTTTTGCCGGCACCATTGGGCCCAAGCAACCCTACGATCTCCCCAGGCTCCACCTGGATTGTCACTTCGTTGACGACAGTTCGTTTCCGGTATTTCTTAACAATTTTTTCTGTGCGTAGGATCATGATCTCAGATTATATTACAAAAGTAACGATTCCTCAGAATGAAAAGTATAAGGAGACGAAAAGGCCGAATGAAGTTGGGTTTGGATTTAGCATATCATGACGGTGGTTCAGGCGCCAGATGGCATCTACCCGAATGATCCGGAAGATGTTTTCGATCCCTACACCGGCCTCCCAGTAAGGGATGTTTCCAAATGACCGCATTTGTCCGGGGAAAAGCGAGTATTCCTGGTTCTTCTCCTTGAGTGTTCCATAAACGCAACGAACATGAACCACCTCCCTCCATTTCAGTTTCCGGATTAACGGGATGTGGTTGAATATAAGCCCGTCGAAATGATGTGCATAGGTAAGTGAAAAATACTGATCACTTACAAACTCATAATAGTTCATCAGGTTTGAGGAGAACGCATCATAAAGAAATGTCTGGTTCCCCTCCTGGATCTTTAGCAGGGGATAGGGAAGGGTTCCCCACACCTTACCGGCCTCTATGGTGTATTTTGACCAACCAATGGCAGAGAAGTTGAACCATTGCTGAATGTTCAGGGTTAGCCGGTGATACTCGTAATCGCTTTGAAAAAGGTTCGGGATCCCATAGGCATATCGGATCAGAATGATAGGGTAACTGGAGCTGAGTGTAAACCGGTAAAATTCTCCGGAAACAAAGCGCTCACGAAAGGCGATTCGGGTATCGAACACCACCTCGGAGGTAAAAATATCCGGGATCAGTACGGGTGAAGTCCTTGCTTCGGGAAAGATTACAAAGGAGGTCTCTCCCAGTGGGAACATCTGCCGATGAATAAAATGCAGGCGGTTGATCAGTCCGTTGAACCACTCGTGTTCATACATGATCTTGAACTCCTGGACACGGGTCAATTTATCGTTTGGCCCCCGGCGAAAGAGTGAAGTAAGAATGTTATCGGTCGAGAATGCATTTGGACTCAGACCGAGTTGTTCCAGATCGTTCTTGTATGAAGCAACAATGTCCCTTCTGGGGTTCTTGTCGAACATATACATTACCTCGCCACCGTATTTAAACCTCTGATCTTTTGTCCCATAGGCCAGATAAGCTTCCAGTTGGATTTTTTTACTGAATGAGTTGCTCGTCCGCCCACCAATTCTGAATCTGGCCCCCTCTATCGTGTTGAAGGAGAACAGCTTTGTATAAGGTCCCAGTTCTACTTTCCCCCATGGGAGGTAGCCGTTCACGGCAGTATAAATGATGTCGACATACGTTTTAAACAGAGGAATATTCTTCACGGAATCAACCATTTCATAGATCCCCTGCTCCGATACCGACAACGCTTCATGCCTGGTCATCTCCCAGTAGGCATCCTCTTTTTGGTTTGCTTCAGGTTCAATGAATACATTGGCCGGCAGGGAGAGAAACCGCTTGTTCTCGTGAGGGTCAAACTGGAAATTCCGGTATGAAGAGGTACGATGTCCAAAGAAGCCAACTACCTTATCGGTGTTCTCGATAAGATTGAAATCGGCGATCATCTCATCGCGAGTGATCATCCAGAATTGTTCCTGGGTCCACTCAAACTCCTGTTTCACTGCCAGGTCGTTGATGAAATTGATGTTTGCATCAGAGGCGATCCTGAGATCAATTTTTTTTATGGCGAAGGAGGTATCTGCCACCCAGAAGCTTCCGGAAAAGGTAAGCTCCTGTTTCCGCCTGGGTTTGAACATGATATGGAAACACCAGTTGTTGCCTATGAAGGTGCTGTCGACCAGGAAATATTTGTAATAGTCGATTCCGAATTCGGCAATCGGGCTTATGAAATTTTTCTCGAAAATAGGGATATGGTCGCTGTAAATCTCAATTTGTTCAGATAGGTTCCCGAGGAATTGTGCTACACTCTCATTTTCAAACCCTGAAATTCTGGAAGCTTTGATGATCTCTTTCCGCGCTTTAGGAGATTTCCGGAAATATACATCTGATATGGTCTCGGTGATTAAAACCGGAAGGTAGGACTTCCCGTTTATGGTGGAGGTGTCGACGTAAGAGAAGATAAAATCGAAGGATTTGAATAATTTTCGTTGCTTCAGCCTGTCGCTGATGTTGTTGGCGTCCAGCTCAATTTTAGTGTAGGCTTCGTATTGGTAGGAAGAGAAGGATTGCAGAGAGTTCTTATTCTTATTGGCGATCACCTTGGCCAGGATCTTTTCGGCCGGATTCCCGGTATACCTGATTGTCACCTCTTGCAAGGTGTAGCTCTCCGGCTGAAGCTTGAAATCAATGGTCTGAAACTGATGTAACAGGATTTTCCGGTTCAATGCTGCATATCCGATCAATGATGCACGCACCGAATCAGCCTTGACCGTAAACTCAATGGAATATTTTCCTTCAAAATCAGTTAGTGTACCGATGGTGGTTCCGGAAATTACAACATTGGTAAATGGAAGAGGCTCTCCAGCGGATGCATCTGTGATGGTTCCCATGATCTTGGTGACCTGAGCCGAAAGAGGAAGGCTATAAAGAAGAAGAATCACTACGAAGGCGATCCAGACTGGTAACCGGTCAATTTTCATGAGATCAGGATTCCGGATGACTCCCCTGCAATTTTCTCTACAGGTTAAATTATACCCTCTTTCAGTATGTCATGGAGGTGGATAATCCCCAGGTAAACACCATCTTTTAATACAATCAGTTGTGTAATATTATTGTTTCGCATCACCTGCAATGCTTCGATGACTAGCATCTCAGGTTCGATGGTCTTTGGGTTTGGACTCATAATATCCTCAGCTGTAATGGTTTCCAGTCCAATATTTTTCTCAAGCATACGTCGAAGGTCTCCATCCGTGATCATCCCGGCCAGTTTATCATGCTTCAACACAGCTGTCGCTCCGAGTCGTTTGGAGGAGATTTCAAGGATAACGCTTTTAATATTATCAGAATGTGTTACTTTTGGCGCCGGATTGTTTACGTAAAGATCTGCGACAGTTAGATAGAGTGTTTTCCCCAACACCCCTCCCGGGTGAAATTTGGCAAAATCACTGGCTGTAAAACCACGGCTCTCAAGCAGGCAAATAGCCAGAGCATCACCCATAACCATTTGGGCTGTTGTGCTGGAGGTGGGAGCTAGATTATTCGGGCAGGCTTCCTGTGGAACTGACGTGTCGATTCTATAATTTGCTTGAGTGGCAAGATAAGAATTGGGGTTGCCAACAATAGCGAGTAATGGGTTCCCGTTCTTTTTTATCAGGGGAACAAGGATTTTTATTTCCGGTGTCTCACCGCTTTTGGAGAGACAGAGGACGACATCCTCAATCTGGATGATCCCTAAGTCTCCATGGATGGCATCGGCTGCATGCATAAAGACAGAGGGCGTTCCTGTGGAATTGAAAGTAGCAACGATCTTTTGCCCGATGATCGCGCTTTTTCCAATGCCGGTTACAATTACACGTCCACCGGCATGAAGGATTATGTTAACACATTGAATGAAGTTCTCGTCAATAGAAGAGAGAAGTCCGGTGATGGCTTCTGCTTCCTTGCGAATCGTTGTTAGGGCAGATTCTCGGATATCATTTGTACTTTTCAAAGTGCAATTTTTTTAAAAAATTTGGTCGATTCGGAATATTTGTGATTATATTTGTATATAGGGCTTCAGTTCTATATAAATCAAGGAACCTCGAACAAAAGTAAACAATTAACCAGATAATTACAATGGCGGTTAGCAAGGGCGATCTCAATCTACATGATGCCTTGAAGAGAGTATTTGGATTCGATACCTTCAAAGGCAATCAGGAGGCTATCATCAACAATGTTCTTGCACAGAAGGATACATTTGTCATCATGCCTACAGGTGGAGGGAAATCACTGTGTTATCAGCTTCCGGCCATCATTCAGGAAGGAACAGCTATCATCGTCTCCCCACTGATTGCACTCATGAAAAATCAGGTTGACTCGATGCGCAGCTTTGGGACCGAAGAGGAGGTGGCTCATTTTATGAACTCCTCCCTTTCGCGTCAGGAGATCCTTCAGGTAAAGAAAGATATCACTTGTGGGAAGACAAAATTATTATACGTTGCTCCGGAGACTATCACAAAAGAAGATAACATCGAATTCCTGAAAAATATCAAGATTTCGTTTTATGCCATTGATGAAGCACACTGTATCTCTGAGTGGGGACATGATTTCCGGCCAGAATACCGTCGGTTACGGCCCATCATCGAGGCGATAGGTCAAAAGGTGCCGGTCATCGCACTTACGGCAACGGCTACTCCCAAAGTCCAGCAGGACATCCAGAAGAACCTGGGAATGATGGATGCCGCGGTTTTCAAGTCATCCTTCAATCGGCCTAACCTTTACTATGAAGTGAGGCCTAAGAACAAAACGGTGGTGAAAGATGTGATTAAATACATCAAAAGCCATCCCGGAAAATCGGGCATCGTATATTGCCTGAGTCGTAAAAAGGTAGAGGAGCTGGCTGAATCTCTTGTACTCAACGGTATCAAGGCTCTTCCTTATCATGCCGGACTGGATGCTTCAGTGAGAAGGGAGAACCAGGACAGGTTTTTAATGGAGCATGTTGATGTGATCGTTGCCACTATTGCTTTTGGAATGGGGATTGATAAGCCGGACGTACGCTATGTCATCCATTTCGATATGCCGAAGAGCCTTGAAGGATATTACCAGGAGACTGGAAGATCGGGGCGCGACGACGGCGAAGGAAACTGCATTGCTTTCTACAGCTATGACGACATCCTGAAACTGGAGAAATTTCTGAAAGGGAAAACCGTAGCCGAACAGGAGATTGCCAAACACCTTTTGTTTGAAACTGTTAGCTACAGCGAATCTTCAGTATGTCGCCGAAAGCAGCTCCTGCACTATTTTGGCGAGATATTCAAGGAAGATAATTGCCAGAACTGCGATAACTGCCTCCACCCAAAGAAAAAATTTGAGGGCAAGCAGCATATGCAAATAGTCCTGGAGGCGATTCTGGCGATGAAAGAGCAGGTGAAGCACAAGCATCTGATCAATGTACTGATCGGCAAACTGACCACTCCCGTCAAGAACTACAAACATAACAAGCTTGATGTATTCGGCAAAGGCGCCGACAAAGATGAAAAGTTCTGGAATGCCGTGATACGTCAGTGCCTGATCGAACGGCTTCTAACAAAGGATATCGAGAATTATGGCATCCTGAGGATGAATTCCGAAGGCCATAAGTTTCTCAAAAAGCCCTGGTCGGTCATGCTGGTCGACGACCATGACTATGAAAATCCTGAAGAGGAAGAGTTCCTGGAAGCCATGGGCTCGAAGAGCAGCACGACAGATAAAACCCTTTTCAGCATGTTGAAGGACCTGCGCAAGCAGATTGCCAGGAAAGAGAAACTTCCTCCGTTTGTCATCTTCCAGGATCCATCGCTGGAAGATATGGCGATACAATATCCGATAACTTCTGAAGAGATGAAACAGATCACCGGGGTCGGAACCGGAAAAGCGCTCAAATACGGAAAACCTTTTCTCGACCTGATCAAAGAGTATGTGGAGGAGAATGAGATTATCCGGCCCATGGATATGGTGGTGAAATCGGTGATCAATAAATCGGGACTCAAAGTATACGTCATCCAGAGTATCGACAGGAAGATCTCACTGGCAGATATCGCGATTGCGAAGAACCTGACATTTGAAGAGTTACTTACTGAGATCGAACATATTGTAAGTGCCGGGACAAAGATCGATATCAACTATTACATCGATGAAATCATAGATCCCTATCACCAGGAGGAAATTTTCGACTATTTTCGCACGGCGGAAACCGATTCGGTTAGCAAAGCACTTGAGGATCTCGGAGAGGATGAGTATGCAGAGGAGGAGATCCGCATGATGAGAATCAAATTTATATCTGAACTTGGAAATTAATTAATCAACTATGGAAAAACGAACCATTAATCTGAATACGGTATTGTTGCTTGTCGTACTTGCTGGACTTCTAGTCCTCTACATTTTATTTTTCACATCACAAAAATCCGGCGAACCATTGATGGTTTCAGGAGACTCCACCCAGGTGACCCTCCCTTCCGGCCCAACAATCGTATATGTCAACATCGACACCTTGAATGAACATTACGAATTTGTAAAAACACTCAAACAAAATCTGGAGAGTACCGGAAACCGGCTTCAGCGCGAGGTGATAAATGAACAGACAGCTCTGGAGAAGGAAGCTGCTGATTTTCAGCGTCAAATCTCCACGAACAGCATCACCGAAGACCGGGCCCGGGTTGTATATCAGGAGCTTATGGCGAAACAACAGGCCCTGATGGAGAAAAAAGAGCGCTATACTCAGCAGGTTGCCGAACAGGAGTTCAACATGAATATCCAGCTCCTGGATACGGTAAATAGTTTTTTGGCAAGGTTCAACAAGCAATTTGGGTATGATTACATCCTGGCTTACCGTTCGGCAGGTGAGATTCTCACTGCCAGCAACAAACTCGATATCACGCAACAGGTCCTGGACCAGCTGAACAAAGAGTACGCAGCCCGCAAGAAATAGCGTTCATGAAGAACTTTTTTATTGCCCTCCCTTTGCTGCTGCTTGTTGCATGCGTTCCTGACCGCAAGCCTGAGAAGGCGTTGCTGATCAAAACGGATTCGATTATTCCGGAGGCCCAGATGATCCTGATGCTCGCAGATGCCCATACCATTGAAGCAGCTTTACTCATCGCGAAGAACAAAGAAACAAATACAATTGGCCTGGGAGAATATTATTACTCCGGTTTATTTGAGAAATTTGGCGTGACCCGGGAGCGATACCAGCAAAACCTGGATTATTACAGGAGCGATCCGGACCTTTTCATCCACATCTATGAAGAGGTAAACAGGGAACTGACAACGAGGGAGAAAAACTTCGTGAAATCCCTTCCCAATTAAAGTTTTGTATATACCGCAGAGATGTAATGGAGGTTGGCTCCATCATTCAGTGTGTAGGGCCAACTGATTTTGGAGCCCGACAAGGTTCCGGATCCATTGATGATCCAGCCATCTCCGATTATCTGGTTAACTTCGAGGGAGATTGTGTTCCCTGATACAAAGGCATAAGCAGGGTTGCTACTGGTCCCGGCGTTGGCGAAGTTGTAGATAAATACACCTCCATTCTGAGATGTGGGATCTATCTCAATACTCACTTCATAGGTAAGGCGTGTTTCAGTTTCTGTTACACTCCACACGGCTGTGAAGATTTGGCGAGCATCAGTGGGCGCTGGTGTGGGATCATTATCTATACATGATGAAAAGCCAATAGCCATAAGGGCCAGGATGACAAGTATAGGGGTTATCGTCTGTTTCATATCAACTTTTTACCTGGTAGTATTATAAGGTAAAGATACATACACTTTTTCATTCTCGCTTCAGGAGAATTTTATCCGCCAGTTTCCCTGCCAGCCTGGAAGCTCCGATCCGGAAGTATTCTTTGGATAACCAGGACTCTCCCAGGGTGGATGAAACCAAATTATAGAATATCAGGGCGTGTTCAGGTTCGGAGATCCCTCCGGAGGGTTTGATTCCCTTCATGACCCCGGTACTTGCATGAAAGTTACGAATTCGCCCGAGCATCCCCTCAACAGCTTGTTTTGTCGCTCCTTCAGGAATTTTCCCGGTAGATGTTTTTATAAAATCGGCGCCTGCCCGGAGAGCCATATCGGAGGCTTCAGCGATCAATTTCAGCGTGCTAAGTTCCCCAGTCTCCAGGATGACTTTCAGTGTTTGCTCCTGACAATATTCTCTGATGACTGCTATCTCATCAAACACTTGCTGGTGATTACCGGCAATGAAGGCTCCCCTTGAGAAAACAATGTCGACTTCGTCGGCACCTTGATCAATTGCAAAGGTGACTTCCTCCAGTTTAGCCTGGATAGGAACTTGCCCGTGGGGGAATCCACCGGCTACAGTGGCAACCCGGATCCCAGTGCCGGAAAGCTCACGGCGTGCAGTTTTTATAAAAGGTGAAAAGATACAGACCGCTGCCGGAACCGGCAGGCCCTGCTCCCCAAAGTAGATCGCTTTATGGCAGAGTGAAATGATGGATTTGTCGCAATCGGCACCTTCCAAACTTGTAAAATCGATCAGCGAAAGAATCCGTAAATAGATATCCATGTGATCCGTTGTTGCCATGGATCAGAAAGTGAAACTTAAGCCCAGACTAGGCAGGATCGGCAGCTGATATACAA
Organism: uncultured Prolixibacteraceae bacterium; assembly: GCA_964449285.1. Classification (GTDB taxonomy): domain Bacteria; phylum Bacteroidota; class Bacteroidia; order Bacteroidales; family FEN-979; genus QYOJ01. Next base: position 41,483 of record CAYUZX010000010.1, read on the forward strand.
TCGTGTTTGTGATACGGTCGACATAAAAGACGTTCTTCTCATTGAGCATGTTCGTTACGCTGACATCTATTTCCAGTTTCATCCGTTTTCCGAAATTGAACGATTTTTTGAGGTCGAGGTCAAGACGGCTATAGTAAGTAAGGCGGTGTGAATTATAATCGCCATAGAGGATCCCCAACGATCCATTGATGATTGTGACGGGAGTACCTATATTATTAAAAAACAACTCTTCATAATATCCCTGGGTAGGGGTGAAAGGGAATCCAGAGCCGTAGTTATACCTGACGTTCAGCTCCCATGTCTTTTTCTTGCCAAACGCATAGGTGCCCATCAGGTTTACATTATGACGCCTGTCGAACGGAGGAACGTAAGTGGATATTCCATCAAACCGGTGAATATATCCCAGGGAGTATGTTCCCCAGAAATGGAAGTTACGAAGGTCATACTTTAAAGAGAAGTCTATCCCTTCGGCATCTCCTGTCTCAACGATGAAATCCTTTTTCAGGTAATCGGGCTGGTCGGCATTTGCTTCGGTATCTTCAAACAACTTGTTCCGGTTCAGGTTCGTTAATTGCGGGTAGTACTTATAATACCCTTCCACGTTAAGGCTAAGATTGTTGGTTATATCCCACTCAAAACCAAAGATGGCATGCCAGGCCTGCTGAAGTTTGTTTTTAACATCTTTCCCATTGAACTTTTTCGGCAAATTCTCGGGGCCGGTAAGGAAACCATAGAAGAGATTCACCACATCGAGATCATTGGTTGTGCTGATCAGGTTCTGGGTGTAATATCCTCCTGCTGCCTTCAGCCTGAAATTCTTCGTAACGTTATATTTAACTGCCAGTCGTGGTTCAGGAGAGAAGGTGGAGAGGGAGGCGTAGTATTGTCCCCGTATACCGGGTTCAAAGATAAACTTTCCGATAATCCACTTAAACTTCACAAATAAGTCAATTTCCGTAGAATTTTGAGTGATATCGATGTTTCGGTTGAGGGTGTTATAAAAATCAAAGACAGTTTTGTATCCCGAAAGCTCAAGACCATATTTCAGGGCATTTTTTCCAAAAAAGTATGTAAACTGAAGCCCGCCGTTGAACCCGGATATACTGGAAGACCGGGGCGCTTTATTGGGTTCATCCATGTTCACCTTGTAGTAGGAGTAAGCAAAGTTTCCTTCAAGCAGCACAGCAGATTTACCGGGGATTACGATGAAGTTCCCGCCGCCTCCATAAGAGTCCCAATTATAGCTTACCGGCACTTCCGTAATGACGGAGTTATCAAAATTATATCCTTGCAACGTAGCCATATCGGAGAAATTGAATCCGAATAAATTGATTTTACTCCCGTTGGGTGCATTAACAGAGATCTTCCCATAGATATCCAGGTAGCTGTAAGGAAGCTTCTGATCCAGGTAGGAGTAAAATATTTTTGAACTTTTATCCAGGTATGAATTCTTTACCGACAGGATGAAAGAGGCGCTGGCAGAGTTTTCATTCTTCTGGCGGGCAATGGGCCCTTCCAATAGGGCTTTGGCCCCGAATGTACTGATATCCAGCTTGCCCCCAAACCGGTTTTTGTTCCCGTCGCGAGTAGAGATATCCATGATAGAGGAGATTCGTCCCCCGTATTCGGCATTGAAGCCACCCGTATAGACATCGACATTTTTCAATATATCAACATCAAATACCGAGAAGAGCCCAATGGAGTGAAATGGGTTGTAGACAATCATTCCATCATAAAGCACTTTGTTTTGCACAGGAGGGCCTCCACGGATATAGAGTTGTCCTCCCTGGTCGCCCGAAAAAATGACTCCGGGCAACACGGTAAGATACTGGGCCAGGTCTGGCTGGCCACCCATTGATGGGATCTTTTGAATCTCTTTCGGTGTCACTTTGATGATGGAAGTCTGTGTTTCGCTTTGCTTATCCTGCCTGGCAGCGGAAATGTTGACCTCCCCAAGGTTCACTGACCCGGCTTTCAGGTATAGTTTCTTAGTAATCAGTTCATCGGCTTTGATCGTCAATGGGATCTGAAGAGAGTCAAACCCAATGTAGGTAACCATCAGGAGATAGTCTCCTGGCGGAATACGCGTGATGGCGAAGTAGCCGTTTTCGTCGGTAGGTGCACCCATTGAGGTTTTATAAAAATAGACATTAGTGAAGATAACAGGTTCACCGGTCTCCTTTTCATAGACGAATCCACGTACAGTTCCAAACTGTGCCATTAGGGAAGCAGAGAAGAGAATACCGAGTACACTCAAAGAAACAGTGAGGTAAAGAGAGTGGAAAGACTTCATATCGAGTGTGTAAGGTCAGGGTTGATAAAGCTGGGCAAAAATAGAAAAAATCATTCAGTTAAAAAAGAAATGCCTGAAATTGGGCGACCATGGGATGTGATGGATCTTCATTCACAACTGTCAGGTAACAACCAAGTGCTGATAACTTCCATCCCCTGTGGATCTCGTTTTGTTTGATGATGAAAACACGCCGGAAGTGTTTCCGGGAAGGGATTGATAGCGCAATGCATGCATTGATAGCGCGTTCAATGGCAGCATCCAGCAGGTGTTCGTCTGCCATCTCCAACCTCTCCAGCAGGTCGCATGAGAGGTATCTGAGGCCGGACGTATCCACTGCCTCAATGAACTCCAGAATCACGCGGGAAGGCTGATCCAGTTCATACGGTATCAGATTGTTATAGGATGTCATGACACAGGTCTTAAATTGGCCAGTTTTTGAAAGAGCGACAACTCTTCTTCATTCAAATGCTGAGGGATATCAATAACGATTTTGGCATAGAGATCTCCGAACTCCTGTTTCTTTCCAAAGCGAGGCATGCCCAAGCCCTTCAATCGTAACACTTTACCGTTCTGACTTCCTTTTGGGATGTTGATAGTTACTGTTCCTTTTAATGTTGTAATTGTAATTTTCCCGCCCAGCACAGCAGGATACAAAGGAACATGCACATCGCAATGAAGGTTGTCACCTTTTCGCTCAAACGTTGTGTTTGGGTTGATTGTCACTTTCATATAGAGATGGCCCCGCTCATGACTCCCGCTCCCTTTCCCTCCTTTTCCCCTGATTCGCAGAATCTGTCCATCTTTTACGCCGGCTGGAATCGTTGCTTTGATCGACTCTCCGTCCAGGGTAAGCATTGCCTCAGTTCCCAGGTAGGCATCGGCCAGTGTAATTGAGAGATCGGCCTGGTAGTCCTGCCCTTTGCCAGGAACATCCCGGGCATTGGCATATTGGGCGCCTCCGCTGAAGCCTCCACTAAAGAAGGTGTTGAAGAAATCGGAGAAATCTCCTCCTTCGAAGGCAGAGGTTGATTGCTGCTGAGAGCGCTGATGCCGTCCGCCTTGCTGTTGTGCCCATTGAGCATAGTCGAATCCGCCATCTGCTCCGGCATATTCATGTTGTTTCCAGTTTACACCGAGTTTATCATACTTTTTCCGTTTCTCAGGATCCTTCAGCACTTCGTATGCCTCCCCGATCTCTTTGAACCGGTCTTCCGACTCCTTATTCCCCTGGTTTTTATCAGGGTGGTACTTTACTGCAAGCTTTCGGTAGCTTTTCTTGATCTCATCCTGAGTAGCTGTTTTAGAGATACCAAGTATTTTATAATAGTCTTTATACTCCATGTGGGATTCACCAAAAATATCAGTGGATTCAAAGATACAAAAAGCGTTAAAAATTTCAACAACAGTTGTGTAATTTCTAAAATGTACGTAGGTTTGTCTTGCGTTACTAAGACTTTGTTTTATGCAGAAATTATTATTGCTGGGGGATGAAGCGATTGCACAGGGAGCCCTTGATGCCGGTCTCTCGGGAATCTATGCTTACCCTGGAACTCCTTCTACTGAAATTACCGAATTTGTTCAGAAGTCGAAGTATGCCCATGAGCATGGGATTCATTCCAAGTGGTCGGCCAATGAGAAGACTGCAATGGAGACAGCTTTGGGCATGTCCTATGCAGGTAAGCGGGCAATGGTTTGTATGAAGCATGTTGGACTTAATGTTGCTGCAGATCCTTTTATCAATTCAGCGATAACGGGCGCGAATGGAGGTTTGATCGTAGTTTCGGCCGACGACCCATCCATGCACTCTTCACAGAATGAACAGGATTCCCGCTTTTTTGGAAAATTTGCCCTGGTACCTATCCTGGAGCCTTCCAACCAACAAGAGGCTTACGATATGGTACATTACGGATTCGACCTCTCTGAAAAATACCTCATTCCGGTGCTTATGCGAATCACAACACGGATGGCGCATTCACGGGCTGGTATTGTGAGAAGAGAGGTACGGAAACAAAATGAATTACACCTCCCTTCAGATCTGCGCCAGTTCGTTCTTCTGCCGGCCATAGCCCGGAAACGATACAAACACTTATTGAACAACCATGCCCATTTTATCAGTGAATCGGAAGAGTCACCTTTTAATGTTTATATTGATGGCCATGATAGCTCAACAGGTATCATTGTATGCGGGTTGGCTTATAATTACCTGATGGAGAATTATCCGGATGGGAAGGTCCCTTTCCCCGTTCTGAAGATCGGCCAATACCCTCTTCCTAAGAAGTTGATCGAGAAAATGGCTGATGATTGCGATGAGATCCTGGTGGTTGAGGATGGGTACCCGATGGTGGAGGAGCTGCTGAAAGGCTACCTTGGTATTGGGTTGAAGGTAAAAGGGCGCCTTGATGGCACCATCCCCCGCGATGGAGAACTCAATCCCAACATTCTGGCGGATGCACTCGGAAAGGAAAACACGTTTGGACTGCCGATTCCTAATCTGGTAGTTGGCCGGCCTCCTATGCTCTGTTCCGGTTGTCCGCACATCGACTCCTATAATGCTCTCAACCAGGCACTCTCGACCCTGGAGAAAGGCCGTGTTTTCTCCGATATCGGATGTTATACATTAGGGGCACTGCATCCATATGAGGCAATTAACTCCTGTGTGGATATGGGAGCTTCCATCACCATGGCCAAAGGAGCTGCTGATGCGGGGATGAACCCTGCTGTAGCTGTTATCGGCGATTCAACATTTACCCACTCCGGCATGACTGGTTTGCTGGATGCTATAGTAGAAAAGACACCCATTACGGTACTTATCCTAGACAACGCCACTACGGCGATGACCGGTGGACAGAATTCAGCCGCTATGGGAAGGCTTGAAGATATCTGTAAAGGGCTGGGTGTTGAGGAGGATCATATCCGTGTGATCCGTCCCCTGAAGAAATATCATGAAGATTTTGTCCAGATCCTGGAAGAGGAGCTGGCCTATCAGGGCGTGTCGGTCATCATTCCCCGCCGGGAGTGCATCGTTGCTATCAATAAACGGATGAGGGATAAGTTCAAGAATAAACCAACCGCAACCCCATGAAAAAAGATATCATCCTGGCAGGTGTCGGTGGGCAGGGGATTCTCTCCATTGCTGCCGTAATCGGCTATACTGCCCTGGAACAGGGTATGTTTCTGAAACAGTCTGAAGTTCATGGAATGAGCCAACGCGGTGGGGATGTGATGTCGAATTTAAGGATCTCGCATAATGAGATTGCTTCCGATCTTATCCCCTTTGGACAAGCCGACCTGATTATTGCAGTCGAGCCATTGGAATCCCTTCGTTATCTGCCATTTTTATCCAGGAATGGATGGCTGATTTCCAGTTCAAGGCCTTTTAATAATATTTACAACTACCCCGACATAGAAGAGATCCTGAATGCTATCAGGGGGATTCCTCACCATCTCCTTTTGGATGCTGATACGATGGCGAAAGAGGCGGGATCGTTAAAAGCTGCCAATATTGTGATCCTCGGTGCGTCAGCTCCTTTCCTTGGGATGGATTTCGAGCTTCTTGAAAATGCCATTCGTTTTATATTCAATAAGAAAGGAGAACCTGTGGTTGAATGGAACCTGAGAGCTTTGAAAGCAGGGAAAGAGTTTGCTGACCTCAATCAGCGCAACTTGGCTTAATTTAGCATTACTTCCTATCCATTATTACAGATCTTTAACTCGCTATTATGAGGCTTTTACAACAAAAGACATCTGGCTACAGAGAACCCCAGGAAGCGGAGCGGATTGGCCTCTACCCATTTTTTCGGGTGATTGATTCCGAGCAGGAGACTGTGGTATCGATGAACGGGAAATCGATCCTCATGTTCGGTTCCAACAGTTACCTGGGACTAACCACTCATCCCAAGATTAAGGAGGCTTCTATTGCAGCCATCAAGAAGTATGGATCAGGATGTGCCGGCTCGAGGTTTCTGAACGGTACACTTGACATTCATATAGAACTTGAAAGCCAGCTGGCGGAATTTGTTGGAAAAGAGGCTTCACTGGTATATAGTACAGGATTTCAGGTAAATCAAGGAGTCATACCGACAGTAACCACGCGCAATGACTATATCCTGATTGATGAGTTGAACCACGCTTCAATCATTGAAGCTACCCGGCTTTCCTTCTCACGGGTGTTAAAGTTTCGTCATAATGATATGGCTTCCCTCGAAAAAATGCTGATACGGTGCAAGCCTGATAGGATCAAACTGATTGTAGTTGACGGGGTATTCAGTATGGATGGGGATATCGCAAATCTGCCTGAAATCGTCAAACTGGCTGAGCGTTACAATGCTACAGTCATGGTTGATGATGCCCATTCGATCGGGGTTCTGGGTCTGCATGGAGCCGGTACAGCTTCTCATTTCGGGCTTACCGACCAGGTAGACCTGATCATGGGAACTTTTTCGAAATCTCTTGCTTCTATCGGAGGTTTTATCGCCAGTGACGGGGACACCATCAACTATATCAAGCACCACTCCCGTTCTTTGATCTTCTCTGCCAGCATAACACCTGCTTCGGCAGCCAGCGTGCTGGCTGCCCTGGAGATCATCAGACAGGAACCAGAACGGATTGAAAATCTCTGGTCTTTGACCCATTACACCATAGACCGCTTCAGGAGTCTTGGATTTGATATTGGAAATACTGTCACTCCCATTATCCCGGTTTTTGTGCGGGATACCATGAAAACATTGATGCTTACCCGGATGCTTCAGGATGAAGGGATTTTTGTCAATCCGGTAATAGCACCTGCAGTAAACAAAGATGCAGCTATGATCCGGTTTTCCCTGATGGCTACACATACAAAAGCGCAGATTGACAAGGCGTTGGACTCATTCCATCGTCTCGGAAAAAAGCTGGAGATCATACCCTAATCTTATAATGATCCACCATGGAACTGGAAATTAGACAGGTAAAAAATCAACGGGATCTGAACAGATTTATCGATTTTCAGTTTCGGTTATACAAGGGAAACCCTTACTGGTGTCCACCGTTATGGATGGATGAAATCAAGACACTCCGTAAAGATAAAAACCCTGCATTTGCTCATTGCGAAGCTGAATACTGGATTGCTTACCGGGATAAAAGCCCTGTAGGACGGATTGCAGGACTGATCAATCATAAAGCGAATGAGCGATGGGGAGAGAACCTGGTACGTTTTGGATGGATCGATTTCATTGATGATCCGGAGGTCTCAGATAAACTCATCGAAACGGTCGTTGCCTGGGGAAAGGAGAAGGGGATGACAGGTATTCATGGGCCACTGGGGTTTTCCGATATGGATAACGAAGGCATGTTGATTGAGGGGTTTGATCAGTTAGCCATTATAACTTCCATCTACAATGACCCCTATTACCCGGTCCATATGGAACGGATGGGATTTGTCAAGGCAGCCGACTGGGTACAATATGAGTTTGATATTCCGCCTATTCCCGAAAAATTTGAAAAAACAAAGACTCTGGTAGAGAAGCGTTATAATGTGCATGTGGTGAAGACCAAGAAAAAGAAGGAGTTACTCCCCTATGCCCGGAAGATGTTCAGGATGCTCAATATTGCCTTTGATGAGCTTTATGGATTCGCTTCTCTGACCAACGAACAAATGGATGCCTATACCAAACAGTATTTTGGGTTCATCCGTCCCGAGTTTATCTCCTTTGTCGTTAATGAGCAAGATGATATCGTTGGCTTTGGCATTTCGCTACCGAACCTTACCTATGCACTCCAGAAGTCCAACGGCCGTTTGTTCCCTTTTGGCTGGTATCATTTGCTTAAGGCAATGCGGAATAATGAGATTATCGACATGTACCTGCTTGGAGTTCATCCCGATTATCATGGGAAGGGAGTTGCCGCACTGTTCTTCTATGAAATGAATAAGGCTTACCTCGATTTCGGAATTAAAAAAGCTATCTCAAGCCCCCAACTGGAGGAGAACTCGAAGGCGTTGTCGATCTGGAAAAGCTTTCCGGCGAATCAGAATGTGCTCCGCAGGGTTTGGATTAAACAATTTTAAGTAGCGAGGTAGCGAAAAGCGAAATGCGAAAAGCGAAAAGCATTCTAATAACCGGGGCGAGTGGTTTTATTGGCAGCCATCTGGTAGAGCAGGGTCTGAGCAGGGGGTATGAGGTATACGCTGCTGTTAGAAAAACAAGTTCACGAAGATATCTTACCGATACCCGCATTCGGTTTCTGGAACTGGATTATCCTTCCCCTGAAAGTTTGGCTAGTCAGCTAGCAGCATTGAAGACCAATGGAATACGGTTTGATTTTATCATTCATAATGCTGGTACTACAAGGGCTCGCAATGGTGAGGAGTTCGATCTCGTCAACAATCTCTTTACGCAAAACCTGGTTGAAGCATTGGAAGCGACCGGGTTGGTTCCCGAGAAGTTTGTCTATATCAGCTCTCTTGCTGCTATAGGACCAGGCGATCCGATTACCATGCATCCTATCTCTGATGAAACGCCACCCCATCCGATTGATATGTATGGGAGGAGCAAACGGGCTGCGGAGGTTTACCTCCAATCCAAATTCGATTTTCCCTGTCTGATACTACGGCCCACGGGTGTGTATGGCCCACGGGAAACTGATTACCTGGCAGTTTACCGGAATCTGAATAAGGGCTTTGAGTTTTACGCAGGGTGTGCCGGGCAGAGGGTAAGTTTTCTCTATATCACTGATCTTGTCAACCTGATTTATGAGGCCATGAATTCTGACTGCTTCAATAAAATCTGGGTGGCCTCGGATGGCCGTAATTATTCGGTCAGGGAGTTTTCGTCCCTGGTGAAGAAAATCCTGAGGAAGAAGGCTATTCAAGTGATAGTGCCACTTCCTGTTGTTCGTCTTCTGGCTGGAATTCTGGAGTTTGCGTATCGTCCTTTCGGAAAGGTTCCCCTTTTAAACCGGGAGAAAGTGGCTATTATGGGAAGTATGAACTGGCAATGCGATCCTACATCTTGTTTTAGGGACCTGCATTTTTCTCCACAATACGACTTGGAGCGGGGGTTAAAGGAGACCATTGCCTGGAATCGGGAACAGGGCCGGATTTAGAAAAAAAGAGGCTGTCTCATTTTTGAGACAGCCTCTTTTTTTCTAAATGGAGAATAAATTTAATATTTATCCCAGAACAGTTTTGTTCCAACATCATCTCCACCAATAGCAGCTGCAGCAGCTGCACGGTTTGCACCATTTAAGGTTTGTTCTGCAGTTGGATATGTTAACCGCAATGGAACAACACTTTCGGCATCAGGAGGAGGAACAAGTACTGGATAATCTAACATTCTCCAGGCAGTCCAACCCTCAAACCCACGATTATAGAGAGCGATCCATTTTTGAATACCAATTTTCTCTTGCCATGTGCCTTGAGCAGTTGCATAAGCCACATTCGTTTGAGCCAGGTATGCATCAGCTTCAGCAGGAGTACCTCCATAGGATTCAATGGAGGCCCTGATTCCAGCATTATAATGCGCTTCAGCAGTTCCACCTACGCTGAAACCTCTCTCGGCTCCTTCAGCCAATAAAAATTCAACTTCGGCCAGATCAAAGAAATCTGACGGGTAAACAGCTTCTGTAAGGGCTGGAGCAACATGCGAAAATTGGCTGAAGTCGTTAGACTCACCGTAAAGTCCTCCGATATATGCCGGAGGATCCCCAACTGTGGTAAAATAAAACGGCAGCCTGGGATCAGTTAAATCGTTCAGCACATCTATAAACGTGTTTGCCCCCACAAAGTCATTTCTGCCACTGAGTACCAGATTTTCGTTAACGGGGTTGTTGTTAGGCTGAGAACTCATATAAGCCATTAACGCATTGTCGCTATTCGATGTGATGACTCCTGCTGTAACAGCATCAGCAACAGTTGTGGCAGCCAGTGCATTATCCACATCAGCCAAAAGCATGCCCATCCTTAATTTCAGGGAATTGGCAAATTTATACCACTTACTAACATCGCCGTAGAACATATTATCTGCACTTCCAAAACTAGCCTGTGCCTGATCCATCGATGCAATTGCGGCAGAAAGCCTGACAATCAGATCTTTGTAAATGGTAAGGCCATCATCATATTTGGGCAGTAAAACGGCAGCATCCAATGCTTCGGTATAGGGGACATCCCCAAACGTTTCAACAAGCACGGCATACGAATAAACGGCCAGAACCTCAGTAATGGCAAGCTTGTTTGTGAGGACAGCAGCGCCATCGCCAGGCAGTGTTCCTGTTTCCGCTAACACTTTTGCAGATTCCTTTAGATTCATCAGAACATCTCTGTACAAAATATTCCAGAAATTGCCAGGAATCGGACGGGTTGTGATATCGTAATTGGCTTCATCAATATAGGTAGTTTCAGTCCATTGCTGGACATACATGCGGAAATTGTTTCGGTTAACATTTGGCGTAGTCATGCCGTTGGAAAGAGCTAACTGGGCCCCTATGAATAAGGATTCTCCGGGAACGTTCGTTGGATCTTTTATGTTAACATTTAGCTCCTCGAGTTTCGTACAAGACGAAAACACCAGGAATGTCAATATAATTGCTACTATGTTTTTCATAACTTTTTATCTTAGAAGGTGAATTTTAAGTTTAAGCTAAAATCACGTGTCGTAGGCAGTGACCCTGTTGTATATCCTTGCAAGTTCCCTGCTCCCAATCCTGATTCAGGATCTGCATGAGGCAGGTTTTTAAAGATGATTAAAACATTCGAAGCCACGGCTGTTAGAGTTATCCCCGTAATAAATGTATTTTTCAATACTTTGGCAGGGATTGTATACGACAACGCGATATGCCTCAGTTTGACATAGCTTGCATCATACACAAAGGCTGCATTCGGAAGTCGGGCATACCCGAAGGAGCCATAGTTGGAAGCAGCTATCCTGGTTGCGTTGACTGAGCCGTCCTGATTTACACCTTCATTGATAAATCCACCGCAATCGGCTGCATATCCTTGGGCAGGATCATTATTGATATATGTAAGCGGATCTCTGACAGGATTGCCAAGGTCGTTCGTATAAGAGGTCTCTTCATATAAACCGGTGGCCAATCCATAATACATGTCAAGTGAGAAGATGTCTCCACCTTTCTGGAAATCGATTAAGAAAGAGAATGACCAGTTTTTATAGGATAGGGAGTTTAACAAACCACCTTGCCAATCGGGGTTAACGTTCCCTATCACTTGGTCAGAAGTGGCTGTTCTCAAGTATCTCCCGTTTGTTGAATCTACGATCTTCTCTCCATCATCATTATAAATAAAATCTGTTCCGTAGATTGTACCATAGGGCTGTCCAACCATTGCATTGATGGAAACACCTCCCTGGAATCTTCCTAACTGCAGGTTGTCAACACCCTCCAGCAGGCTAAGAACTTTGTTATAGTTCTTTGACCAGTTCAACGTAATATCCCATTTGAAGTTCTTTGTTTTAATTGGCGTTGCATGGAGAACAAATTCGATCCCACTATTTTGGATTTCACCAGCATTGATGATTTTAATGTTATAACCTGTGCTGGTTGAAACCGGAAGTGGCAGAATTTGATTGATGGTATTGGTTTTATACAATGCCAGGTCAAAACCAAGTCGTTTGCCGAGGAAGTACATTTCAAGACCACCTTCAATGCTTTTGGTGTTTTCAGGTTTCAACTCAGGGTTTTTCTGTGTAGTTGGAACCGCTGTTGTCAACCCGTTGAATGGAGATAATACAAGGTAATTATCAACAAGCTGATCAAAATCGGGGCTATTACCTACCTGCGCATAATTCAACCTGATTTTTCCAAAGGAGAGCCATTTTGCGTTAGGGATTACATTGGAAAAGATGAAGTTACCGGAAACGGAGGGATAATAGTAAGAATTATTATCTGCCGGCAGCGTTGAAGATTGGTCTCTTCTGATCGTACCATCCAGATAAAGGTAGTTTTTAAATCCTAGTGAAGCGCTGGCATAAATACCGTAAACTCTAACTATTGAAGCAAGCTCTTTAGAGAGGGGCAACGGGCCGGCGCTGTTTTGTAATGAATAGAGTTCAGGAACGGCTAAGCCTCCGCTGGTAGCTGAAATCAGTCGGTTGTATTTTGTCTGCCTGATATTCATCCCCAAAATAGCTTTCAGGTTAAAAGATTTCGACAGATTCTTGTTAAAGTTAGCCATGACATCATAGTTATACTCACTGAAGGTAATATCCCTTCTCAGGTAACCAGATCCCTGATCACTCCTGCCGATACTGCCGTCAGGCCCGGTGCCAATGCCAAACGTACCAGGTACACTACCAACAGCTCTTCTTTCTTCCTGGAGTTCGGAGTATGTGTCAACTGAAATCCGGCCAAAAATGTTTAACCATTCAGCGATTTTATAGGTGACACCCACGTTTCCGATAAAGCGGTTCCGCCTGTCGGATTCATAGTTTTGATACCTTGTCCAATATGGGTTATCCCAGTAAATGGGATTTGCATCAGAGGGGTCAGAGTAGTTCCAGGTTACATTACGATCAGTAAGCTCATACATGTCCTTCTGCTGCTGAATGTCAACGTTGGTTTGCCACCATTGACGCATCGAACCCATGATGTTATCATTATAACCGGTTGAGTTACGACCTTTTGCCGTGTTAATTGAGTAGTTTCCGTATCCTGCAACAGTTAACCTGTCGTTTACGTTCCAGGTTCCGCTCAACATTACATTGTTTTTTTCCAGTTTACTGTTCGGCATCAAACCGTTTTGTGTATAGTTTGTGTAGGATAACCTATATGTGCCACCTTTGAAAGCATTCTCGATGGAAAGCGTATTAACAAACGTCAACGGTTTTTCAAAAAAGGTAACGGGATCGTTTGCAGCCACGGTGTATGGAGTGGCCTTGAGGAAATTCGGTGACTCGGGGTCAACAGCATCCCATTGGTAAACCATGCTGCCATCAAACGGGGCGCCATAGGAAGCATCCTCAGAAGTTACAACCCATTGGGTAGTCGGTTGCCCGGCATAGGTAGGATCAACGGTGATTGTATTATCGGCATTGATATACCTTTCATACCAATAGTCTCCCGGGCCATAGTAGTATTGTCCGTAACCAGCACCGTAATCTTTCTGGTAACGAATAAAAGTAGATCTGTCAACAAAACCAATGGATGCACTGGTACTGAACGTCACGCCAGCGCCTTTTCTCACCATTCCTGTAGCTTGTTTCCCTTTTTTAGTGGTGATCATGATCACACCGTTTGCAGCCCGCGAACCGTACAATGCTGTTGCAGCTGCACCTTTCAACACGTTAATGCTCGCGATATTTTCAGGATTGATATCCGAAGCAGCATTACCAAAGTCGTAACCTGTTCCAGCCTGTTCCTGAGCACGCGTGTTTGTTACATCGTTATTTACAGGGACACCGTCCACAACAAATAGGGCCTGGTTGTCGCCTGTCAACGATTTAGCGCCACGTAACAGGACATTTGTGGAACCACCCAAATTGGTGGTTGAAGTCACATTTAAACCTGCGACTTGTCCTGCCAGGGAATTTACAAAGTTATCTTGTTTGACCATGCTAACCTGGTCACCCTGTACTTCCTGGGTTGAGTACCCAAGAGACTTTTTCTCCCTCGGAATGCCGAGAGCAGTGATTACCACTTCATCCATAACCAGAACATCTGATTCCATCGAAATGTTGATGGTGTTGGATTTGCCCAATTCAACTTCCAGGCTCTTCATTCCAACAAAGGAGAAGATAAGTGTGTTGTACTCTGTCGGAACGGCTAACGTGTAGTTCCCGTCCAAATCAGTCGTGGTACCTATTGTCGTACCTTTTACCAACACGGTCACTCCCGGAATCGAGCTGCCATCATCAGATGATGTAACCGTACCGGTTATGGTTCGTGTTTGTGCAAACACTCCTTGCAATCCTACAAATAATAGTAGGGCAAGGATCATAGTAAATTTTCTCATAATTTTTGGTTTTGATTTGTAAATGGTTTACTAATCAGTAAAGACGAACAACATTCTAATAAATGAGAGTAACTACAATATGGTTCCTGATTTAACCATATAAAGAAACCAATTAATCAAATTAGTTAATCAGGTTGTTATGAATCCGGATGCAAGTTAACAACTAAATCAATTAAGAAACAATTTTTTTTAACATAAATTTAACAAAAAATTAAAAAAAAAATCTTTTGCCAACAAATTCAATTACTTACACCCGATAGATTTTTCAATTTTTTGTAAAAGAAACCGAAGAGGATAATCAACAGTGCATAAACCGCTGTTGAAAACCATGGTATTTCGGGCCGGAAGAGATGAAAAACGGTGATCAGAATAGTAGGGACCGAGAAAAGGTAGTAGCCTATCTGGCGGATGTTCCAAAGAAGAATGATGCCGGAGAAAGCGGTGGCATGAAGTAAAAACAAGCCCAAAAAAAGCAGCGTCACCTGTGTTGCTGACCAGGTCCTGTCAGGGATATACTGGTTTATAACCTCTGTGATCCAGCCCGAATAGAATAGGGCCAGCAAACAAAGTAATGCCATGATGCCGTAATAGATCCAGGCAAAGAGACAAAGAACTGAAAGAAGGAGAGGCCGTTTCCCTGCTTGCTTCTCTTGTCCGCCGGAACCATTAGTGTTTACTGTTGCCATTGTTTAGTGCATCTGTTTCAACTGGGAACTATACAAAATGATAAACAAACCTGAAAAGAGTAGTTCGATGATGGAAGGACTGGGTAATTTCAGGAAATACATGGGTGCAATCAACAGTAAAATCTGTGCAACTGTATAGACATGGAACCCGACTTTCCGCAACCGCCACATCATGACAGCTCCGGTGATGGATACGATATATAACAGTCCGGTAATAAAAAAGAATTCTGGTGTTGCGTTCAACAGCATATCCATCTCCGGAAGGTTTAGTCTCTCCAGGATCTCTTCAGCTACCACAACGAAAGTGTCAAAGAAGCCTGCGATGAATAAGCTTGAAAAAGCGTTCAACCCACTCCCGATGAAGGTGAGAATACATAGAATAGTCAGTAACCGGGATCGGTTAGGGTCAGTCGATACTTCGGGAAGCAGAGGCTGTTCGTCCATCAATGTATGGTAATTTAAGAGAAATTGGATTTATCTCCCACATACTGTGATTTGCCAAATCCAAGGATAGGCAGGAAGATAAAACGGAGGAAAAAGAGCCCGACCGTAAATGCTTCATCTTTCCCGAAACTTTTGGAGAGTCCATTCAGGATGATGATATAAATCACAATGTTTACAAAAGGGATGAGCATAATCAAGATAAACCACCAGGGCTTCCCGGCTATCTTAATCACCATTAGGTAATTGTAGATTGGGATGATGGCAGCCCAACCGGGTTCACCCGCTTTTTCGAGAACGAACCAAAGGGCAACAATCTCCAGGATCAAAATGGAGATGCTAATGATAATAATCGGAATCAGGATTGCAATCACGAGTGCGATCCAGGGATAAGCCTCAGCTGTTGTTTCCATGGTTAAATTTATTTATGATGATCAAAGATATTAATAATTGCACATGAATTGCCATTGATTGCATGCATTTATACTCTCATACTCTCATACTCTCATACTTTTTAACCCAGATCTCCTACGAGCGCCTCAACCTCTTCCAGGATTTCACACGACTTAACCAGTTCTTTCATCTTATTATGGTCAGGGTATAACGGACGGTCGATGTCGAGGAAATCAACATGGCGCCTTACCACCTCTTTTGCTTTTACTGTTCCGGCTCCGAATTTATATTCCCTGAAATCGAGGGCCTGGGCGGCAGCCATGATCTCGATTCCGAGAATCCCATAGGCATTGTCAAGGATCTGGAAGTTTTTCAGGGCCGTGTTCATTCCCATAGAGACAAAGTCCTCTTGATCGGCTGCAGCTGGAATCGACTGGATGGAGGCTGGAGCGGATAGGATCCGTTGCTCTACGATCTGCATATCGGCAGTATACTGGCTCAGCATCAAACCACTGAACATGCCGGCTCCTTTGGTCAGGAAAGCCGGAAGCCCTACGCTCAGTGCCGGGTTATTCAGCCGGTTCATCCTCCGTTCCGACATAACGCTCACCATGGTGACCACTATACCTGCCATATCCATCGGGACAGATACCGGTGATCCCTGGAAATTGGCTCCTGAAAGTTGCATATCCTCTTCTGGGAAGAAAACGGGGTTATCGCCCACACCATTCAGTTCAATTTCAACCTGCGAACGGGCATAGGCCAGAGCATCATGTGCGGCTCCGATCACCTGCGGGGTGGAGCGCATCGAATAGGCATCCTGGACTTTACATTTGATCGTTCCTTCATAGAGACCTCCTCCTTTCACGCACTTCAATATGGCGGCCGCACTCCGGATGGCTCCTTTGAAACCACGCACTTCATGCAGCCTCGGATTGTAGGGCTTCATATTTGCTTTCATCGCTTCCAGCGACATTGAAGCGGCAATTTCTGCCTGTTTCATCCACCTGTTTGCATCGTAGAGGAAAATCGCGCTCATGGCTGTCAATACGTTGGATCCATTGATAGTAGCCAAACCATCGCGGGCTTTCAACCCGGGGACAGGGATGCCGGCACGGTCGAGCGCCTCTTTGCCTGTGAGAATCTCACCTTTATAATAAGCATGCCCTTCGCCCATCATCAACAAGGCGATCTGAGACATCGGGGCGAGGTCGCCACAGGCACCAACAGAGCCTTTTTGGCATACATAGGGAGTGACCCCTTTGTTGAGCATATCTACCAGGGTTTGGGTAATTTCCAGGCGGGAACCCGAATTTCCATGGGCATGCACGTTGATACGGCCCAGCATGGCTCCCCGAACCCACTCCAGGGGCATTGGATCTCCGATCCCGGCGGCATGGTTATAAACCAGATATTTCTGGAAATCTTTTACCTGGTTGTCGTTGAGAACAACTTCTGAAAATTCTCCGATTCCGGTGTTTACCCCGTACATGATTTCTCCTGCCAGGATCTTTTTTTCAAGCATCTCACGGCATCTGTGGATACGTGATACAGCATCAGGGTGCAATTCTACTTTCTGGTTATGGCGCGCTACATTTACCACATCTTCTATGGTGAGGCCTGCGCCGTTAATTATATAGGTCATGGGGAAAAGTTTATTGTTAGTAATAAGGTCATTTTTTGCCCCTAAATCCCATGAAGGGGACTTACTCCCCCTTGAGGGGGCTGGGGAGTAATTCTTGTCATTCGTCATTCATGCTCATTCCTGTTCATTGGATATATTCAATTAACGTGCTGGCGGGAACAGACTTTTGTTCCCCGGTTTTCATATTTTTCAGTGTTATCGTCCCGGAAGCGATTTCTTCTTTGCCGGCAAGGGCAACAAAGGGGATCTGCTTGCGATTGGCATAATCGAGTTGCTTTTTTAGCTTAACCGGATCGGGATAAATTTCAGCAGCAATTCCGGCTTTCCTGACTTCTCGCAGCAATTGCATGGAGTATCGTTCCTCTTCCTCTCCGAAATTCGCAAGGAGCAAACGGGTGGTCGACCGGATGGCATCAGGGAAGAGATTGCGGTTCATCAGGACATCATAGATCCGGTCTGCACCAAATGAGATCCCGACTCCGGAGAGGCCGGGTAAACCAAAGATGCCCGTAAGGTCATCGTATCTGCCTCCTCCGCACAAACTGCCGATGGCTAAATCTCTGGCCATTACCTCGATGATGGTCCCGGTATAGTAGTTGAGTCCGCGTGCAAGCCTGAGGTCAAACTCAAATCTATTCCCTATTTCAAGGGTTTTCAAGTATTTCAGCACAAGGCACATCTCATCGAGCCCTTTTTTCCCAGTATCGGATTCTGCAAAAAGTTGTTCCAGAAAGGCATTTTTCTCTTTGATCTTCCCCTCCAGAGTGAGCACAGGCTGTAACATGGAGATTGATTCAGCGGGCAGCCCGCGTTGCGACAACTCCTCGTTGACTTTCTCCAGGCCGATCTTGTCGAGCTTGTCAATCGCTATTGTGATATCTGTCAGCTTATCGGCAGCACCGATTGCTTTGGCAATTCCGGATAGGATCTTGCGGTTGTTTAGCCTGATCACGACAGGGAGGTTCAGTCGGGTAAATATCTCATCAATGAT
This sequence comes from uncultured Prolixibacteraceae bacterium, assembly GCA_964449285.1. Classification (GTDB taxonomy): domain Bacteria; phylum Bacteroidota; class Bacteroidia; order Bacteroidales; family FEN-979; genus QYOJ01. The sequence goes on from CAYUZX010000010.1 coordinate 59,870, forward strand.
TTGGACCAACTCCACTTCATATAGAAGCGAATCACTCCCGATCACATCCACATCGCATTGGAAAAATTCGCGGTATCTCCCTTTCTGCGGCCGGTCGGCACGCCACACGGGCTGGATCTGGTATCGTTTGAATGGGAAGTTGAGTTCATGCTGATGCTGCACTACGAAACGCGCCAGGGGTACAGTAAGGTCGTATCGCAACCCTTTTTCGGAGATCTGTGAAGTGAAAGAGGAGAGATCCCTGATGCCTGATGTCTGATGCCTGATGCCGGAATCTGCCAACTGCCGACTGCCAACTGCCAACTCTTTTATTCCCTTTAAAAAGTCTCCCGAATTGAGGATGCGAAAAAGTAGCTTCTCTCCCTCTTCGCCATATTTCCCCATCAGAGTGGAGAGATTCTCTATGGCCGGGGTTTCGATTGGCTGATAACCGTGAAGCAGAAAAACAGCCCTGATCGTGTCAAAGATGTAATTTCTGCGGGCCATCTCAACCGGCATGAAATCGCGGGTGCCTTTAGGAATAGATGGTTTCTGGATGGGCATTCAATCTATTTTGGGCAAAGATAATATTATTGCGCATGAATTGCCATGGATTGCGCATGAATTGCCCAGCAATATTTTGGAGATTTCAAGGTAACTGGATCCCTAACCGGTTGAAAACACTGTTCATATAATCCTTCACGTTTGTCGCTCCCTCTTTTGGGGCCCAGGGGGCGAAGTTCTTGTCGTCGATCGGGCTGTAAGGGCCATCTTTGATCTCATATACGATGGTTCCGGGCACTAGCGCGAAAATGGAGTGAAAGGTACGCTCTGGGATCTCTGCACCAAAGGTTCCTTCAAGTGGAGCGATAATGCAATGATCGGTGATGTTTCCTGATGCGTCAAATTCAACGACTAGCAACCTTCCCTGAAGTACGGTAAACACCTCGCGCTTATCAGGTTTCTCGTGGTTATGTGGTTGGATATAGCTATAAGGTTCAATCGCATTGAGTAACCGCTGGAGCGTGTCCTCGTAGGTTTTATGGAAATTGTAATTCTTCCGCCCTCGCGGAGACTCTTTTGCGAGCTGGCTGACGTTGTTGATAAGCTGTTGGTCTATTCGGATCATATAGTGATATGGTGATATGGTGATATGGTGCCGTGGTGCAGGAATCACATACGTCTCACGTCTCACGTCCCACGTCTCACGTCCCACGTCTCACGTCCCACGTCTCACGTCCCTCATCCTTTAAGTTTCTTATACCGTATCCTCTTCGGCTCCTCATCGCCAAGACGTTTTTTCCGGTTCTCTTCATAATCGGAATAGCCGCCTTCGAAAAAGCAGACCTGCGAATCACCTTCGAAAGCCAGGATATGGGTAGCTACGCGATCCAGGAACCAGCGGTCGTGAGATATGATCACAGCGCAGCCGGCAAAATTTTCCAACCCCTCTTCCAGGGCGCGAAGCGTATTGATATCGATGTCGTTGGTAGGCTCATCCAGCAACAACACATTTGCTTCTTCTTTGAGGGTGAGAGCCAGGTGCAGTCTGTTTCGTTCGCCTCCCGACAGGGCTCCGCATTTCTTCTCCTGGTCGGCACCGTTGAAGTTGAACCGTGCCACATAGGCTCGTGCATTCATCGAACGGCCTGCTAGCTGGATGATCTCACTGTTGCCCGAGATCACCTGGTAAACGGTTTTTTCGGCGGCGATGGAAGTGTGTGACTGATCCACATATCCTATCTTCACCGTATTGCCTATGACAAATGATCCTGAAACAGGTTGTTCCGATCCCATGATCATGCGAAAGAGGGTAGTCTTCCCGGCGCCGTTGGGTCCGATTACGCCCACAATGCCAGCCGGTGGGAGAGCGAATTGCAGCTTCTCGAACAGCAGCTTGTCGCCAAAGGATTTGGCGACACCGTTAGCTTCGATCACCTGGTTTCCCAGGCGGGGTCCATTCGGGATAAAGATCTCCAGTCGCTCCTCTTTTGATTTGACATCTTCGTTTATCAGCCTCTCATATGCATTGAGCCTGGCCTTTCCTTTCGACTGCCGCGCTTTTGGCGACATCCTCACCCACTCCAGCTCACGGTCAAGTGTCTTTTTCCTTTTACTTTCGGTTTTCTCTTCGTTGGCCAGCCGCTGTGTTTTCTGCTCCAGCCAGGAGGTGTAGTTCCCTTTCCATGGGATTCCCTCTCCGCGGTCAAGTTCGAGGATCCATCCGGCAACGTTATCCAGGAAATAGCGGTCGTGGGTGATGGCAATCACAGTCCCTTTGTATTGCTGCAGGTGTTGTTCCAACCACTGCACCGACTCGGCATCCAGGTGGTTGGTTGGCTCGTCGAGGAGAAGGATCTCAGGTTCCTTCAACAACAGGCGGCACAGCGCCACCCGGCGGCGTTCTCCTCCTGAAAGGATCTTCACCGGCGTTTCAGGTTCAGGGCAACGGAGGGCATCCATGGCACGTTCCAGTTTGCTGTCGAGGTTCCACGCATCGTGCTGCTCCAGTTGCTCTGTGAGCGCGCCTTGCCGGGCAATCAGTTTCTCCATCTCGGCATCGCTCATGGGCTCGGCAAACCGGTTGTTCACTTCATCGTATGTCTTCAACAGGTTCACGACTTCCTGAACTCCCTCTTCCACGATCTCTTTTACGGTTTTGGTTTCGTCCAGATGAGGCTCCTGTTCCAGCATTCCAACTGCGTACCCCGGTGAGAAGACCACCTCCCCCTGGAACGATTTCTCGGTGCCGGCGATGATTCGCAGCAGGGTAGATTTTCCGGAACCGTTCAATCCGATGATGCCGATTTTGGCTCCATAGAAGAAGGAGAGGTAGATGTTTTTTAGCACCTGTTTATGGGGTGGGAATGCCTTGGAGACATTTACCATAGAGAAGATTACCTTGCGATCGTCTGACATATGTTCAATTACGAATTACGAATTACGAATTGTTGCAGGTTGTCAGTTGTCGGTTGTCGGTTGTGGGTTGTCGGTTTTTACCGACGGCAATTCATTCCTTATCACTTTCATCATTCCTATCACCTCCTGACCCCCTGACCTCCTGACCCCCTGACTTCCTTACTATTTCCCCGATATCAGTTCGTTGATCTTCGCCGTTTCCGCCTCCCACGAGTAGTTCT
>CAYUZX010000010.1:63088-64942 GCA_964449285.1 uncultured Prolixibacteraceae bacterium
TTCCCCGATATCAGTTCGTTGATCTTCGCCGTTTCCGCCTCCCACGAGTAGTTCTTCACAACAAACTGATAACCCCGTTCTGCGATGGTGGAGGCTAGTTTTTCATTGTTCAGCAGATTGATGATATGGTTGGCATACTCTTTCGGAGTTTCACCCACGAGGATCTCCTCTCCTGGTTTCGCATTGAGAGCCTGGTTGGCCAGAGGAGAGGTGATACAGGCAACTTTCATAGCCATCGCTTCCAGTAGTTTGTTCTGCAATCCGGTACCAAGTTGCATTGGGGCGATGAAGATTTTCGCTTGTGCATATGCTTCCCGCATGTCGGGCACCCAGCCGCTGACCTCTACCTGTGCTGAACGCAGCACCTGTACCCTCATCGTGGGGTTGGCTCCGGCGATAAGTACTTTCAGCGCGGGTTTCTTTTCCAGGACCAGCGGTAAAATCTTGTTCACAAGGAATTCGCAACTATGTACATTCGGCGGATAGCTCATGTTACCTGTGAATACCAGATCATACTCCTTGCTGCGCTCCATCGGGTGAAAAAATGTGGTGTCGACGCCATTGGCAACTACCACGATCTTCTCTCTGTCGGGATGAGGGATAAGTTCACGATCGGGGTAAGAGATGATAATCTTGTTGTCGAAACGGTCGAACGCCATTCGTTCTGAGTCGAGCATTCGCTGGTATTCCAGTTTCAGAAAGGGACGCAGGAAGAAGGACGAACTAGCCAATCGGCGTTCCACACCTTTTGAAAAAACATCCTGATAATCGAGTGTTTTCGTTATCGGAAGATCTGTAACATAATCGGCCATACGAATGAGCTGGCAAAAAATATGATCGGGTTTGTATTTGTCGATCAAGCCATGAATTATATTTCGTGTACTTATATTATAATAGTATCCTACCTGAAGAGGCTTCCCGGTAAAGAGAGCCCGAACGATGTTACTGAAAATAGTCGCTTTGGAGATAGGGATGATGTGCACAGCACTTGCGTACTTGCTCAGCACAGGCACGGCATCTTCGTGCAAAACACCTTCGTTGAGGGCACAGATGATGATCTCGTGATGTTTCGCAAGATGGGTGATCTGGTGAAATGCCCTTAGCTTATCGCCTTTCTCGGTAGGGTATGGAACTCGTGGTAAAAGAAAAAATAACTTCATTCAGCTAAATTCTACAGGACAAAAATAAAAAAAAGTGGGTTACCCGGGCAGTTGTTTATAAAATGAGATCAGTTTACGGATGATCAGCCGGCGGTCGTAGGTTGTTTCGATCAGGTTTCTTGCCTCTTCACTCAGTTTCCTGCAACGCTCCATGTCGTTGATACAAAGAGAGATCATGTCGATAAATTCACAGGGAGCATTGGCGATCAGAATATTTTTCCCGTTTGAACAGTCGATCCCTTCTGCTCCAATCATGGTAGAGAGAACCGGTTTCCCGGCAGCCATCCCTTCGATGATCTTGATACGGATCCCACTGCCCGAGAGTAAAGGTACGATCATAATCCCATGGGCATCGATGAATTCCCGTGCATCGGGGACCTCCCCGAGAACCTCTACATTGGGAAAGGAGATTCGTAACATCCAGTTGGGCATCTCTCTGCCGGCCAGGTAATATTTCAATGAAGGGAACTCCTTGTGAACTTCGGGCCACACATGGTGCAGGAACCACCTGACCCCTTCCGCGTTGGGGATCCAGTTCATGGCCCCGATGGAGAACAACGATATAGGGTCAGGCGAGGGAACCGGGGGAGGGAAGCTGTTGAGGTCGATGCCGAAGGGAATCGCAATGATTCGGGTTTGGCTCCGCAGAGCTCGGCTTCGCTCCGGTTCAGGTTTCAGGTTTCGCTTTTCGCTT
>CAYUZX010000010.1:65042-67509 GCA_964449285.1 uncultured Prolixibacteraceae bacterium
TTTCGCTTTTCGCTTCTCGCTTCTCGCTTTCTGCCCACTGCCCACTGCCCATTGCCCACTGCCCACTGCCCATTGCCCACCGCCAACTGCCCACTGAAGTATTCAGCATCTTGCTCGGTAATGGCGGCGATGCCGTCGAACTGTGGGATCATTTTGTGTTCGTAGCGTTTCAGGGTTTCGGCAAGGTGGCGGATGTATCTCCGCTTTAGCGGGTTTTGTGTGCCTTCCGCCACACGCGACCAGATCAGGTATTCGATGTTATGAGCTCGCAGCACCACTTTGGCGTCAGAAAAAGCGTTTACTATACTTAGGTAAGGCGCTACGAAGATGGTCTCCATCTGGACAATATCGTACCGGTCGGCTTGCAGGACTTCTGTCAGCCGTTTCCGGAAACTGGATGAGATGAAGCGTTCCACATGATAGGAGCGTCCTGTAAAGAGATTGAGAAAGGCTGCCAGGGGTTTGATCCGGAGGTCGACATCGATCAGTTCAATCCCTGTTTTCTCCCGGTACGTTTCGGGGATGTCATCCGGGCTTATATTATACTTAAAGGAGTTGACTGCAAGTACTTTCACCTTATGGCCTTCGCTGATGAGACCCTCCACGATCATGTTCATCGCTATGGGGCCTCCTTCTCGTGGTGGGAAGGGGGATTTGTTACAAATCATCAGGATGTTCATGAGACCTCTTTGGTTGGGATTCTCAGCATCTTACGAATAAACTTTAACCAGGCATCCAGATCAAACAGTGAGGCGTCGATGGTTGCTTTGTAGGTAAGGAAGACGCCAATAGGAACAAGCATCAGAGGGGCGATCCACATTCCCTGCCATGCGGGAAGAATTCCTTCTGCGGTATATTTTTCACCGATGAATGAGACGACCCAGAAGAGTACAAAGAAGATGGTAGCAACAACAGCCGGCATCCCCAGACCTCCTTTGCGGATGATGGCTCCCAATGGCGCTCCGATGAAGAAGAGAAGGAAACAGGCAATGGAGAAAGTGAATTTCTTCTGCATCACGATCTCATGCTTATGGAGGAGTTTGGATTTACCATACATGTTCTTATCATGCATCTCGATATTCTCTTTCATGGAGAGGGAGTTGGCTTTTGCCGACTGGCAGATGGAGTACCAGTCGGTGCGATCGAAATTAAGCAGGATGGCATTGTTGAATTCCTTCAGGGTGTCAACTGGCATAGGAAGCACAGAATCCATCCTGGAGTAGAAAGCATAGTTAGACTGCAGGGATTTGTTATAGGCCTCCTGCTGGCGCGCTACTTCACTGGTCATGGAATCGATGGAAACCCTGAGATCATGCACATTCTGCATCTCATAGTTCTTCTTGAAAAGAGCCTCATCGGTACGCGTAAGCTGGAATGCCGAGAGGTCGAAGAGCAGGTGCTGTTCCTTGAATTTCGTTCGTTGGAATGGACGGGTAACTTCATGTCGACGCAAATCTGTCCGTTCTTCGTAGTTCATCCCATCGTAAAGAAGGAAGATCAGGTATCTCTTGTCGGGCGACAGCTCCATTTTACCCCATTTGGCTGTTGTCACTGCGACATTTCCCTGGTGTTTGGTATGATCATAGATCATCACATCATGGATGGTATTGCCATCTTTTTCCTTTTTCCCGACCCGGATAACATAGCCTTCGATGCCATCATAGAAGACTCCGTTCTTGAGGTTGAATGCCAGTTTTTTCGACCTTACATCATAGAGTAGTGAAAGGAACTTCAGGTTGGCTTCCGGCAGGATCGTGTTGGCAAAATAGAAGGCCAGCCCGCTGATAAAAATCGAAACAATTACCAATGGCAGCATGATACGGCGAAGGGAGATCCCAGCTGCTTTCATTGAGACCAGCTCATAATGTTCTCCCATGTTTCCGAACATCATCAGGGATGAGAGCAGGATGGCCAGTGGAAGAGCCAGGGGAACGAAAGTAGAGGAGGCGTAGAAAAGCAATTTAAAGATGATATACCATTCCAGCCCTTTCCCAACCAGGTCGTCGACATATTTCCACAAAAATTGCATCAGCAGGATGAATAGCGCGATGAAAAATGTAAGGACCAGCGGGCCCAGGTAGGTTTTTAGGATGAAGAGGTCCAGTTTTTTCATCAACAAAAGAGAATTCTATACAAAGATAGAGTTTGTTTTATTAGCGATACTACAAAAAATGGAAACGCAGGAAGAAGGCGTTTATTAGGACACGCCTGTTAAATAATCCTAAAATGGATTGATCAATACTATGCAGCTCTTGTTCATCAGGCCGGGACTTTGTCGCCGGCTTCCTTCAGATTCCTCCTCACAAAGGACACCCTAGCCTTAAGCTAACACTTCCTACTGCCAAGTGTGTTTGGGTCTTGCACTCTATAGTTATCGCCCATGCCGGACGCATTAAAAAAAGTCCCGCTGTCAGGCGGGACTTTAAATATATAAATATCAAGTGATTATCTTATGATCATTTTTTTT
>CAYUZX010000011.1:0-64813 GCA_964449285.1 uncultured Prolixibacteraceae bacterium
CATCCTATACAATAACCGATCTGTGTATCAGCCCTGAACAACCTTGCACCAACTCGATTAACTCTTCGTTTTCAGGCTTAAATTACGGCGTGTTGGCTTATAACTCCCAACCCATCAATCCTATAAAAATAGAAAGAGCGGAATTTATTGATAACCGCCGCGGAATCTACCTGGGCAATGCCGATTATGCAACCGTAACTGCCAATACATTCCAGGTTCCGGTTTGGGCGGGACATGACACCTGTTATGGACTATACCTGGGATCGTGTACAGGATACCATGTGGAAGGAAATGAGTTCAAAGCGCCCAATAATACTTTAATTCAATCAGGAGTATCCATTTTGTCATTTAAAGAGATCGGATTGATCGTTGATAACTCAGGTGGCCTGCCCAACGAGATCTACAGGAACTATTTCGATACCCTTGACATTGCCATCAACGCTCAGCGAGTGAACCGTTATGACGGAATTATCTATCCCGACGGAGATGGTGGTGAACCACTTCCTTATTCCCACACCGGCCTTGTGCTTAAGTGCAACATCTACCACAACAACTCGTACGACGAAATGGTGACCCGCGAGAATCCCACCGGAATTGAAGGGATCGCCTACTACCAGGGAAATCCAGAACCCGATTCTCTCATTGATTTAGCTGGGAACCTCTTTTCTCCTTACCACGCAACCGCACAGATTGAGGAATCGGATATCTTGAACGATGGAAACACATTTTATTATTTTCATCATATTCCTCAAGATCCCGAGCCACGTGTTAAACCCGAATTGGTCGATACAAATGTGGTGAAGGCAAGAGAGAAAGTATACGATTTCGATACGTTAGGATGCTGCCCTTCCAGGCTCGAATCCCAGGGAACTCCAGGGGATCTATTGGATATGATGGCTTCAGAACAGCAAGACATTGATTTACTACAGAACGAATATCTTACCCTTGTTGACGGAGGCAGTACCGAAGAATTAAATACCGAGGTTTTCATGAGTATCCCTCCCGATGCCGTATCTTTGCATCAAGAGTTGCTGAGCAACTCTCCCTATTTATCCGATACGGTGATGCAGACCACTATTGCCAAAGAGAATGTACTCCCCAATGCCATGATACGGGATATCCTGGTTGCCAATCCGCAATCGGCAAAGTCAACTGCCATTTTGGGCGAATTAAATAACCGATTTGTACCTATGCCCGAACCGATGATGGATGAGATCCTTGCCGGACAATCGCTGATTTCCGATATAGAAGTCATGGAAGGTGAGATTGCCTCACGCCAATCAAAACGACAGGATCTGTTTTACCGGCTCATCAGATCATACAAAGCTGATACGGTGAATGAAGGGTCCCATGACAGTCTAATTGCGCTGCTTCAGGGGGAGTTCTCATTGAAGGCTAAATACATGCTTGCGTTTGAGTACCTCAAACTTGGGGATACTACCAATGTCACCAATACACTGAATGCAATTCCCAATACCTTTGAGTTATCGAATGAACAGGAAGATTTGTATATTGATTATCAGGATTATTTCGATATACTCGTTACACTCAAATCGGAAAACAAATCGATCCTTGAATTAACACAGGGACAGATCACAGCGCTTCAAAATCTCTTCGTTACCGGCCGGGAACCTGTCAGTTCTTATGCCCGGAATATATTACTGGCCAACAACCTGATGCAATATTTTGAACCAATCCTGTTGCCCGATCTGACCAGGTACCCTCCATCGAAACCATTTGTAGAACCTGAGCCGATCACATTGGATGACTATTTCAAGGTGTTCCCAAATCCTGCAAAATACTATTTGATTGTTGAATACAATCTGAAGGATGATTTCATAGCCACTTCCGGATTGTCATTCAAAATCTATGATGCGTCGGGAAAGCAAATCGATCAGGTATTCATCCGAAAGCAACAGGATCAGATGAGCATTCCGGTTGAGTCATATAGCCCTGGCGTATACATTTGATGCTTATACAATAAAGAGAAAGTTGTGCAAAGCATCCGATTCACTGTGATTAAATAGGCAAGCTATGAAAAAAGCCTTCTTAATTCAATTACTGGTATTCATTTTGCTCTCAATTCCATTATTTGCCCAGGATTGGCCTAAAACATACACAGGAACGTATGCCAGTGGGTTAACTGAATCATACGACAATGGATATTTTATCGCTGGTCCGAAAAATACATATGGATACGGAATGATATTTAAGACGGATATTAATGGCGATTTATTATGGGAGAAAACCGTTGGAAACGGTTATGGTCATTGGTCTATCCGTTCTGTTGAACCGACTCCCGATGGTGGTTTTATCATATCCGGTGGGATGAAAAAGTATGACCCCGGTTCAGGTAATGATCCGTTTATTATGAAATTCGATGCCTGCGGGTCTCTTGATTGGTGCCAGGTTATCAACACCAAGAGTTACTATGATTGGGGAATATGTGCAAAAGTTACTCCAACCAATGAATATGTGCTGTTGACCATCTTCTCTGATCCCAGTCCATGGCATCATACTCAGCTATATAAATTTGATAGCACCGGAGCGTTGATCTGGCGGCAGGATTATCCAGTACAGGGGAGTGCATTCGAAGATACACCCAGTAATTTACGGATCGATAGCAATTCTTATCTTATATCCGGAATGTGTTACTATCCTGATCCGGGAGTCCCGGGAGGATACGAAAGGCCTTATTACATTTGCACCGATACAGCCGGTAATGTTAACTGGAGACTGGTGTATGGAGCAGTGAATGGGTTTCATGGATTTCCTTTCTTTCAACTTTTAAAAAGTTCATCAGGTTTTTTCTATGATGTCGGCTGGCACAGCAATTTTTGCGATACCCCTGCTTTATGGAAGTTCTCAGAATCTGGAGAAGAACTATATTACCAGGATCTATACCCGGAGGCTTGTCCGGGAGGGAACAGTGCCTTAAATATATTGAATGATACAACATTTATCCTTGGTGTTGCCGGTACCGTCTATGATACATTTTATATGAAAATTATTAAAACAGACACTTTTGGTGTTGAGCAACAAGCACATTATTATACTGAAACCTGGATGAAAGGGACAAATTATGCAATAATGGGCTTGGATTCTAAAGTTGCATTTCTTTCCCAAATTTCGCAGACAATTTATTTTTATAAAGTCAATGAAAATTTGGAATTCGACAGTATCTATACCATGCCAAGAACCTATGACAGTTTATGCCCTTATCCGATTGTATCTGACACTGTTGATCCTGATTGTGGGTTGATTGTCAGCATTCAAGATCCTGAGAAGAATCCCGAAGCATACCGGTTGAAGGTATATCCCAATCCGGCTACCAACAAGGTCACGGTGGAGATTCCCGAATTTTTAATAAAACGTTCCGGTACACTGGTAGGGGCGGGTTCCAAACCCGCCCCTGATGGATCCGGATTTCAAGTTACAACAGTTTACCATCAATGGGGATCAGCCACATTAGTGGTATATGATTTGTTTGGGAGGAAGATGATGGAGCAGTTGGTATTGCAGGCAGATCGGGAAGTGGAGGTGGAAGTGAGTCAATGGCAAGGTGGGATGTATGTGTTCAGGTTGAGCTACCGGGGGGAGACAGTGGCGACGGAAAAGGTGGTGGTGGAATGAATGACCCCTCCCCGGCCCTCCCCTTGAAGGGGAGGGAGACCTGATTCCGACAGTTATTGTCCGTTTCGATTTTTCAACCTTTGTTGAATCTCCTTCCGGATGCATTGCATTACTCTTCCAAAGTGGTTTTTAATTTCTTCATTTGTGAATCGTATGACTTTTATATCAAACCGATCCAATTCTGCTGTGCGGTTCTCATCATGTTCTTTTTGCTCAGGCCGGTCATGATAAAGGCCATCAACTTCAATAACCAGTCGGGCTTGCATTAAAAAAATACGATGGTTCTCTTGTCTTTTTCAGATAAGTCATTATATAAAGTTTAAATGAAACATCACTATTATCTACCCGACTATCATCTCCCTCCCCTTCAAGGGGAGGGCCGGGGAGGGGTCAATTGCGCCAGCAAAGGCCGGGGAGGGGTCATAATCCCATTAATCAGAAAAACAGAGAAAAGGTTATATGCTTAACGGGAATTTATTCAGGTTATCTTTGTATATGGTCAACACCGTCGGCGTGTCCACTTGACAAGATGCCGTAGATTTAATATCTTTGTACAAATTTAAAGACAAACTTTAAAAACGTACGCAATGACCTATATCAGACGTGAAATGGAAGCGGAATGCCGTTCGATGATAAATCAGTATCCGGTTGTTACTCTTATAGGCCCAAGACAATCCGGAAAAAAAACACTTGTGAGGCACCTTTTCCCCGACCTTCCATATTATAGTTTTGAGAACCCTGATGTCAGAATGTTGGTTCAACAAGATCCGAGAGGATTTCTTCTTGAGATTCCCCGTGGAGCGATCCTTGATGAAATACAGCATGTTCCTGAACTACCATCATATCTTCAGCAGGTTGCTGATGAAAAAAAGGGGAAGGTGAAATTCATCCTTACCGGTAGTAGTCATTTTATGATCATGGAGAAGGTAACTCAATCGCTCGCAGGAAGAACAGCCGTCCTGAAATTGCTTCCATTATCATTTGGCGAACTTGGTAAGCGAACTCGCATAGACACAGACAGGCTTCTGTTTGATGGTTTTTTCCCAGTTATCTGGGCTGAGAAGAGGGATCCCTACAAAACATACAGGAACTATTATGAAACATATCTTCAAAAGGATGTAAGGAGGCTAATTCATTTAAAAGACCAGCATCTGTTCCAGAAATTCATTGGGATTTGTGCAGGAAGGATCGGGAGCCTATTTAACGCTAGTGCGGTAGCGAGTGAGATAGGCGTTTCGGTTCCGACTGTTAAATCCTGGCTTTCTGTATTGGAGGCTTCTTTTGTGGTATTCATGCTTCAGCCATGGCACGAAAATGTCACATCAAGGTTAATTAAAACACCAAAACTCTATTTCTGTGACACCGGCCTTGCTGCTTATTTGCTGGGGATTGAAAAGCAAGAGCAAATGAAACGTGATCCTTTACGCGGAGTGTTGTTTGAGAATATGGTAGTTGTTGAGTTGATCAAGCGTCGGTACAATCGGGGCGCTGATAATCCGTTGTTTTTCTACCGTGATAACCATCAAAATGAAATTGATTTGGTCGTTCGTGATGGCCAGGATGTCATCTGCATTGAGATCAAATCTGCCGCCACGTTTCATTCCGACTTTCTCCGAACCCTGGATAAAGCCGGAAAACTGTTGAACAGATCTGTAAGCAGGAAAATGATTGTTTACGATGGAGAAATTGAGCGAGGTGGGGAAACAGAGATCGTGAATGTGAGGAATATGAGGGTTTTCTGATTTTGGGGAGTCATTCTTTTTCTTGTGATTCGTTTTGTTCAATCTGCTACGTTTAATTGGAATATTGGCGGCATTATAAATTGAAATCGGGCTAGGGTTATCCTATCAAGTCTCATCTTCTCCTTCAAGGTTTCTTCTTTAACTTCAAGTACTGTAAGGCTGTATACAATGTTATACGCGGCCTTTTAGCAAGAGGATCGAAAAGAGTCGTTAGTTCCTGATAAGTTCCGGGAATAGAGATTCCGATTGCTGCAGAAAACGGCTGCCGGATTATACGTTCCCTCACATTTCTATACCCCCATACCCAAAAAGGGAGATGGCAGGAAGGTAGACGATCCCGTATCTCACACAATTTCAGATCACAAATAACGAGTTTAGATATATATTTATCGTAAACTTGCATGATTAAACGCCGCTATCGTGAATCGCTGCTTCTGTTGTTTGTCTATCCTGACTCTCTCTCTCGTTCTGTGCTTCTCCTGTAACAGGCCGGCGGAGCTGCCTTACGCTAAACTTGATCCTTCCCGGGAAGCTGTTCTGAGAGATTCGATCAGAACGCTGGATTCGCTGGTCACCGTTTACAAAATTCGAAATCCCCGTCTTGCTAAGAACCATGCATATGATGCATTATCGTTAGCAATTAAGAGCAATGATCCATTATTGCTTGCCAGAGCGTATAGACTGGTCGGATATTCCATGATCAACACAAACGAGGATTCCAGTTTTATCTATTACAACAGAGGGTTACAGATTGCAGACTCATTTGACCTTGTTGATGAAAAATCCCATCTCTACTATAATGTGGCTGTCGTTTATCAGGAAGCTCAGGATTACCAGACAGCCTTATCGTTTTTTGATTCCGCCAGAAGGATGTTTGCAAAAAATGGGGATTTCGCGAATTTATCAAGCGCCTATTGTGCTATTGCAAACATTAAGCACGATTTATTTGATTTTACAGGGGCCCGGCAAGCTTATGATACGGCATTATCCATTGCAGTCGACAACGGTTTTAGTAAACAAAAAGGAGTCGCCCTTGCGAACCTGATTAAATATGTGGAAAACAATGATACAGTAATCCGGATGCAAAAAGAGGCGATCAATTGCCTTGAAAAATCCAGCGGAAATGAAGAAGAAATAGCTACCGTCCTGATGAACATAGGGAATTACTTTACTAACCCGGATTCAGCTCTTGATTATTATCTGGAAGCCATCACCCTTGGAGAAACCTATTTTCTGAATGAAGTGATGATTGGTGTATATAACAACATGGCATATAGCTTTCTGGAAAAAGGTGACGTTGTACAAGCTGAAGGATGCCTGAAAGATCATGCCATTCCTCTTGCACAAGCAGATTCCAATTTCGATTGGCTCTCTACACTTTATGATTCTTATGCGGATGTATTCGTTGCCAAAGGGAAATTCAAGGATGCTTTCCTTTATGAGCGAAAAGCCCTGGAGGCAAAAGCGGAATTTGATATCAGGAGGGCAGCCGGACAGGTCCGTTTGCTTGCCGCTCTTCTGGACCTAAAGAACAAGGAGTTGATGATCCAGGCAAAGAGTAAGCAGGTATTGGCAGAAGAGAACCGGAGCAAACAGATCCTCCTTTGGTTGATCATCGCTATTGTGGTATCCATTGGGCTGGGAGTCCTGGTTTTCATCCTTTCTCAACGTCACCGGCTAAAAATGCAACGACAGAAACTGGATTCGGCGACCCGCATTCTCCGGATGGAGGAGCAGGAGAAGGAGCGGGTTGGAAGGGAGTTGCATGACCTGACCGGACAGGTGATCCTGGGAATTGCCGGGGAGCTAGACCAGGCCAGGTTTTCCGATCCGGTGCAACAGGAGCAGTTGCAGAAACGCGTTCGCGAGATTGGAAACGGGATCAGGGAGATCTCTCACCGGATGGCAAAACCGGGTATGCATCACCTTTCATTTCAAGAACTGGTTGCCGATTTGTGCGAGAGTTACCGAAAATCGCTGGGAATGAACATTGGATTAAAAATACACTCGGATTTACCCGACATACCATACGAAACAGCCATGCATCTCTACCGGGTTATCCAGGAGTTACTCACCAATGCCGGGAAATATGCCAGAGAATACGTTGTGGCTCTTACAGTAAACTACGAGGGAAAGATGCTGGAGATCTTCTATTCTGATGAGGGTCCGGGATTTGATCCTGCGCTTTCAGTGAACAAGGGAATGGGATTATCCATTATCTTTGAGCGGATCAAACTTATTGATGGGGATGCAAGCCTTGATTCAAGTCCCGGTGTTGGTACCTTCTGGGAAATAAAGGTGCCTATCAATCATACAACCAAATGAATCATTCAACGCTCCGATGATCAGGATTTTTGTTATCGAAGGCCATGCGGTTACCTCTTCGGGAATTCGGAATTTTTTCAGGGCATCACGGGATGGCATGGCCGTTACCGGGTGTGTCACGCGGGTTGATGAAGCCCTGGAGAAAGCAGATCCTTCCCAAACCGACCTCTTCTTACTCGACCTTTGGATCCACTCCACAAACCCTTTAGAGAACCTTCGCCTACTGAAGGAAAAATTTCCCGGGATACCGGTGGTTATTTTTACATCTGAAGAGTCCCCAATCTGGCAGCAGAAGATGATGGAGGCGGGGGCCATGGGATACCTGGTAAAGACCGCCTCAAGAATCGAAATCAGATCCGCATTGGAACACATCATGCAAGGACAGGCCGTTTTCTCTGTCTCTATCGATACTTTCGATAAAAACAGGGGATTCACATCCACCTCCATGGGGATTGCCGGCACGCTTACAGAGCACCAACACAAACTTCTTACCCTGCTTGCCAATGGTTTACCGCAGCGTGAAATGGCATCAAAACTTGGAATTACCACCTCTACGGTGGAGAAAAGTTTCAAATACCTGCGACAGAAATTTGAGGTTAAGACCAATGCGGAACTGATCAGATGGGTCACAGCAAACCGGCTGATCTGATCCTTTCAGATACCTGATTGGTTCATTCTATCCTTCCCTTTTTTATTTTCTAAAAGAGTCGTTTCACTAAAAATCCGTCGTTTTTTGATTTTAGGTGACGTACAGATTGCACGCCATTATTTTTTGAATTTATATTGATAACCAGAATGTTACTCTTCTTCAGGGCTATTTTAGCCTGCGGATTTCCGCAGGTGCAATTTACGGTTTTCCGCAATTGACAAATCATTCCTTCCTCTTTAGATTTACCCTGTCAGAAATATAGTTTTCAATTAAACAAATTTACCATGAGAACCATTTCATTGTTTTTATTCCTGGCAATCATTTTTGCCGGGGAATCAGTCAAAGCCCAGTATCCTATCCCCTCTTATAATGTCGCCATCAATTATGCAGCGACGTTTCAGGAAATAGGATCCCCAATAAGTGAGTTTAAAGCTTCAAAGGGCAAGCGGATAGCCAACGTAAAACTTAAAGGATCTGATAGCCAGTCATTTTGTTCTGCGAGAGTTTGGCTATATAGTATGGATCAAGAAATTATGCTTGGACCCTATTCAATGATGTGCGAAGATCTCCTTTCTGTTGAAATAGATGACCGCGCATGGGGAGTCATGGTTCAATCAGACGATCACGTATATGTGGATGTATGGATCGAAGATGGGAGTCCCTTGACAGATGGCAAAGTGGATGCTATGGATACTGGACAGGTGTTGATGAAAGAAACCCTGAAGTAGGCAAATACGGGGATTCAATGAACGACGAATCCTCAGGTTTAATTAAATATCCCATGAAACACTATATTGTTTATGGTAGTTTACGAGGCTGGTTCCACCCTGCCTGCCGGCATCTATTTATTGAAAGTGATGGAGGGAGAGAAGGTGATTGGGGTGGAGAAAGTGGTGGTATAACGTTAGCAGTTTGTTTCGCCTGCGGCTCGTAAAAATTGCCTTGTAGATTCAAATCCGTCGTTTTTTGATTTTTAGTGGCGTGCAGATTGCACGCCACTTTTTTTTGAATTGAGTTTGATTATCAGCCCATTACTCTTTTTCAAAGCCATTTTACACTGCGGATTTCCGCAGGTACAATTTACGGATTTCCGCAATTGACAAGCCATCCGGAATGTCGTAGTTTTATCGCCGAGATCATTGCACGGATGAAAAAGAGTTTAGAGAGAACAGAACGACCAAAACGTGTCCACAAAATTCCCCGGATAGATAACCGGGATAAGTTGGAACCTCTCCACGTGAGGGACTGTCCATGGTGTCATCAGTACCATGTCTACATGGTCAGGGTTTCACGGGTTCCGGTTACCGGAAATACACCGGTAAACGAGATCCTGAAGTTCAACAGCAGGAACCAGCTGATCCGCTACTTCATATGCCCGAATACAGGGAACCGGTTCAGGGGAATCCTTACGCTGTTCCACTCTCCCCATGAGGTGATCCGAAATATCGAAGTGCTGTTTGTAATCCGGTCCAAACGATACGCCTCATGACCCACAGGAAGTTCTACGATATCCACTTTCATGCGATGGACTTGAGTCATGCCAACCTTATGGCTTTTTTGCTACGGAAGGACCTGATTACGAAGGAGACCATTCGCAATTTTTCCAGGCAGATGAAGTGGTGGATGAAGCTGATCCCGCTGGGAGCGATCGATATGGCCCCTGGATTGATCGTCAGAAAGTTACGGGAGTTTTTGGACGGACCTTCGAAGGCGAAGAACCTGCTCTCGTTCATGGAGAACTCGATCCGCTTCGATTTCCTTATCGTGGAGCATTTCCTGAGGCACGGAGGAACCGGAGAGCCTGCATTTGTGAACAGGGAGAATATGTTTATGATCGATGAGATCCTGTACAACAAAATTGTTCTCTGCCCGCTGATCATCGACTTTGGCTTCAGGAATATTAAACAGAAAGGGATCTTTTACAACCTGCCGCCCAACAAGTCGGTGATCGACCAGGCAGCCGATGTGCTGACAGCCATCTCTCACTACCTCAAATACGACCTGGCGCCCTCGGTGCAGTATCCCGACCGTCTTGAAGTAACCCCTTCGGGGGGATACAAGAAGGGGAAGCTCTTTGAGATCTATCCTTTTCTGGGGATCAATCCCAGGAACGATTACAGCCTGGATGCCATTAAGCGGATCTTTGAAAAATACTTTTCCGGTTTCCTGCACGATACGCCGGTAAAGCGCAAGGAGTGGCTTCTGGAGAAGATGGGAACCTATACCGGGACCTTTGAAGGGGTGGACCTGAATTACCTCTTCGCCGGGATCAAGTTTTACCCGCCCCTGGGATTTGATCCCTGGCCCGAGAATGATCTGGCCGAGTTGAAGAAGATTTGTATCATATATGAAGAGTGTATCAAGCGACGGATTCCGGTCACGACGCATTGCAGCAACGGTGGATTTGTCACCGATTCTGATGCCGAACGATACACCAATCCGGCCAAACAATGGCGGAAGGCGCTCAAAACCTATCCGGAACTAAAGCTCAACTTTGCCCATTTCGGGGACCGGAGCGATCACAGGACAGACTGGCGTGACCAGATCATTGATTATATGTTGGATAAAGACTATCCGGATATCTATGCCGACTTCTCCTGTCGTGGTTTAAAAACAAAACGTGGAGAACCTGATTTTTACAAACAGATCAATCTACTGGTCAGCACCTATGGAAGTAAAATTT
This sequence comes from uncultured Prolixibacteraceae bacterium, assembly GCA_964449285.1. GTDB lineage: Bacteria > Bacteroidota > Bacteroidia > Bacteroidales > FEN-979 > QYOJ01. The sequence goes on from CAYUZX010000011.1 coordinate 11,033, forward strand.
CGGAGCGGATGCTCTTTGGCTCCGATTTCATGATCAATCTACTCTGGACCACCTCGTACAACCGGTACCTGGAGAATTTCAAAGCCACTAGGGCCTTGAAAGGAAACAAGGAACTGTTCTGTACGAAGAACCCGGAGAGATTTCTATTTGGATAACCATAACTCGAAAACAAGTCAATCACTAAACGAAGCAACATGACACAGAAAGTACAAAATGTAAACGGGATAGCGGCAGAGCCCAACGGATGCAGGAGCTGGTTGGAGCACTGGCAGAATGTTACCGGAGAGCAGCCGGGAGTATGTGCCGAGGTGAAATGCGGCAAGCTGGCTTCGGAAGGGGCGCTCGTCCAGAAAGCCGGAAACCACAACGAAGCGTGGTACGTCGTGCCCCTCTGTCCGAAACACAATGCTATTCGCGGAGGCAGCCTGGAGCTGGTGGGATACATCCCATTGGTACCGGCAAGCGGGGAGAAGGTGGGTGAAACATAAAACCCAAAATTATGTCAACGTTCAAAAGAGTCTCATGGCTACTGCTCTTCCTGATCCCTACAGAGTTCAGCGGCTATACGCAGTGTGTCAATCCAATCCTTCGAATTTGCACCTTCAACATCCAGAACTTTGGCAAGACCAAGTTGAATGATCCGAAACGGATTGCCATCCTGGCGGGAATCATCCGAAAGTATGATATCGTGGCGATCCAGGAGATCTCAGACAAAACGAATACGGTGCCGGGAAAGTTTCTCGACATCATCAACGATAACCACCGGTATGGGTATGCTTATACCTGTAGCGTTCGTACGGGCCAGCAGTTCGACGATCGGTCCTATCAGGAGCAGTATGCCTTTTACTTCGATACGTGCAAAGTCACCCTGCTTGGTCAACCGGTGGTATTCCCCGATTCGGCAGGCGACGACTTTGTGCGGGAGCCCTACCTGGCGCACTTCAGCGCCAGGAGGGGCTCTTTCTCTTTTGTACTGGCAACCATCCACACGGCGCCCGATCAGGCGCTACATGAAATCGGAAAGCTGCATGACGTGGTTCAATGGGCCAGGCAATACTTCACGGGAGAGGAAGAAGTGATTGTACTTGGCGACTTCAATGCTTCATGCAGTTACGCAACCCCAGAAGAGTTGAACCAACTCCTCTTCCGTGGCGATGACTATACCTGGATCATTCCCGATACCGCAAAAACGAACCTGGCAATCCGCACCAACTGTGCATACGACCGTTTTGTTGTGACACCTACCGTGTTGCCCTATTACACGGGCGCCTGGCATGTTGACCGGTCGTTTGACTCGAGAAGTATCTCGGATCATTATCCGGTGTGGGTGGAGTTTAGGATAAGAGATGAGTAGCAATGAGATAACTACAAGTTAAACAAGCATTTTCATTATAAGTAAGGCATTATTTTCGTTAGAACAAAAAAAAACAAACACCATGAAAACAAAAACTTTTTTATTAGGAATTATTAGCCTACTTATTTCAAGTGTCGTTTTTTCTCAAGAAAAAACTGAAACATATCCACTTGATTTAATGATCCAAGTCATTAACAATAGTTTGGATAAAGCAAATAAAAGATTGGATTCTGTGCATATTCAAATTCAGCACGCTGAAATTACCCTTCAAACGCTTTTAGACAAGTCTGGTGGTGGTGGATTTAAAATATTTGTTAAAGCAGAAAAAAAATGGGAACTTGAAAAAGCCAGTACGCTCACTTTTACTTTTGAAAAAATTGAATCACGACCCGAGCCGAATTATAAAAGCTTGAATAAGGATATTTTTGAAAAAAACTTGATAGAAGCAATTGTAGATGCGGCCCATCAATGGAAAAATACTACAAACATCGTAAATGGATTATCAAAGAAAAATTTTAATGTTGAAATCTCCTTTTCAGTTAAAAAAGATACTTCCATTGGAGTAGAATTTGAAATTTGGGGTGTCGGAGTAGATGTTACAGGTAACTTTGAAAATCAGGCCGTACATAAGGTATCTCTTACTTTTAAGTAAATCGATGGAAAGAGACAAGAAGAACAATGCATGAAGTTCACGGAAAACATACTCACATTTACAGGCTAGAAAGTAAGCTAAATCAAACAATTTATTACACGTACCGATCAGCCTATACAAGATCAAATGAAAGGAGGTCAAAAACCTAACAAACTGATTTTGAATAGTTATTATTGGTATAAGTTCGATTTTTACTCTTAGCCGGTTGAAAATATTTTATTGATCACTTGTACATATAATCTATATTTCTATACTTTTATTGCTCAATTTCCGAATATGACGGTTAATACCCTCTCGCACCGGGAAACGTTAAACCAGTTAAACATTCCTATCATGAGATTGATCAATCACGCCAGAGAAAGTAAAAAAATGTACCTCCTTTTTGTATTCGTTGGATTGAATTGTATTTTTCAACATCCTTGTTATTCACAACAGCTAAGTGAAGAGGGGAAATTCCCCATTCCAAAAGTAGTTTCGTTCAATCCGGATTCAAACCAATATCAATGTTTATTTGATGGAGAAAAAGACTCTGTTGTTTTTTATTCAGGAGTTGTGACCCTTGCTCCCAATGAATCCGGAGAAATCCATAACACGGAAATGTATGAAGAGATGATCATTCCACTTGAAGGCGAAGGGCAATTGCAAATCCCAGATTATAAAAATCTTGATGTTAAATTTGGAACCATTGCGTTTGTTCCTCCGCATACTGAACATCATATGACAAATACCGTGAGTAAAAACTTAAAATATATTTATGTCGCCACAAAATCAAAATAATATTCAAATCAATACAGATGAAAGCAAGAGAAGAAAAAAATTGTACCAATTGTTCCTACTACATTGAAGACATTGATATTCAAAATCTTGACCCTGCGGACCAAATCAAATATGAAGAATTAGTTCGGTCCCTTGCTTCAGACGATATAGATATTGACCCGAAAGAACTGTTCCTTTTGTCTCATGGAATCAGAAAATCGGTATGCATTGGAGGCTTGGTAAAACCCAATATTATTAAAGAGAATTGCAGATACCACGCTACCCTTCCAAATGAACTCAACAAGGATCAATTGCTCCAATCCTTTGTTTCTCAATGCAACAAAACCATGTCCACTAATCAATTAATTGCCATGATCTCAATAGCTCTTATTACTCTTCTCGCTACCTTGTTTGGTATTTTCCAAACCACCCGGAATATGGAGTTGAAAGAGGAGATTGAAAATTATAAGAGCTCTGTCGAAATAAAAGATAATCAAATACGGAATCAACATATTTTGTTATCCCAGGATAGCACGAAAATTAAAGAATTACAGGATAGTACGATCATACTTAATCATCTTTTAAAGAAATAAACCATGAATAAAAAAGAATTAATTGACCAGGTGTCTTCTTGCGCAGGTATTTCCAAAGCCGCAACCCAACGTGCAATAGACTGCTATCACCAATGTATCACGGGAGCGCTTTCACAAGGAGAACGGGTCGGCCTCGTCGGATTTGGATCATTTTCAGTTACGCAACGAAGCGCCCGGAAAGGACGCAATCCACAAACTGGGAAAGAGATGACAATAGGGGCAAAAAAGGTGATAAAATTTCGCCCGGGAATTCATCTTTCCGAGAAGGTTCAGAAATAAACGTATATAAGATCGGAAACGAGTGGGTGAGATTCACCAAAGAATGGATGTTGAAAGCAGAATCAAAGGAATGTTATTTGGTTGTTGGTCCGCCCATTTGTGTGAAAACACTATCAACAGGTTCCCATAATTCAATTTTGTTTCCTTCATGATCCAGGATATGAACAAATTTTCCGTAGTCAAATGCCTCGATCTCGTCTACGATGGTCACACCGTTTTCACGGAGCTTTTTTACTAACCCCTCTATATTTTGCACCCTGTAATTGATCATAAACTCTTTCTCAGAAGGGTTGAAATAATCTGTCCCTTTATCAAACGGGCTCCATTGGAGATAATTGATCTCATCAGGCCTGTTTGCGTTTCTGAACTCGAATGACGAACCGTATTCATTAATTGCAAGGCCTAAATTTTGGCCATACCACTCTCTGGCCTCTTTTGGATTTTTCGACCGGAAGAAAATCCCTCCTATCCCTGTAACTTTTGGTGTTGTGTCGTTCATACTGCTCGCTTTTGGTTCTGTCTCACGCATGTTGCTGATCCCGGCATCATTCTGATTCGTAGCTGTATTGCAACTTGCAGCTATCATCATGAGCAGAAGAATTTTAGTCAAGTTTCTCATTTTTATAGGCTATAAAAGCGTGTGGTGGGAATGAGGCAAAGCTAATTAAGAATTATGAATTATACGATTTCCTCATCAAATGCGGCTTCATTTGGTATTACGGGACTCAGATTCATGGGAATAAAAAGTTGGTCATCTCTTCGAAGGGGGCTTCGAGAGGCACCTTTGGACTCAGAATAAGGCAAGAATAATTAGGATTCCTTTCTCTTTAAAAACTATAATTTATCGACCTGCCACCAATGGTGCCGCTTACCGTGCCTCCCGTGCCGGTTGAGTTGATGATGATGGTGATCTGGATGTTGATGGTTTGGTCGAATCCGTTGTTTCCTGTCACCCGCATACCACCCCCGATCACAATGCTGGAGGCCGTGCCGAAAGTGGTCCCGCCGGGTGCAATGGTGAAGGTGCCAACCAGGGAGACGTAGGGAGCTCCGTTGATGGTGTAGACCTCGTCGTTCGACGTGAATGCATAGTCGTTGGCCACCTCGGTTAGCTCAATCTGGTAGAAGCCGCCCAAGATGTAGCCGGTCTGGTCATTGAAATTGATCTGGCCACTCACGTTGCCGATCACGTGAATGAACCCTCCTTGGGGACCGAAAGTATAGTTGTCCACATCCTGGTAATAGGGGATGGTCCCCTTCAGCATGAGGTCCTGGGTGTTCCACGACATTCCGGCAGTGAATACCTGACTTATCAAATCCTCATCGTTAAGGGTTTTGGAATTCTCTTTCTTGCAGCCTATCATGGCGATGCATGCCATCAGGCCGACCAAAATGACTAGCTTTTTCATCTTTTTTTTGTCAGTGATTACCGTGCTGACGCCGCACGTTCAGGAAAGGGTATTTGTGAATTGTCCTGTAAAGGTACGTGTATAATTGACAAAAATTCAATATCCCGCCCATTAATTAAAATTTAATCCACAGTCTTCAGTTGGCAGTTGGCAGTTGGCAATCTTTACTACGTCGTACTTCTTACCTCTGACTTCTGACCTTATTCAGCCCTCATCATCTTTTCATAATAGGCCTCTTCGCCGATAGTTTCAAGTTCCGCAACGGCTGAATGCATCATATCGGATCCGTAAATACTCTGTTTCCGGAAGTGAATGAACATGGCGGCCATGTTAACGGCGGCTTCAACGCCTTTGGGGTTTCGGAAAAGAACGGTAAAAAACATCTTCCAGTAATAGAACCCGGTAGCTTTATTAAACCCGGCTTTGTTGCAAACCCTGAGGAATGACCGTATATACATCAGCCATGCTCTGAAGCCAGGTGTATATTTATACCGGGGTCGGATGTTAACTCCTGTAAATATAGCCCGTTTGTAATAATTCGAGGGTTCGTAAATGGAATTGATTATTTGGATAAAATTTTTTAGAATCACAGTACGGGAGGTGTGTGTGACAAAGTTCAGGCCACTCGTCGACTGGTCAATATCGTATTCTCCAACAGATTGGGATGCCATGTGGAACAACCTCCCTTCCGATTCCAGGCGGCGGGTTAACTGGGTGTTTGGCAATGCGTATAGCAGTCCGATCATCGCCATGCAGATGCCCGACGACTGGATGGAGTCGATCATGTGGTCGGCGATCTCCGGGCTTTCGCTGTCGAAGCCGATGATGTAGCCGCCATTGCTCACAATGCCATAGGAGAGGAGTTTCATGACGGCATGACTCACAGATTTGTTTACATTCTGGACTTTCTTGTTCTGCTTGAGTGTTTCATCTTCGGGCGTTTCGATCCCCAGAAAGACATAACGGAAATCGACATCCTGCATCAATTGCAACAGGTCATCATCGTCGGCCAGGTTGATGGAAGCTTCCGTGGAGAAATAAAATGGATAGCCGTGGTCCCGGGTCCATGTTTTCACGTCGCGGAGGAGCTCTTTCGCCCTCTTTTTGTTCCCGATGAAGTTGTCGTCAACGAAGTCGATATGTCCGCGATAACCCAGGTCGTAAAGTGATTGCAGCTCCCTGATCAGCTGTTCGTTCGACTTAAACCGGGGTATCCGGCCGTAGAGTTCAATGATATCGCAGAACTCGCAGTCGAATGGGCATCCCCGGATAAATTGCAATCCAATCATCATGTAATCCTTGAAGCGGATCAGATCGTAGCGTGGGACGACAGCTTCGAGCATGTTGGCTTTTTCTTCGGAAACATACCTACCGCAAGTGTTTCCTTTCTGTAGGTCGGCCAGGAACATGGGTATGGTAACCTCTCCCTCGCCAAGAACCAGGAAGTCGGCTTCGTGGTAGAGGTCAGGCTGCGACGTGGGATCGGGGCCACCAACCACGATGATTCTGCCCAGGTTATGAGCCCGCCGGATGAATTCGATCATGCTCTTCTGCTGGGGAAGCATGCCGCCCGTACAAATGAGATCGGCCCACCTCAATTGATCGTCGGCCAACGGCTCCACGTTTTCATCAATCAACCTGAATTCCCAGTGCTGAGGCAGGAGGGCAGCAACAGTCATCAGCCCGAGAGAGGAAGCTGGGTAGTGTGCTCCAACGATGTTACAAACATCCTGATAGTTCCAGAAACTGAATCCCGAAAATTTTGTTTGAACAAGCAGGCATTTGGTTGGCCCGTTATACAGATCCGTCATCTGACCCTCCCAGTCGCTGAATATACATGCAAAGGTAAGGAAAATTATCTTCAGCCACATGGCCTGATTCCAGCTAACCGGACCCCCGGCCAAAATGTGATGGTCAAGAGTCAGGCCACGCAGCAGGAGGCAGAAAAGATGGCGCAGAAAAAAGAAAAAGGACTGACCTCGCTTACCTGGCACATGTGGTTCAAGATACTGCCGCAAGGGAAGTTATAGGCGATTATTCCTGCTGAGACTTCTTATTGCAACATTTTTTTTGTATATTGCACCATTAAATTCCAATCCCATGAAAACGCGCACGATTCTTTTTATCGGTATGGCCGTCCTGATCCCATTGCTCTATTTCTCCTCTTGCAACAACATCAAGGAGCTGGCAGCTTTTGATGTCATATACACACTTCCACCGACTAACTTTACTTACATTCCTACATCCGTGAAAGGGGATGGAGAAGAGCTGCTTTTCTCCGATGCCATTGAAGCCAACCTCGACAGCATTCTAAACGCCAACGGGTTCTCCGCCGGGGTAGTTGGAAACACGCAGTTTATCGAGTGCACGGTATCCATTGCCCAGCCTTCTGCCCTTACTTTCGGGTGGCTGGGGTCGGCACGCGGTGAAATCTCGGACAATCCCGATTTTGCCCCTGCACGCGAAATAGGATCGGTTCTCAATAACGACCCGGATGCCACCACCGTGGTGATGATCGTCAACAACACGAACATCCGCCCTTACCTGGGAGCGAAATTTTTCTACTTCAGGGTATTTGGCGTAATGAATGGACCGGTACCTTCCGAATTTGTTGAGTTGGTGGTTGAAGGAAAATTGCTGATGCACCTGGAGCCGCTGAACTGAACTGGCTCCTTGCAACCGGTTATTATTTAACTACATGGTGACGTAACCCATTCTGGTACATAACGATAAAGGCATCCCGGATTCCCAGGTTGATCATCCGGGAGCGCAGAAGTTTGGCACAGGCGAGATCGTTGCAACGGCCTACCAGGAACCGGTCCATTTTTCCGCTTTCCTCTTTCCGCACTTCCATGGAGACTTTATAGTGTTTTTGGACCCATTCGGGAGTATAGGTATGCTGGTCAAAAGCACAGATTTGTATCGAGTAGGTGAAAGGTTGTGGGGTTGTGTTTGGCGCTTGAGTTGGCTCAGGCATCCTGGGAGGTTCGGCTGCAGACTCTTTCGGAAAAGGCGGGGTGGGATCCAGGATTCTGGGTGTAGGCCTGGCCGGAGGAGGCTGGTAGTAAACAGGAGGAAGCTTCTGTTTCCCTTTACCCAGGTTCAGCGAGATTCCGAAAGCGAGGTAATCGAACCGGTCGTTATTGGATCGTGTGGAGGTCTGGTCCAGGAGATCCGATACCACCAGGTGAAAAGTGTACTCAACCGAAGCATTCACCCTGTCTCCCAACCTGAACTGGACACCTGCCCCGACAGGGACAACCAGGGCTGCATGGAAATTGTTCAGTGGGTTGTTGGTACTAATGGTTCCGGCATCATATGCCTGATTCGGGAATTCGGTGTACCATCCGGCATATCCCAGTCCTACGGTTCCGTAAAGGAAAAACCAGCGGGAGGTTCGATAAAGGGAGAGGATATTGGTAAAGTTGATCACTGCCTGGAGGTTTCCTTCCACCAGGAGGCCGGTAAGAGGATTTTCAACCAGCTCCCCGTTGATCAGGGAATCGGCTGACCCGTTGATCCAGGCCCCGGTAAACTGTAACCGGGTTCCAAAGACATTGGTGATCTGCCAGCCAATCACCAGGCTTCCGGCCAAGCTGAGGTTCTTTTTCGGCCCAGCATTTCCGTAGGTGAGATCCCCAAAATAGAAATCAGGTCCCAGGGAGATACCCAGGTTCCAGCGGTTGGCATATCCCGGATCAGGTTTGTTGAGATAGTCCTGAGCTAACACCCCGGAAACAGCAAAGCAGCTCAGGAAAACAAGGGTCAATACGCTTCTGGCGGCCTTCATGCAAAAACAAACTTCACAGTAAAAATAAGGATTAGATTCGCAAAGAATCAGGATGTCAGGGATTTCTTTACACAGAATTATGAACAGGGAATGAAGGGAGTTTGCAGTTGTGTGTTTTCTTCTTTGAATGTGTATATTTGTGCGCATGCGTAGACTACTGATCCTCTTTTGTTCTTTTCTCCTTTTTCCTGGCATCTCAGGCGCACAAAAACATGGAGCTGTTCTAATCGATTCACTCAAAACCGAAATCTCCTCCGCCGGGCAGGATACGATCAGGGTAAAATTGCTGACGAGGTTGTCGTTTGAATATTTTGGATTTGATCCCGATTCGGGGATTATAGTCGGCGAAAAGGCGCTGGCGCTATCGCAAAAACTTGGATGGAACCCGGGGATCGCGATGGCGTATAATAGCCTGGGAGCAAACTGGGCGATCAAATCCAATTACCCGAGGGCATTCGATTGGTATATGAAGTCCCTGTCAAAGTTTACTGAACTTGACGATAAACCACGGATAGCCAACGCGTTAAATAACATTGGCTGGTTGTATATATTCCAGAAAGATTACAACAAAGCCTTTGAGGCACTCGATCGGTCGGTGAAGATAAACACGGAACTCAATAATGAAAAAGGGCTTGCCAACAACTATGCCAACCTGGGCATCTGCTATAACAAGCAAGGAAACTACCCGAAAGCTAACGAATACTACTACAAAGTACTGAAGGTCCATCAGCAGGGGAATAATAAGACTTCTGTGGCAATCGACTTTTCCAACATTTCGAAAAATAAGATGATGATGGGGCAGTACTGTGAAGCGTTTGAAGATGGAGCCGAAGGATTGAAAATCAGTGAGGAGATAGACAACCTTTATGGCCAGGCCCTGCTGAACCGAATTATCGGGGAGATTTATTTCCGGGTTGCCAATGATAAAGAGGGCTATAATGGGGACTGCCGGAACTTCAGGAACGGAAAACACCAACTTCTTCTCAGCGCTAAACAGCACCTGTCGAAGGCCTTTACGCTGTTTAAGAAAATCGATGACCTCTCCTCGGTGTCAGAGACATCGCACCTTCTCTACCAGGTATTTGAGCAACTGAACGATGCAAACAATGCACTGATATTTTATCAATATTATTCGGAGGCAAAGGACTCCATTTTCTCTCGCGATAACAGCATAAAGATCGTCAATATTGAGAAAAACCGCGAGATTGACTTACGGGACAAGCAACTCCTGATTCAAAAACTGGAGATAAAAAACAACATACAGATTCTCCATCTGTTCATCGCGATTACCTTTGTCATAGTGCTGGTTTCCGTCCTCTTCATCCTTCTGTATGCATCTAAACGAAGAACAAACAGGCAACTTGAAGAGAAGAACCGGCTGATTGCCGAGATGAATGCTTCGAAGGACAAGTTCTTCTCCATCATTTCGCACGACCTGCGTGGCCCCTTCAACTCCTTCCTGGGGTTAACCCAGATCCTGGAGGATGAACTCCCGGAGATGCCCATGGTGGAGATTCAGAAGATCACCACAAGTCTGAAACGTTCAGCTTTAAACCTCTTCCGCCTTCTGGAGAACCTGCTTCATTGGTCGAGGATGCAACGGGGACTGGTTCCCTTTGAACCCGAGAACATCAGATTGTTTCCTGTGGTTGAAGAGGTGCTGTCGCTGATAGTGGAACAGGCAGCGAAAAAGGGAGTTGATATTACGAATCGCATTCCTGTTGGAATCCAGGTTTTTTGCGACATGAACATGCTGCTGGCCCTTATCAGGAATCTCGTTTCCAATGCGGTGAAATATACCCCTTCAGGGGGTAGCGTAGACCTGTGGGCTTATATTGCCACCGATGGCTGTACCGAATTAACCGTCCGGGATTCGGGGATTGGAATGGATCAGAAGATGGTGGATAATTTGTTCCGGCTCGACGTGAAGGATAACCGGAAAGGAACAGATGGAGAACCCAGTACAGGCCTTGGATTGATCATCTGCCAGGAGATCCTCGAAAAACATCACGGGAAACTATGGGTGGAAAGCGAACCGGGCAAAGGAAGCACATTTCATGTCACTCTGCCAGGCAACGCCTGACCTCCCACATCCAGCATCATTCTTCATTTACATTTAACCGTTTCGCTTTCTCGGTCTCGACATTGGTAAACCGTTGTGGCTCTTTGGTGCGGTCGAAGAGGTAGCGAAATGTGGCGTGGGTCTTGACGACAGGTAATCCCATCAAGCGATAGATCTTATTCACAGTGATGTTGTAATCACCAACCCACGACATGTCGAGGGTCTTGAACTTGTTCTTTTTCACGGCATCTACCATGGTCATAAAGAGGAGCCCTGTTACGCCGGTACGCTGGTACTCAGGAATTACTGCTGTAATCAACTGCCTTGCACGGGTCATCGTCCGGGCCTTTTTGTGATAGAAGAATTTCAATTTATTCCAGAAATTCAACTGGCCATTCCCGAGTTTCTTCAGGATCTGGTTGACATCCGGAAATACAATAATCATTCCTATCGGTTTTCCCTGGTCGTAGACAAACCAAATAAGCTCCTCATTGATAATAGGTTTGGCTTTATTCAGCACTTTCTCGATCTCTGTATAATCAAGCGGGGTATAATCTTCGTGAAAATCTTTCCATACTGCATTGTAAATCGTGCAGATTTCGTTCAGGTACTTCTCTTTTTTCTTATAAGAGAAATGTTCAACCTGAAACTTTTCTTTCAGATGATAAGAGAATCTGACTTGCCTTTCAGGAAAGGGTTCTGAAAGATTTTTTTCATAGGAGAACTGATCAAAGTAAGTGGTAAACCCGAACCCTTCAAAGAGCTCTTTGTAATATGGGAAGTTGTAAGGCATCCCATAGGCCGGAGGGGTAAAACCGTCAATCAGCAACCCCCAGTTTGTGATATTCTCGCCAAACGTAATCGGGCCGTCCATTGCTTCCATCCCTCTCTCCTTGAGCCAATCTCGACAGGCGTCGAAGAGTATGTTGGCTGCAGACTGGTCATTGATGCACTCAAAAAATCCTAGCCCACCGGTAAGTTGTTCGTTTTTGGCGGCTTTGTCACGGTTGAAAAAGGCTCCCACCCTCCCGATCACTTTGCCGCTGTCATCCTTCAGGATCCACCGGATCGCATCACCATCGCAAAACAGGATATTATCAATGGGATTGAAAATGTCTTCGATCTCAACATCCAGGGGACATACCCAGTGCGGATCATTTTTGTAAAGAGTGCGGGCTATGTCGTAGAACTCCCGGCGGGTTGCTTCGTTGTTTACTTCTATCAGTTTCATCGTGCAGAATTAATATTGCAAGATAATAAAAGTGATTCAATGAACAGGGATTTTATTATTTTTGGCCATGAAATTAAACGTTACGATCCGTTCCTTTACACGCGAAGACACCACCTTCCTGAAAGGAATAGCCATCCTCCTGATTGTCCTGCATAACTACTACCGGTGGGTGATTCCAATCACAGGCGAGAATGAGTTCTGGTTTAATGCATTGGCCATCAACAGAAGCTGGATCTTTTTGAGGAGCAATCCGCTGGAGATCTTCCACGTCTTTTTCAACTTTCTGGGCCATTATGGCGTCCAGGCTTTTATCGTGATCAGCGCCTATGGCCTAACACTCTCTTACCAGAAATCCCATCCTGCCTATGGAAGGTTTGTACTGCACCGTTTCGACAAGCTCTATCCCTCCCTCATCCTTGCCGGGATCGGCTTTGTCATCGTTACGTTGTTTACGACAGGGAATCTGATAGGGATGAATACCTTGAAAGATCTTGGTATCCAGTTTACCCTCTTTGCCAACTTGGTCCCGGGGAAGGCTATGACTATCACGGGCCCGTGGTGGTTCTACTCTTTCATCTTCCAGTTTTATCTGGTCTTTCCGCTATTGATGTGGATCCACCGGAAGAGTGGCTGGATAGGACTTGCTGTATTGGTAGTCATCGGGTATCTTTTTATTATCTTTCTCTACCAACCCATGAACCAGGCAAACCTGAATCCCTATATGACCTTCATGGGGCACCTCCCAGAACTTTGTTTCGGGATTTTTCTCGCCTCACGCGATAAGTTTAAGCTGCCGTGGTGGGCTTTCCTACTCGCACTGGTGATCCTTGTAGGAGGGAATATATACCAGTGGCTCTGGCCCTTTGCCAACCTGGCTGCAGCTGTGATCCTGGTGGTATCGATCCAGGGTCTGATCGGGATAAAAGCACGAATAAAAGGCTTCTACTCTCTTCTCTCCGCAATTGGGGTGATCTCGATGTACCTTTTTGCAGTACATGGATATCTCCGTTCTCCCTTCCTTGAACTTGCCAACACGCTGGGGAATTCCATCGCATCGCTGCTGATTGGGATCCTCTTTGTGACTGTTGCCTGCGGTTTGGCAGCAATGCTGATGCATACCGAGTCGGCAGCAAGGCGTTGGATTGCATCCCCTTCCAATAGGAAGAGAGCCATGGCTAAGCTTTTATTGATGGTTTCCCTGGTAGTGGGCGGGTTTGCGTTGCTTTTCTTCTGGGATTATAGAAAACAGGATGAAATCACGCAAACCAAGGAAGTCATTGCATTTGAGAGCTCTCACGATTTTGAAGAGTCGATTCCGGGCCGGTACGATCTCTTTTCCGATTCGGTTGTTTACCAGGGAGAGAGAAGTCTTATTCTGGACAATTCAAGGGCATTCTCGCCGGGCTTTATTGTCGATTTTGATTCCGTAAACCTGGCAGGGGTGTATGAAGTGGAGATCTCTGCATGGCTCTTCACAACCGAGGCGGCTACCAGCCTTCATCTGGCGATGGAGATCTGGGACAAGCCCAGCGGAATCCAGGTAGAGTGGCAATCGGAATATATCAAGCCGGGAACCTATCAAACCACCAAGTGGTTCCAGCGTACCCTCCACTACAGCATTCCCGTCGAATTACGCAGGACGAACTATTACATGAAGGTATACGCCTGGAAGCCGTCAAGTAGTACCTGGTACGTAGATGAGCTAAGGCTCAGGGTCAAAGCGAGGATTTAGCCGTTCTTACTGATCTGTTGCAGCAGCGGAAGGTTGTCGATCCTGATCTGACGGTCGTGCAGTGAAATGATCCCATCTTCATGAAATTTGGTGAGCACACGCGTCGCACTCTCCCTCGAGATCCCGATCAGGTCGGCCAACTCCTGCCGGGTGAAAGGAATTTCAAACTCTTTCGATTCATAGATGATTTTCGAGAAATAGAGGATGGCATCCGCTACACGGCCATAAGTCTTTTTTTGCGACTGCTTCATGAAACGGTTGAAGTTGTTGAGGTTGTCGCGGGCTACAGAGACCAGGATCTCATAGCCGAATGATCCATTTTGCTTGATCAGCTGATAAAATACAGAGATGTCGATATAGCATACTGTGATATCTGTCAAGGCAGCATAGGAGTAGTGATTGACCTTATCGCCGAAGAGGGAAGATAGGCCCAGATAACTGAATTTTCTCACGATCTGAAGGATCTGCTCCTTCTCCTGAGCCCCCTTGAAATACTCCTTTACCAATCCCGATTTCAGGTAGATGATATAGGAGGTTGGAGAGCCTTCATGGATGATGATATCCCCTTTCCTGAAAGCAGCTTCGTGCCGGCTTGTGTTAATCAAATCCAGCTCTTCCACACCGAGTACATCAGCAGCAAAATGCCTGACAACGCAGTCGCGGCAGGATACTATATCGAGGTCAGAATCAGGAAGCATGGGCAAATGGCATAGAGGAGTATGATTTCTAAAGACAAAGATGCGAAAAAAATCCATAGCAAGATGTGATAACCGACATATAAAAAAGTGAAAAACAGAAAGAAAACAAAAGATAAATCGCACATATAAATGTTAAAGATAGCGCGTAATAACCAATTGATAAACACATGCATGAATGCTTTTTGATCCACCCTCATGTGTATTTTTGTAGAATGAAAATTGCTGTCCCAACCAATGACGGACTGAAAATCGCCACTGATCTCGGGCTTGCCGAAGCCTTTCTGGTTATTACCATTAAGGCAGAAGCAATCGTTGGTGAAGAGCTTCGGAAAAACCAGATCAACACCGAAGAGAACTTGATCACCAATACAATTCTCCGTTACCTGGAGCATGAGTACCGAAATGAGGCCAATACTTGTTGCTGCCCCTAACCCTACAAGAAGGCCATGAGCACTGAATCACATTTTTTGCCATTTCGTAACCAGATTATCGGTCTGCGGGCTACCTTCAATTCACCTTACGGGACCCAGGAACTGGTTTATGCCGACTGGATTGGGAGCGGACGTCTTTACCAGCCTATTGAAGAGCGGATGATGAGGGAGATCGGACCCTTTGTCGCCAACACGCATACTGAGTCCAGCGAGACCGGGATGCTGATGACACGTGCGTACAGATACGCCCATGAGCGGATTAAAGAGCTTGTCCATGCCGGACCACACGATGTAATCCTCACTACCGGATATGGCATGACCGGTGCTATCGTGAAATTTCAACGCATTCTGGGACTCAAGGTGTGCGGAACAATCAGCGGACATGATTGTTTGAAGGAGCACGACCGTCCTGTCGTCTTCATTACGCATATGGAGCACCATTCCAACCAAACATCTTGGTATGAGACGGTAGCCGATGTGGTGGTGATTGAACCGGGAGATGATTTGCTTGTCGATCTCAACCACCTGGAGGAGGCATTGATCAAATACAGTGACCGGAAACTCAAGATCGGCTCCTTTACCGCCTGTTCCAACGTAACCGGAATACATACACCGGTTCACCAGATGGCGAAGCTGATGCATATGCACGGGGGAGTTGCATTCATCGACTTTGCCGCCTCAGCTCCCTATGATGAGATCGATATGCATCCCGACGACCCGGAGGAGCAACTGGATGCCATCTTTTTCTCTCCTCATAAATTCCTGGGAGGACCCGGATCATCCGGCGTCCTCATTTTCAACTCAAGTCTTTACCATAATGCGGTCCCCGACCAGCCCGGTGGAGGGACCGTTGACTGGACCAATCCATGGGGAGAATACAAATACCTGGATAACATCGAGTTGCGTGAAGATGGCGGAACCCCGGGATTTTTGCAGGCGATTAAAGCAGCCCTGAGCATGGAGTTGAAGGAGCAGATGGGGGTTCCCCGGATCCGTCAACGTGAACAAGGGCTGGTAGCACTTGCGTTTGCAGAAATGGATAGAATCCCCGACTTGCATATCCTGGCAACTGGCATCAGGGACCGTTTGGGCGTGATCTCCTTTTTCATGACCGGGATCCATTACAACCTCATCGTGAGGCTGCTCAGCGATCGGTTTGGCATCCAGTCACGTGGCGGTTGCGCGTGTGCCGGCACTTACGGACACTACCTCCTGAATGTAAGCCATGAGAAATCGGCAGAGATCACCAATCTCATCAATCATGGAGACCTCTCACTGAAGCCGGGTTGGGTCAGGCTCTCACTGCACCCGACCATGCTGGACCAGGAGGTGACCTATATCGCCGATGCCCTGAAACAGATCGGAGCTAACCATCCTTCATGGAGTGATAACTACACTTATAACAGACATACAAATGAATTCGAACATCTGACGGAATTCAGGGACTCCATAGATGTTAAAACCTGGTTCTCTTTGTAATAACTTGAAAAAATCTGCTTATGCCAACATTGGAAATTGATGGACGTCTTTTTGAGGTGGATGGGGATGGCTTCCTCTCCGATCCTCAGCTTTGGAACGACGAAGTGGCACAACTGTTTGCCAAATATGACGGTATTGAATCGATGAATGAACAGCACTGGGCCGTCGTACGAATTATCCGTAAGAATTTTGAAGAGAAAGGGATGGCTCCGATGATCCGTACCATTTGCCAGGAGACAGGGGTGAAACTCCGTGAGATCTATGAGTTATTCCCCCTCGGGCCGGCCCGGGGCGCTTGCCGGGTAGCCGGGCTTCCGAAACCAGATGGTTGCGTTTGATCCCGCTGCAGCTATGACCTGGTATGAATGGATCGCTCTGTGTGCCGTGGGAATCTCCCTGGGAGTTTCTCTCGTTTACATAATACGGATAATCAGACTGGGAAAACCACATGACAATGCGCCGGCAGCCGGCAGCGTTGGCCCAGCCGTCCTCTATGCCATGACAGGCGCCATGAATCCGGCTAAAAAAGAGAGTGCTGTCCTTCATCTTCCTACCTATATTGCCGGAATTCTCTACCACCTGGGAACATTTCTTTCCATGCTACTCTTTCTTCTCATTTGGATACACCTCGCGGTCTCCCCATTACTGGTCATATTCCTCTCCTCTTTTCTGGTGGTATCAGCTGCATGCGGTATCGGGATCCTGCTGAAGAGAGTTTTAAGAAAAGAGCTTCGTTCCCTCTCTAACCCCGATGATTACCTCTCTAATAGCCTGGTTACTCTCTTCCAGATAGGGACACTCTTAACGCTTTACCTTCCGGAGCTGGAATCCGTCTATTTTTTACTGGCCTCGATCCTATTCCTATATATACCCCTCAGCAAGCTCAAACATGTAATCTATTTTTTCGCTGCCCGGTACCACCTGGGATTCTTCTATGGTTGGAGGGGTGTGTGGCCACCTTAATAGAATGACGAATTATGAATTACGAATTAGTACAGCCGAAATTCATTGCGGCTCAACAAGCAACAAAACTGCCAACCTCAAACTGCTAACTGCGAACTGCCAACTGATGAATGACCAACTAACAAAGGAGCAAATTTCGAGGGGGCTGGAGCCCCTCAGCGGGAATGGCGACAGCAAGTTGCTGACGTACCTGAACAGTTGCGTCCATTGTGGCTTGTGCGCTGAGAGCTGCCTCTTTTACCTTCCTACCAAAGATCCACGCCTTACCCCGGCCAGGAAAGTCGACCTGATCTCTTCCATTTATAAACGGTATTACACGTTTTCGGGGAAATACCTACCTGCCTTAACTCACGCCAGGACTCTTGACAAAGCGGCAGCAGATGAGATGGTCGACCTGTTCTTCGGCTCCTGTTCAATTTGCGGGAGATGTACGATGCATTGCTCCATCGGAGTCGATATAGCATACCTGGTATCCGTTGGCCGGAAGATGCTTGCCAACATGAACCTGGTTCCTGCTACTCTCCAGTCGACCGTTAATGCAGCGATTGAAACGGGCAACAACATGGCCATACCAACTGCCGATTATCTGGATACCCTCAAATGGATGGAGGAGGAGATGTCTGATGAGGTGAGTGACCCGGAAGCCTGTATTCCGGTGGATCAGCCAGGCAAACGAATATTGTATACACTGAATCCCAGGGAACCCAAGTTTTATCCGCTTTCCATTGCCGCCATGGCGAAGATTTTCTATGCAGCAGGAGAGAGTTGGACCTTATCCACACGGATGTATGATGTGACCAACTACGCCTTTTTCTCCGGGAATATGGAAGAGGCTAGCCTGATAGCAGACCGGCTGTGGCAAGAGATGAAACACCTCGATGCCGGAAGCCTTGTACTTGGAGAATGTGGTCATGGCACCCGTGCTTTCCGGTGGGAGTCTCCGAACTACCTGGAACGGGGTTTCCCTTTTCCTGTGATGAGTTCGGTTGAGTGCATTGCAAACTATATCCGGGAGGGCAAAATACGGCTGGATCCGGAAAAGATAACAGCAAAAGTAACGATGCACGATCCCTGCAACCTTGTTAGAAGTGGGGGCGTCATCCGGGAACAACGATTTATCCTGAATCAATTTGTCAGGAACTTTATAGAGATGACTCCCAGTGGAACCGACAACCATTGTTGCGGAGGTGGAGGAGGATTGCTTTCCATGAGTGAATACAACGAACGGCGTTTGGGGGCAGGAGGGATCAAGGCGGAGCAGATCCGGCAAACCGGGGCGAAAATCGTAGTCACCCCCTGCCACAACTGTGTGGATCAGCTAATCCAGCTGAATACTTACTATAAGCTGGGCGTGCAGATTCAAACGATGGCCGAGATCGTGGCGGACGCGCTGATAGTTAGGTAACGAGGGAGTGAAGTAGCGAAATAGTGAATAGTGTGAATTACTGACTGGCATCCGGCATCCGGCAACAACTTACAAACCGACAACCAACTACTAACACCGATAACCGATAACCGAAAACCTGCAATCATATGATCTACCTCGACAACTCAGCTACCACATTTCCCAAACCCGACGTGGTTTATGATTTCATGAACACATTTTACCGAAGCCATGGAGTGAGTCCGGGCCGTTCGGGATTTGATGCCGCCATCGAGACAGAAGAGGTGGTGCACGAGACCCGTAAGTTGCTCACCGGCCTCTTTAACGGGGATGACCCGAACCGGCTCACCTTCAGTTACAACGCCAGCGATTCACTCAACATGATCCTACAGGGACTTGCCAACCCGGGCGACCATGTGATCACTACTATGCTGGAGCACAACTCAGTTCTTCGCCCACTGTTCCATCTTTCACAGGATGGCATTATCGAGGTAACTCATCTTCCGTTCGATGGCAAGGGGTATGTGAATCCCGATGACTTCCGGAAAGCCATCCAGAAAACTACCCGCATGGTGGTCGTCAACCACTGTTCAAACGTGATCGGAACGGTGCAACCACTAGCCGAAATCGGAACTCTCTGTAAGGAACATGGTCTGCTTTTCATCGTGGATGCCAGCCAGAGCGCTGGCGCCATCCCCATTGACATGAAGGCGATGGGGATCGACGTGCTTGTATTTACTGGCCACAAATGCCTGATGGGCCCTACAGGCATCGGAGGCTCTTACGTGATGGAAGGAGTGCCGGTGAGGTTGACCCGTTTTGGGGGTACAGGGGTTCGGTCGGCTCAGAAAACACACCT
The DNA here is from genome assembly GCA_964449285.1 of uncultured Prolixibacteraceae bacterium. Classification (GTDB taxonomy): domain Bacteria; phylum Bacteroidota; class Bacteroidia; order Bacteroidales; family FEN-979; genus QYOJ01. Next base: position 30,705 of record CAYUZX010000011.1, read on the forward strand.
GGAAGAGTTCCCATATCGACTTGAATGTGGCACACTCAACATGTTGGGAGTAGCCGGACTGAATGCCGGGGTGAAATGGGTACTCGAGCAGGGCATCGAAAATCTCCACCGGAAAGAGATCGCATTATGGGATACGTTACGCAAAGGGATCCAGTCAATCAACAATGTGATCACCTATTGTGCCGACAGCCCCGATAACCGGAATCCGGTTTTGAGCCTCAATGTCAGGGGTTTCGAATCAGGTGACGTGGGTACGATGCTCGATGTTGATTACAACATTGCCAGCCGCACCGGATTGCAATGCGCTCCATTGGTTCATCAAGGAATCGGAACAGATCAAATCCATGGTACCGTCCGCCTCAGTCTGGGCCCATTTAATACGGAATTACACATTGATACAGCCATTCAGGCGATCACCGAAATCGCGGCGATCAGACGTTAATCAATTCACAGTGTGATATAAATCACACAGCCGCACAATACATTTCACACGAAAATTTATCCGTGAATTTTACTATAACATACCTTTGCAGTTATATATCTGCATATAACAATATTTAAATAATTTGCCTTATGGATCTGTTATTCACTGAACAACTGGAAGACCTCAAGAAACGGTGCGACAACCTGGAAAAGGGAACCAAAGACCAGATATCCATGGTTGTATTTTCGGGAGATCTCGACAAACTGCTAGCGGCTATGATCATCGCCACCGGTGCTGCTGCTTACGATATGAAAGTGAAACTCTTTTTTACATTTTGGGCGACTGCTGCTTTGCGGGATCCCAGGAAATCGGCTAAAGGTAAAAGCTTTATGGAAATGATGTTTGGCTGGATGCTCCCAAAGGGTAGTGCGAAGACCAAGCTGTCGAAGATGAACATGGGCGGCATGGGAACGGCCATGATGAAAGGGATCATGAAGAAACATAACGTTGCCTCACTGGAGGAACTGATTAAAGTGGCCGGCGAGATGGGTGTGGAGATAGCGCTCTGCGAAATGTCCATGAACCTCATGGGATTTAAAAAGGAGGAGATGATCGACTACCCGAACATGACCGTCTGCGGCGTAGCCACCTTCCTGAGTGATGCCTCAGAGAGTAAGGTGCAACTATTTATATAATTAAGAATTAAGAATATAAGATTAGTGTAAGTACAGCCGCAATTCATTGCGGCGCTGATAAACACGAAACAAAAAACACATAATCATGAATACAGCTGAATTAACTACTCTGCAATCCAAGAAAATTGTTGATGCACGCGGAACTGCTTGTCCAGGCCCACTATTAGCTGCCAAAAAAGCAATTGGTGAAATCAACTCTGGCGAAATTATGGAGATTTACTCCTCCGATGAAGGAACCAAAAACGACATCCCACGGTGGTGCCAGAAGATGAGCCACGAATTCCTGGGAATCGTTGAAGAGCCAAGCTATTCCCGTATATTTTTAAGAAAAGCGTAAACTTTCTTTATACTCCTGATTGCCTGCTTGCCCTTAAATCACCTTTAGGGGATTTTGGGGTAAGGTATGTCAAAAAACGAACAACATGGAATCAAATCAACAATCTCCGAAAATCCTGGTCTTCTCCACGGACAAAATATCCGACCCGGGAATCGACCAAGCCGGGTTACGGAAGTTGCACTATTCGCCTTCTGTCTATGTCATCAGCATGCCATGTTCATCGGGAATCAAACCACGCTGGATAATGCATGCCTTCGAACAGGGATTCGACGGGGTCTTCATCGCGGCCGACGGCCACGAATGCTCCTATAGTGCGAAATGTCCCGACCATACGAATACTATTATTAAGGAGGCTCAACGACTGATGGAGGAGAAGAATATCAGCCCGAAACGGATCCGGATGGCAGCCCTCTGTTCGGTATGTGCCGAACCGTTTGTTGGGCATATGAACAACTTCAGCAAGATTTTGTCGGAGATCGGACCGGATGCGGGATAATAAGTCCCGGGCGGACCGTATCAGCAAAAACGCGTAATTGATCACAGATGAAAAAGAACGAAGAGAAATATGACGCCCTGGTTGTGGGTGGTGGGATTGCGGGACAGGAAGCTGCCTTGAGCCTCGCCAACATGAACCGAAAGGTGTTGCTGGTGGAGAAGGACCTCTCTATCGGGGGGAAGATGATCCAGCTATCGAAGGTCTTTCCCACTCTCGACTGTGCTGCTTGCATCACCACCCCCAAGATGTCGGAAACGGCTCGCCACGGAAACATCACGGTGATGCTCAACAGCGATATCAAGAAGATAGATCGGAATGAGAAGGGATTTCATGTAGAGGTGACAAAGAATCCTCGCTACGTGAAGCCGGAAGCCTGTACCGGATGCCAGGAGTGCGAACAAGCCTGTCCGGAGATCCGTCTCGACCAATACAATCGCAACCTGGCAGGCCGGAAGGTGGCTTACATACCCTTTACCCTTGCCAACCCACGCATCGCCGTGATCGACCGCCAGGATGAGTCGGCCCCCTGCATCGCTGCTTGTCCGGGCGGCGTGAAGCCCTATGGATATGTATCTCTGGTACGGAACGGCCAATACGAGGAGGCGATGCACCTACACCTCGAAGATGCCCCGATCCCGGGCAGCCTCGGCCGTGCCTGCTATGCTCCCTGCCAGGGCGAATGCACCCGCGGCAGCGTGGACGGAGCAGTAGACATGAGGCGCATTAAGCGTTTCTTTGCGGAGGAGTATTACGGAAAACACCCCGAGCCCCCGGCTGTAACCCTGAAAGACCCAACAGGGAAAAAAGTCGCTGTGGTAGGCTCCGGCCCGGCCGGACTTACTGCTGCCTATTTCCTGGCGCTCAATGGGAACAAGGTCACCATCTTTGAAGCTGCTCCTGAACCGGGAGGCATGCTCAAACTCACCATCCCCGAATACCGGCTTCCCAAAGAGGTGGTCGACCGGGATATCCGGAACATCACTTCCCTGGGGGTGGAGATAGTCTGCAACCACCGGGTATCCAGTCTGAAAAAGCTGAAAGAGCAGGGGTTCGATGCCGTCTTCGTATCTGTCGGCACCCACGAAACCAGCAAACTGATGATCGAAGGAGCCGAACTCGAAGGCGTTGTCTCTTGCCTCGACTTCCTACTGGAGGCCAACATCGGCCAGCGGGCCGATTTAACCGGAAAGAGGGTGATGGTGATCGGCGGAGGAAACACCGCCATCGATGCAGCCCGTACCGCCCTGCGTCTGGGAGCTTCCAACGTGGATATTATCTACCGTAGAAGCAGGGAGGAGATGCCCGCTTTCGGTCCCGAAATCGAAGAGGCCGAAGAGGAGGGGATCAACATTCGCATCCTCAGCAATCCGGTACGCTTCAGCAGCTCCCACGGCCACGTAACGCACGTGGAGATGGTGAAGATGGAGTTGGGAGAGCCCGACGAAAGTGGCCGACGACGTCCCGTGGAGGTCATAGGATCCAATTTCACGGAGCCGGTCGACTTCGTGATCGAAGCGATTGGATTACGCCCCTCCACTTCACCCTTTGCAACCGAGCTCTCTATCCATAAAGATGGAACGATCCAGGCTAACCCGGATACCCTCCAAACTTCCACCGGCTGGATCTTCGCCGGCGGCGACGCCGTCACCGGCCCTACCACAATCATCGAAGCAGTGGGACAGGGAAAGAAAGCCGCTTTCTACCTCGATAAATTCATGCAGGGGGAAGAACTCTCACAGTTCAGTTTCGGAGAGAAACTGGAACCGGTCGATAAAAAGAAATTGCTTACCCACAAGAAAATTGAACTACAGAAGCCTATTATCGATAAATTCAGGAAGCCGGAAGAGCGGATCAAGGACTTTCTGGATGTAGAGCTAACCTATACCGAAGAGGAAGCCCGGATGAGTGCTTCGCGTTGCCTCGACTGCAGCAACTGCCGCGAATGCCATCAGTGTATTTCTGCCTGTCCGGCGAATGCCATCGACTTCTCCCAGAAGAAAGAGGAGGTGCCAATCTATGCCAGCTCCATCATCCTCTCATCGGGATTCAAGCTCTTTAGCGCCACTCAGAAACCTCACTATGGATTTGGGAAATACCCCAACGTGGTGGATGCACTCCAGATGGACCGCTTGATAGCGCCGACACGTCCATACAACAATGTCCTGCGTCCGGGTGATGGGAAAACGCCCGACAATATTGCCTATGTGCTGTGTACCGGTTCGCGCGATTCGAGCCTGGAGAACTATCCCTCGTGTGGGGCCGAGTGCGCCAACAACCCCATCTGTTCGCAGATCTGCTGCATGTACTCGATTAAGCAGGCTCAACTACTGATGGGAGCGTTGCCGCTGGCCGACATCACCATCTACTACATCGATATCCGCTCCTTTGGGAAGGGATATGATGAGTTCTTCCAGGAAGCCTCCTCAATGGGAGTCAACTTCATCAAAGGAAAAGTAGCCAAAATCAGGGGAAAAGAGGATAAAAGCGGTGACCTTACGGTACGGATCGAAGATATTGAAACCGGCCAGGTGAAGGAGTTTAACCACGATATGGTGGTGCTCTCTTCCGGTGTAAGGCCTGAGAACAGCATCATCAAAACCTTTAACGGGGAAGCTCCCGAACTGGATGAATTCAGGTTTATCCGCCAGGCAGATCCGCTGATGAATCCGGCCCGTACAACTGTGGATGGTGTCTTTGTTGCCGGTACAGCTGCGGCTCCGATGGATATTCCCGATTCGATTCTTTCAGCGGGATGTGCTGCCTCAGAAGTCGCTGCTTACCTCAACACCATGGAAGATCAGCCAATGGCCTCCCCGGGGATGAATCAGGTGATGGAAAATGTTGCCCAGGAGCGTTAACCAAATTGATTGTACTGAAACTGATAATACCCTTAAGAAAATGGGAAATCAAGAGAAGAAAAAACGGATAGGAGTTTATATCTGCCACTGTGGCGGGAACATCTCCGATTACGTGGATGTGGAACAGCTCCGCGATATGATGGCTGGAGAAGAGAGCGTGGCCATCTCCAAGAATGTTATGTTTGCCTGCGCCGACTCCAACCAGAAAGAGATGATCAAAGACATCCAGGAAAATAATCTGGATGGCATCGTGGTAGCCTCCTGCTCCCCCAAACTGCATCTCCATACGTTTCGCAACGTGGCGCAACGTGCGGGATTGAATCCATACAACTACGTTCAGGTCAACGTGCGTGAGCAGTGCTCCTGGGCCCATTCCGACCATCCTGATCAGGCATCCGTGAAGGCTGCAGGCCTTATCCGGGCAGGGATCAAACGGGTCTCTTATTCGGAAGCCCTGGAACCGGTGAAGATCACCGCGGTCAAAAGCGTTGTGGTCATCGGCGCCGGCGTTTCCGGGATGCGGGCTGCCATTGAACTAGCCCGGATGGGGAATGAGGTTTTCCTTGTTGAAAAGGAGGCAACCGTCGGCGGACATGTTGCCGGCTGGAACAGCCTCTATCCTACAGGTACTTCCGGGAAGGAACTGACGCAGAAGATGCTGGAGCAAATACGCCGGATCCCATCCATCAAGCTCTTTACCAGTGCAACCGTTAAGAACGTCACCGGAAGCCTTGGGAACTTCACTGTAGAGGTGATGGTAAGCTCCCACGGAGAAGAGGTGCTGAAACTTCCGGCCGGGGCAATCCTGGTTACCACAGGGTTCAGCCCGAACATCCCGGAAGAAGACCAGTTCGGGTACGGCTTGTCGGAATCGGTGATCACCCTTCCCGCGTTCAAGAATCTCCTTCAGGAATATCCAAACCCAGGAAACCCAGACGGAAAGAAAAATGGGAAAGCTTCAGGAAAACTGATGGTAAACGCAAAAGAGATCCGGAGCGTAGCTTTCATCTACTGCGTTGGGATGCGTCAGAGTGGCGGTCCCAATAAATATTGCTCACGTACCTGTTGCACCAGTACAATGCACGCATCCCTGGAGTTGCATGAAAAATTCAGCGATGTGAAGTCGATGCATCTCTATCGCGACATTCGTACTTACGGGAAACAAGAGGTGTTTTATGACCAGGCTTCCAGGCAGGGAGATCTCTTTCTGATGTATAAAGAGAATGACCCACCTGTAGTTTCGGTAATCGGGAGCCAGGTGACGATCGAAATAACCGACCACCTGACAGCGAAGCGCCGGCTGGAATTGAAACCCGACCTGGTTGTGCTGGTGACGGGGATGGAAGCCCGTGCCGACAGCAAGGAGATGGCACAGCTGCTAAAGATCCCCATTGGGAACGACCGGTTCTTCAATGAGATCCATCCGAAGCTGAGGCCGGTTGAGACGGTCATCAATGGCGTCATGCTGGGAGGCTCCTGCCAGGGCCCGAAAAACATCACCGAGGCTATCCAGTCTTCCATGTCGGCGGCAGCCAAAATCAATGCCCTTCTCTGCAAGGAGAGCCTGGAGATGGAGCCCATCGTGGCGCGGGTTAACGAAGAGGCCTGCACCTGGTGCGGAAAATGTGCCGAGGTGTGCGATTACGACGCCATCTTCCAGATGGAGACAAACGGCAAGGTGGTAGCTGGCGTCAACGGGGCTACATGTACCGGATGCGGCATCTGTGCCCCGGTTTGTCCGGCCGATGCCATTGAGGTGGCACAATATACTAACAACGAGATCGAGTCGATGATCGACGGCTTCATGGCGCCGGTCACACTGGAGGAAAAGCTTGCAGAAGTGGGAAGTGAAGAGGGCGCTGGCGACAGGCTGATGAAAGAGTATCCCGGTATCTGGAAAGAAATCCTGCACCAGATTGACAACGAGCCATTGACCATCCCGCAGATAGCAAAGCAGATGCAGCGGGAAAGCGACCTTGTCACCTACCATGTCATGACCATGAATAAATATCATATCCTCGAAGCGGCTGGCATGGACGAAGATGATGCCTATTTCCTCTACACGCCTAAAATCCGATTATCATGAATCAAGTAGATACAGCATTCTCAAAAGAGCTGGCGAAATACGGGGCCAGCGATTTCGCCGCCTGTTACAACTGCGGAAACTGCACCGCCGTGTGCGACCTCACCGAAAAGCAGGCCAACTTCCCGCGGATGTTCATCCGTTTCGGCGTTTTGGGACTGAAGAAGGAGATCCTGAAGAGCCGTGAAGTGTGGCTTTGTTACGCCTGCGGCGAGTGTACCAAGGCCTGCCCGCGACAGGCCGGTCCTGCGCCATATATGTCTGCCATCCGGCGATATGCCATCGCGAGCTACGAGCCCACCGGCCTCACCAAAATGCTCTTTAAAAGCAATCCGTTTGCCATTGTTTTCACTTTGGCGCTGGCCGTATTGCTGGGTTTCTTCCTCTTCACCATCAAGCCCGACCATGAAGTCTCGCGCTGGATCTTCAACTGGATGCCGTTTGATGTGATCCACGACCTGGGGATGATTATCTTCGGACTTACCGGATTGGCCCTGGTGATCGGTATCATCAACATGATGCGGCACCTTTACAGCGGAAATGAAAAACCGGTTTTCGACTGGAAGAAAGTGCCCGGAGCATTTCGCTATGTGCTGGACGAGATGGCTTTGCTAAAGCGATACCGTAACTGCGATGACGACGAAGAGAATTTCTGGGTCAGGAAACCCGAGTGGCAGCACCCGTGGTTTATCCACTGGTCGATCATGTGGGGCTTCATCGGGCTGCTCGTTGCCACTATGCTCGACTTCCTCTTCAAAGACCCTGCACTCGCCATCTGGTGGCCCAGCCGGATCCTGGGTACGCTGGCCGGACTGCTGATGATGTATGGCACCTCCATGGCCATGTATTACAGGACGAAAAAAGTGACCAAGACATATGCCGAAACCCACTTTTCCGACTGGATGTTCCTGGTTTTCCTCTGGATTGCCGGATTTACAGGCTTCTGGCTTGAGGTGGCAGTAGCTCTTGGCGGCCATACCATCCTCAACCAGGTGATCTTCGTGATCCACACCATCATTTCGATGGAGCTGGTGATCCTCTTTGCCTTCTCCAAATTCGCTCACGCCATCTACCGGCCCGTGGCGCTGTTTTCCTATTATTTTGTGAAGTCGTAAGGCAGGGAAATCTTATCCCGGAGGATTTCCCATGATTTTTCCTGGTTCATGATCGTAAGAATTTTTTACCGCCTAATTTTCACTTTAACTGGTTCCACCAAGACCATGCATATTTTATAACGCGCTGATATACAATATTAATAAAATCACGATTTCAAATAACAGGGTAAATTTCAGAGTAAAACGTTTGACACTAATATCTGGCACGAAAAGAATTAGCAGGTTTAAAGTGAAGCGGATTTTGCCATCATTCCGGATTAGCTCAATTTAAATACGAAGTGATTTTTGCGACTGATTTTCCTCTGCAGTTGGGAATAGGTTTTTCCCTTTTGAACTCCTTCTTTGGAGAGGATCTCCATCGCTTTTTGGAACTTTCCCTTTTCCCGGTACATGTTTGCCAGGTATAAAAGATCCACATCTGCACTTATAATGTACAGAAATATCATCCGATCGAGGTTCTGAACCAATAGACCATCGTATTTTCGAAACAATTTTTTACAGGTTCGGCGATGGGACAGAATCGCTTTGAGCTCTCTTAAACTTCTGGCCTGGGTCCAGCCTCCCAAGTGCCTGATGATATCATTGATGGACCACCATAAATGTTTCCTCAGGTAGAATTCCTGCCATTCAGTTTTCGCAAAATCCTGCTCAAGTAACTCCTTGTAGAACATGATCTGACGTTCCTTACCCTGCTCATCAAAAATCATAATCAGACTTAACGTGTCCATAACATTGGGGAGGTTATCCATTCTCTTCCAGTCGATCTGATCTGCCGGCAATTTGGATTCACTTCTCCAGAAAGGCTTCTTGCAAGCGACACAAATACCAATTCCACTTGCGTCTTCCATTGAAGGAACTTCATCATTTTTACCATCCGAAAAATAGGTTGAAGAGCCATGTGTGGTATACGATATCAATTCGTAATCCATCATCAAGGTCGAACAATGTGGGCATTTTACTACAATTTGGTCAAAAGTGGTCATGATGGCATCAACTTTCGAATAAAATTAAGGAAATTTGGGAGATAAACTGGCCGCAAATGTGAGAATTTGGTAAGTTTGAATACAAAAAATTATCCACTAAAACCCACATTTCATTGGACAGAGTCACAATAGATGATACGCTGCAAAAACTGGATCAGCTGATCAAAGAGGGAAGTGCCTACTGCTACTTTAACAAGCCTGCCGATCCCAAAGAGATCGAGGCACTGGAAAAAAGACACGGATTCCGGCTCCCCGATTCATTCAAATCATTCCTTGAAAAATTCAACGGAGGGATGATTGTAAATAAGAGCCTGGAGAAAATCATTCAACGGGATAATGATCTGGAGACTGCGAAATGGAACGCCACCTGCATTTTAAGCACACACGAACTAAATGAGGCTTACATCTCCATGATGAACAGAACGTTCGGTGTTGCCGGACAATTTGGCGCTATCTTTCCGTTTATCCCGTTTTGTAAAACCAGTACCAATGAATCACTGGTTTTCGTCAACCTAAGCAAAGGGGAAACGGAATCCTCTGTACTGGATGCCTTCCACGAGGAATCGCCTGAGACATGGGGTTTGGTGGCTGAAGATTTCAATGCCTTTCTGATCAATTATATCGATACCGGAGGCAATCCGGATGTGATAGGAGATGAAAATCGCGGCACTGCTGCCAATCTTGCCAGAGATACGGTTTCCGAAGAAACGTCTGAGGAGACACCGGAAGAGATTATTGAAAGGACCAATGCTCAAATCGAAGATGACCCTACGGATGCATGGTATTATTCTGAGCGCGGGTTTGCCTTTAAGTCGTTGGGGAGGTTTACTGCTGCACTGGATGATTTCAATCAAAGTATTAAACTGGACGATCGCAATGCGTTCTCCTATTTTGCACGGGGAATTCTGTATGAGGATTTGAACAAGTCCCGGGCTGCATTGATTGATTTTGATAGTGCGGTTAACCTGGAACCGGATGACAAGCATTACCTCAACTGCAGGGCCAGGGTTTTATGTGATATGGAGAAATATGAGCCGGCACTTGCCGACGTGAACAGGGTCATCGAACTGGATGAGGATTATATCCTCTCCTACTATACCCGGGAGAAAATCTATCGGGCTTTGGGTGAGGATGAAAAAGCGCGATTGGATCTCCACAAAATCAGGGAACTTGAGAACGAGGAGGAGTAGTTATTGGCTGCCAAAATTAAATCCGATTCGTGGCCGTTGCGGCTTTTCCTCCTGCATTTCAAATCCCTTCAGATCTTCCACTGTCAACGTCGACATCACCTTCTTTGTTCTCTTACTTTTCAGGAGGTCGGCCATGCGGAGTTCATGATTCCTGAAAGCTTTCTCGACCAGTTTTCTGATGGAACGGGCGTTGCCAAAAAATTTATTCCGGGTTTGATACATGTTTGCGATGGACTTCCTGATATCCTTCTCAGCAGTTGGATCGGCATGTACGCCTTTGCCAGCGAACATCGAAAAGGCAATCTCACTGAGCTCCGTTTCCGAGAAGTCCTCGAACCGGAAAGTCATGTCGAACCGGGACTTCAACCCTGGATTTGACTCAATGAACCGCTGCATGTTTTCGGTGTATCCGGCAACAATCACCCCGAACTCCCCCCGGTGGTCCTCCATCTCCTTGATCAGGGCAGCTATGGCCTGCTTGCCAAAATCATGGCCGCCTGCACTCGGTCCCCCTTCCGTGATGGCATATGCTTCATCAATAAAAAGGATACCTCCCATAGCCCGGTTTACCAACTCCTTGGTTTTCAGCGCTGTCTTCCCAACCCATTCGGCAATAAGATCACTGCTGTCGGCATCAATCAAATGACCTCGCTCCAGAATTCCAAGCGCTTTATAAATTTTGCCAATGATACGAGCTACAGTGGTTTTTCCGGTGCCAGGATTGCCTAAAAAGATGGAGTGCATGGAGAATGCTTTTAAAATATCACGATCCATCTCTTTATAATAGTTCGTCAACCGGATCAATTCATGCACCTCCTGTTTGATGGATGAGAGTCCGGTCAACGCATTCAATTCTGCCAGAGCCTCCTCAAGCAAAGGTGTGTCTACATCCAGGTTAAGCGATGCATCATGCTTGTTTTCAGTCAAATCTTCGATATCCTGAGCTTCAATGACTCGCAGCATTTCCCTGGTCAGGTTAAGTAATTTATTTTTTCTTACCAACCTGATGCCGAGGTTCATCTTAGCTTCGTCAATCATCGAGTTGACAAAACGAGCATTCCCGAAGGTGCGGTCGCGTTTACGGTAAGCATCTGTGACCAGCTTTTTCAGCTTTTTCAATGCTTCATCCGAAAGTTCCACTCCTCTCTCCCTGGCGGCATAGTCTCCTATTGCCAACAGCTCATCGGGTGTATAATCCTCAAAATGATAGTAATTGGTTACTCGTGATTTCAACCCCGGGTTGGAGTGGATCATCGTCTCCATCTCCCTGGGGTAACCCGCCATCATGATGGCAATATCTCCGGGTCCGTCGCTCATTTCGGTGATCAATGCTGAAATGGCTTCCGGACCGAAGTCGGTTGGAGCATCCTCTTTGTAGAGCATGTACGCCTCATCAATGAAGAGGATACCTCCCCGGGCTTTCTCGATCACCTGCTTGGTGTTTTGTCCGGTTTGCCGTACATACTGAGAGATCAGGTCACTGCTCTCCACAGAATGTACATGCCCTTTCGATAATAGTCCCATGGACCGGTAGATCTTCCCCAGTAATTTTACCACTGTAGTTTTGCCCGTTCCGGGATTTCCGGTAAACACGCTGTGTAGTTTGATCTCTTCCTTCTCTTCAATTCCTTTTTGCTGCCTGTATTGAATAAATATCACATAGTCGATGTACTCCCTCACTTTCAGTTTGATCTCATGCAGTCCGATCAATTTATCGAGATCAGCCAGGATTTCGTTCAGCGGCCGATTGTCGATCTCAACCTCGGTGGATTCTTCGTCCGAATCTGCATCTTCCTGCTGGTTTTCATTTGAGTCATCACGGGTCTTTTCACTGATCGGGTTCGTTTTTGAGCGTTCATCTTTCGTCTCCTGGTTGGAAACGACAGGGTTCCCATAAAACTCTCCAACCTCTTTATTTAACAATGCTTCGTATTGACTAATCCGTTCAATAAACTTCTCTCCAACCACAAAGGGAATGATTGCCACTACTGTATCCATGAATACAACCTCAATGCGGTAATTATCTTTATACCATGAACCCGCTTCTGGAGATCCCCAACCACCGGTAATAGGAAATAACTCACCAGGACCCAGGTTTGGGGTAATCATCCCCAGGTGATCCACCTTGCCAGTCAACACCCCGGTGTCGTCATAATAATTGAAGAAGACTTCACACATCCACTCCTCCTCCAGATGGTTGATGATGTTGAATTCGGTCATGATGTACCTGGTATCCTCTTTGCTGAATTGTTTGTAGTACTTCCTTTCATCACTATCCAGGTCGCCTTTCGGCGCTTCGTAAGTTTTCAGGGAAGAGACCTGAAAATATGGATTCTGATCAAGGGTTACCTCACCGGCATCTTCGATAAAGAAATTTGTGGTCCCAACGAGCTTCTTGTCGATATAGACTTCCCACATATACGATCCCTGCTTCCAATAGTGTCCGTAATCCTCTGATCCCCACCCGAAATCCAACAGAACAACATTCTGATCCCGGGTTATCGTATGATCCTGTGAAACAGCACAATACTCCTTCCCCTTTTTTTCTCCGTTCATGCCATACGACTTGAAAGTAATCTTTGTTTGCCAATCCTCCTCGTCAAATAGTTTGTTGTAAAATTCAAGAGCGACATTTAAATAATTTATCTCTTTTGCATCAAAAAGTCTTCTAAGCCTCCGGGTGTTGTTCATCATCCTGGAAGGGTTGTATGTAGTCAGGCTTTTGAATTTGTAATTTTTTTGTGCGTTTCTTCCATCCACCATATTGAAAAGCTAACTGGTTATTGATCAATCATCTATTGGTTAATAATAAATTAGGGCAAAATAAGAAAAAAATTGGTACAACTATTCAACTTTTATATTTTTAATAACTTGACAATTTGTTATCTATTTTAAATGAAACCATTGTGACTCCTCCAACATTAAATGTCAGACAAACCACCAATGAAAACCCGGAGATATTGGGGAAGGTTTATCAAGGCGATACCATTTTCCCAACCAGGGATTATTTCTATTGGATGGAATTCGACTACAATGGAGGTAAAGAGTATGTGAATGTTAAATTTTAAGGTCGGTACAGATTCCGGACCTGAATAAAGTGTCAAATATCCAACTTGGGGAAGTGCAATCATTATTACGGGGTTATTTGAACGCACATGTAGATTGGAGAACATGGAAATTCTGGATCGTTGCACTTGCTTTAGGGGTCCTCTGGTCAGTCCCTGCATCCAGTGTATCTCGCGCCCCGGTAAACAATGAACTGAGTAGTTCGGAACGAGTAGAATTGTTTCAGGTAAATCAAGAAAGGGAGAAGAAAGAGCAGCAGAAAAGGGAAATCAACAGACTGAAAGATGAGTTGGGAATGTAAGATGAATCTGACAGGCACAATTTTCCCATTTCGATGACACCTCCATGTTTCTGGCTCTTGGAACCATCAAGGGGCTTTAATAACGCATTTAATAGGTGTTTGGATTTTATTCTCACCGATGAAAATATGAAAATATGACAAATTATTTCATATCTTTATCCTATGAATCTTGAAAAAATACTTATCGGAAACCAGATTTGGAGCCCCAGGAATCTGGATTCAAGCAGTTTTCGGAACGGAGATCCTATCCCAGAAGCTACCTCAAGCCAGGCATGGAAGAAAGCAGCAAATGCTGGCACGCCTGCATGGTGCTACTATGAAAACGAGGAGGTGAATGGAGACATCTACGGAAAACTCTATAACTGGTTTGCCGTAACAGATCCAAGGGGGCTGGCTCCCAGAGGGTGGCGTGTTCCAAGTAATGATGACTGGGCTGTTCTGGCAGAATATTTAGGCTATGAAGATAAAGCCGGAGTCAAAATAAAAGCCACTTCGGGTTGGTATAAGGATGGTAACGGAACCAACGAAAGTGGGTTTTCGGGTCTACCCGGAGGAAGCCGTGACGATGATGGCACGTTTAAAAGCGTGGGACATTTTGCGATTTGGTGGTGTTCTGATGAATACGATTCCAACCTGGCAAGATACCGTTCCCTGTTTTACTTTACCGACAATCTCCAGTTTCTTTACAATTACTATCACAAAGGAGATGGCTTGTCAGTTCGCTGTGTGAAAAATGAGGCGACGAGTGGTTGGGGAGAGAAAATAGTCAGGCCCTAAGAGGCCTTAAACCTTAGGGTGGTAGATTAATATCCCAAGTATTACTGTTTATCAAGATTTAACAAGGCCAGGGACTTTTCGTAAAATAATGAGACCAGCGTGATGCCATCAGCCATATATGTAGTCTCATCATAAGTCTTTCCAAACGCTTCACGCAGTTACCAGATTTGCGGCAGCCAGCTCAACCGGAAGGTTAGTTGCCTTGAATGATGGAGAATAATGTGCCGGAAGCAGGTTAAACAACCGTTTATAGTTTTGTATAATCACAGGGATGAAATCCTTTATATCAGCCTGGTTCCCAATTGTGTCTCCCAGAAATTCCCCCTAAAGCAAGGTTCTGTATCCAACGATAAAGGTCACTGGTAAATAGTATTAGATTCAACATGAAGGTGAGTTTGTATAAAAGATGCTATCAAATTATCTAAAGAGCATAAAATCAATAGTATAAAAAACATCGTGTGGATCGTCTGGATGATCCCGGTGCTGAGCGGGATGATCCTGGTGGCGGGGTTCTAGGCATATACATAATTTCAATTTACGGACGAATTCAGGACGATACATAAATAGATATTTTTTTATGACGAATTCGAGATGATTTATTACCCCCCCGTTGGATAACTTCATATTCCAGACCTATAAGAATGCGGATACCCGAACAGATACATTTTGTTTCAGGTTGTTGTAGAAAAAATTATAGTCGTACTTATGATATATCCCACGAGGAAAACTCCCCCCGCTATAGAGGTCAATAGTTGGAATTGGTGCCACTAAAGCGCCTTTCTCGTTGATCCATGCACTGGTGAATTGCGGAACAATGGAATCGATCTCTCCAGCGTCGTTAAAAAACAGGGCACCGAGGTTCAACTCTTTGGGGGCAATTTCGGAGGAGGTTGTCCAGTTTAGCGGATTTACACATTGTGCACCAGGCAACAGCACAGGCGATCCTGTAGCATTTTCCGATTGTGTGTTGTAAGTGATAATCACGCCAACATCATCCGTACGTTGTGCCAGTTTCATCCATGGGTGGTTGGCAAGATCGTCTGATGTAACAGAGTAGCCAATGAGATAAGCAGCAACAAGGCGTTCTTGAAGCTCAGGTTGGTCAAACATCTTTTTCATCATGTCGATCAAAATCATGGAACCCTGACTGTGGCCTGCCAGTATAAATGGACGCCCGTCGTTCAGGTGATCCAGATAATAAACAAAGGCCGCTACTGCATCATTGTAGCCAATAGCAAAATATTTATCCAGCGTATCTTGTGGCATGGCAAGAACATCCAATGCCATTTGCCTGTAGAATGGAGCAAAGAAATTGCACGTTTCAGTATAAACACCTCCTTGCTCAAATGCAACGATCTTAGCTTTTTCACGAAGGGGATCATCAGTGATATCCATCGTCATCTCTCCAATCCCTCCCAAAATTGTTGGATAGATATAAAAAACATCCACAGGCTTATCAATGGATTCAGGGATTGAAATCCAATTACAGGCATTTTTATAATCGGGGATTTGTTCATTGTTTTGCTCGATAAAGCATCCAGTCATCATTAAGGAGATAATGAATAGGATGATAAAAGAGAAGGAAGTTGATTTCATGTAGTAAAAGTAATAAAATGCAAAATGGCGAACAAGTTTTCACTAATTAGCTCTGCCGAACGACGCTTTGCTCCGGTTAGCTATTTTCATCATCTGGTTGATCCCGATGCTGAGCGGGATGATCCTGGGGGCGGGGTTCTAGGCATTTTTATAATTTTGTTATCTGGCCGGATCACATGGAAACAATATTACTGTACTTTTCTTCTGATAAGTATATCATCGGTATTATCGCAAACATTTGAAAGGGGGATCGTCAGCGATATTGACGGAAATGTTTACCCTACGGTTGTTATTGGCAAATAAGAGTGGATCGCGGAGTACCTGAAAACTACCTCTTATTACGACGGAACAAAAATTCCCTACGTTACCGGCAGCATTGCCTGGAAAGGATTGATCACAGGAGCTTACTGCTGGTACAACAATGATGAATGTGGTGCGACAACCTACAGAGCGTTGTAGTCATGGTCGCTTTTTCGTTGGAGGCAAGAGTGGATTCTGGTGGAGCAGCACCGAAGCCGGCATGTCCGAAGCGTGGCACAGGAACATGATCTCCTCATCGAAAAAGTTAACAGGAAACCTTAACAGGGAGGACAGATTAACGAGCATGAAGATCGATGCCGTATTTAGATGTAGTCAGAGTTTACACAAAATTCCTCATACTCTATTGACCTATTTCTAAGCTTAAAAAATCATACTGTAAAAGTCGCAACTGTCATATTTTTTTTTACTTTCACAATCCAAACTGGTTGATCTTGAATCATATTGTTAGAACCACCGCCGTTATGAAATCATTTTCAGTTGCCCTCCTCCTCTTTTTGTTTTCCGTTATCATGGCATACGGACAAGAACTCAAGCTAACCGGATTTCACAACTATACGAATTGGGTCGACAAGCACAAAGACAATACAGTAAATGCCAAAGAGCTGGAAAACCTGGATGCGTTTGTGCCGAATGAACAGGGGAATTTCTCTTTCCTTGTGTTTCTTCCCTCCTCTACAAGCTTCTTCACTGCAAAAGAGAACAGAGTCACCAGCCAGAATTTCGTCATTACAGCAAAAGACAACGACTCGGGCGAGGAATGGAACGTATACGAAGCGGCCATAAACCCCAGGGAGATCAAATGGTTCGAGTTGATTCCCATCAGGGGAAACATCACCCTCACGTGCCGGTTCTCAGAGCTGGATTCGATCCGCACCCTCAGCTATTCTTACCTCTCTGCCAGCAAGGAGGAAGACCAGCAGATGAATCATCCCTTGAGCCGGGAAGAGATTCAGCGCTTTTCGAAACTGAATGAAGAGAAAAAGACAGATATCCGGGAAGCCAAATCCGTTCGGGTCATGGTTGCCCAGAATTGGGACTGTTTCAGATATTTCTATCTCCCGGTCGCTAAGACCGCAAAACGGCTTCTGGCATTTACAGGATTGGATACAACGGAAACCGATCATCCTTCCGGTGATCTTCAGATCATTATCAATATAACCGGAAATTCCAAAGTAGGAACGGTTAAAAGGCAAGCTCCTCATTCCAAATCGATTTCGTCTGTAGAGGTACGTACAGAAATTGGGATTGACGGCACCATTCTTTTTAAGCCAGCGACCAAAACCTATTTTGCAAACGATTTTGCATGGCATAAGAAGATATATCCTCTTGAATTTGTCGTGGGCCCGGGGGGTGGGACATGGGTGCAGAATTCTAATCAACTTACCATCGGGTATCGGAACATGTTTTATCAGGATTCTTTTCTCGGCGTATTTGGACCTATGCTGATCGAGGCTTTTAATCTTGACCCGGTGAACTTTTACCTTTATGCTGCGGAGGATAAAAACAGTGCGATGAGCTATAACGCGATCAAATTGCTTGGAGAGCTTCACGACACCACGGCTTTCCTTCCATTGGTTCACATCTATCAGACGGATTCGATCTGGAACCGGAGAGCGGCCATCTCAGCCCTGGGCGAATTACAGGATTCACGCACCTTTCAAACCTTGGTCGAAGCTCTTGATGACTCAGACGGTGGGATCCGGTACCGGGCAGCAGAGGGATTAGGAAAACTGGGAGACCAACGTGCCGTGAAACCCTTGATAATGGCAATCGATAAAGCCAGCCCGAATACCCTCCATCGTATCATCAAGGCACTTGGTGAATTGGGCGACCCGGCGGCTGTTGAACCTATTATTCCTCTCTTAAAAAAAAGCAGGTTTAAGAAAGATGCCCGGGAAGCATTGGTTCAATTGACAGGTGAAGATAAAGGAGAAAAATACAAGGATTGGAAAACCTGGTGGGAGGAGCAGACATTATTTTTGCTATAATGTTAGGAATCTTGATCTGGTATCAAACAAAATTCAATAGGTGAATACTAAAAAGAGAAACTGGTCGACATTTTACCTGGTTGGTATCCTCATCGCGACCGGGTTGATTTACAGCGCCTCCCTAAAAGGTGATTTTTTATCTTATGATGATACGGAGAATATTACCGGCAATATGCTTATTCGTGACCTCTCGCCGGGCTCTCTGCCTGCATTTTTCAAATCGACCAGCCTGTACATGTACTCACCGGTCACCTTTCTCAGTTATGCCCTTGATTATAAGCTGGCCGGGATGGATGCCTTTTACTTCAGGCTGACCAACCTGCTTCTTCACTTGATGAATGTATTGCTTGTTTTTTTACTGGGAATGAAGCTATTTAAAAGATCCGGTCTTTCACTGATCATGGCTGCCCTTTTCGCTCTTAGCCCGGTAAATGCGGATACAGTTGCCTGGATTTCTGCCAGGAGCAATCTCCTTGCCACGCTGTTCTTTTTACTGTCCCTGCTACTCTATCTCGACTATTTGAAGAACAAGAACTACCTCTTCTATGGATTGTCCATTGTAGCATTCCTGCTTTCTCTCTTCTCGAAATCAGCGGTGGTGATGCTGCCTTTTACCTTATTTCTCTTAGATTATTTATTCGCCCGGAAACTGAATATCAGGCTGGTTCTTGAAAAGATACCCTTCTTTGCAATCGCCTTACTGTTTGGCCTCATTGCGATCTGGTTCAGGACTGATACTGGCGCAACACAAACAACGATTCTCTACACTTTGCCCGACAGGTTCTTCATGATTTGCTATTCCCTTATGAACTACCTGGTCATATCCATTGTCCCTGTTAACCTTTCGGAGGTGTATGGCTACCCGCAGAAATCGGGTGGAGCGCTTCCTCTCTGGTATTACCTCGCTCCTTTCCTGATCCTTGGGATTGTCATCCTCATTTTACGGACGAAGTCCATCCGAAGGGAAATGATCTTCGGATTGCTGTTCTTCCTGTTGAATATTATCATCACCCAGATTGTAATGCTGGAGGACAGTTTCAGGTCAAACCGCTATGCCTATATGCCATTTCTGGGGTTGTTTTTTATTTATATCATAGCAGGTGATACAGCATTGAAGCACAACCCTGCTATCCGGAAATACACGGTCATTCCCTTCCTGATCCTTGCGGTGCTCTATGGAATTATGACCTTCCAACGGTCACTGGTTTGGAAGGATAGCCTGGGATTGTTCAATCATGCGATCATGGAATCTCCAGATGCAGCCTTTGTTTACAACAGCAGGGGAATTGCAAAATATTCCCAGGGAGATATGAAGGGCGCTCTCAACGATTACGATCAGGCCATCACCCTGAATCCTCAATATTCAGGGGCCTATTATAATCGCGGAATCGTGTATTATAACATAGGGCAATATACAAATGCCATGAATGATTATTCCAAAGGGATCACTCTTAACCCAAATTTTGCCAGTTCCTATGTTGCCAGGGGGATTCTTTACATGGATGTATTGAAGAATTATCCTGCAGCCATGAATGACTATACAAAAGCCATTGAGATCAATTCCTTATCTGCCCAGGCATTTTACAACCGGGGCATCCTGATGTTACGGATGAATAACCCCGACAATGCATGCCTGGATTTTAAGAAAGTGAAACAACTGGGTTACGATAGAGCGGATGACTTGATTAACCGGTTTTGCAGGTGACAAAATCGAAACAACGATAAATCAAGGTAGCGAAATTATGGCAATTCATGGCAATTTATTATAGCAATATGACAACAACTCTCCCTCTTAGAACCCTTGGCAACTCCGATCTGCGAGTTACCCCCATTGACCTTTACCAGGTGCACCAGCCATTTGGGTTCTCTTCGGCTACAGAGGAGATGAAACAGATGGCAGAACTGGCGAAGGAGAAGCAGATCAGGCACATCGGCGTGAGCAACTTCTCAGAGCAGAAGATGCGTGAAGCGGCCAAAGAGCTGGGCGTTACCATCATCGCATACTCTCCGCTGGCCCAGGGGATCCTTACCGGGAAGTTTCACGATAATCCTGAGTTGCTGAAGGGCGCAGGCTGGCGGAAAAGTTCAGGACCCTTCAAGGCAGAGAACATGAAGAAGAGCCTGCCGCTGATCAACATGATGAAAGAGCTGGGCGAGAAATATACGGTATCGGCCGCCCAGGTGGCACTTAACTGGCTGCTCTACGCCAACGGTGACACCGTAGTAGCGATCCCAGGCGCCACGAAACTCTCTCACGCCCGGGATAATGCTGGTGCAATGACATTTCAACTATCCGCAGAAGAAATTGAGAAGCTCTCAGGTACTACCCCTTCCTAAAGGGGCTGTCTCAAAACATCGAGACAACCCCCTTGTCCCCCCTTCCCTTCTTGGTTAAGGAGTCGGGGGATGGGGTAGTCTATTCGTAACAAAACCGTTTCATCACCTTATAGGCATCGGGAATGCCGAGTTCTCCGGCTTTGCTAAGGTACTTGCACCCGCCGTTCTTGTCTTTCATCAGTAAGTAGATCAGCCCCAGGTTATAATACCCTTCGGCGAAATTCTTTTTCAGGTCAACAGCCCTACGGAAGTCATATAATGCCTCCTGGTAATTACCCATAGTAGCATAAAGAACCCCGCGGTTGTAATAGGCAAACGGGAAGCCGGGATCAAGAATGATCACTTTTTTATAATTGTACATCATCGCTTCGATGAGGATGGCATCCTCTTTTACCCTCACCGAATCAACTTCATCTTCAGGGATCTCTCCGATCCCGGGAAGCCGTTTTGTCTTCTCCTCCTCCAGCCGGAATTGATAAAGGCCATAGATGGCATTCGCCCTGGCAAAATAAAGTAACACAAACCCGGGATCCAGACCGATTGCTGAGTCGCAGTCACTGGTTGCCCTTGCATACTCTTTCAATCCGGTAAAGGAGACTGCTCTGATCAGGAAGGACTCCGGGTTACGGGAGACCGAATCAAGCAGGATCGTTTGCCGTGCCACAATTTCTCTCCGGGCTGAGTCACTAAGCAAGTAGGGTTTGTTTGCCAGGGAGATGATGCTCGTATAGTAGTGCTCTTTTGGGTAGGAGTCGTAGAGTTCAATCTGGTCATATCTGGCCTGGCCGAAAAAGAGGTTGAAAACCGGAGACAACTGAATGTCGACATACTGATTCTGGAACTTGCTCGACATTGTGTTCATCTCCTCGAAGTTGCCGGTCAGCTTGATCAGGTTTTTGAGGTGGTTTTTTTCATCGAAATCTAACGTATCGGGGCGGTTTTCGTTGCGTTTAGCCGCCTCTTGCCCAAGTTGGTGATCTATGGCAGCTCCCTTCCTGTCTTTCAGCTTCTCTTTCACGTTCGACCGGGCCATATAGCCGTCGGTATAATCGGGAAAGAGAGCAATGGTTTTGTCAAAATCTTCCAGGGCATCCTGAAGGTCATTGGACTCCATCCGGAGTAACCCCCTGTAATAGTGGCTGATCAGGTTTTCGGGGTTGAGACGGATCACGGTAGTGAGATCACGGATGGCAGCGTTCAACTCCTTCATCTCATTCAGGATGATCGCACGGTTGAAATAGGCGTAGGAGTTATAAGGAGAGAGCAGGATGACCTTGTTGAGATCCATTAATGCCCCCTCTTTGTCCTTGTTGTTGATATGGGCTAACGCCCGGTTAAACAGGGCGTAGATATTATTGGAATCGAGATTTAACGCCCGATTGAGATAAATGATAGCCGAATCGGGTCGTTCCAATTCCATCCAGGCTGCTCCCATCTGGATGGAGCCGTAAGGATTTTTGGGATTCAACTCCATCACCTTCTGAAATGACGTAATAGCCGTATAATGGTTGCCCAGGCCCATTTCGGCGCTCCCTTTAAGCAGATAAACCATCTCGTCAGTATCGTCCAGGTCGATGGCTCTGTAGCAGTCGTTGATACAGTCGTCGAAGTGCTTGGTGAAAAGGTTGATCCGGGCACGGTTCAGATAAATGGTAGGATTCTTGCCATCCAGGTCTTGGGCTCTGGCGAAGTCTTCAAAGGCACCGTCGAACTTCTCCTGCTGGCTGCGTACGATTGCTCTGTTGATAAAGACATCAGGCTGGTAGGGGAAGAGTTCGATGGATGTTGTATAGTCTGCTTCTGCCCCGATGTAATCATCCAGTCCATATTTTGCATAACCTCTGAAAAAGTAGAGATCCGAAGCTGTTGGCTCATATCTGATAGCGTCATTCAGGGTATTCAGCGCCTCCAGGTACATCGCGTTCTGAAGCTGCGTCACCCCGATCTGCCTAAGGTTTGAACGGGTTTGGGAGAATAGGACTGCGAAAGGAAAAAATGCAAGAAATATCAGGAATAAACGGTTGCTCATTTCTTTTACTTAGTCATACTGCCATATTCCTCATTCCTTATACTCTCATACCCTGTTACTTCTTCATATAGTTCAGCGCACTACCCGCCTTGAACCATTTTATCTGCAACGTTCCATAGCTATGGTTCACGGCGATCTTTTCAGAGCTGCCATCAGCATGATGGAGCACCAGGATTAACGGAACCCCCGGCGTGAATGTTTCCAACCCCATCACGTCGATGATGTCATCTTCCCGGATCCGGTCATAATCTGTAGGATTGGCGAAGGTGAGTGCGAGCATCCCCTGCTTTTTCAGGTTGGTCTCGTGGATCCGGGCAAACGATTTCACCAGTACTACCCTGGTGTTCAGAAATCTGGGTTCCATGGCTGCATGCTCCCTGGAAGAGCCCTCTCCGTAATTTTCATCGCCCACGATGATCGAGCCAATGGTTTTGCTTTTGTAATCACGTGCTACCTTTGAGACCTCTCCATACTCGCCCGTGGTTTGGTTTTTCACGGCGTTTGTTTTGTCGTTGAACGCGTTGACAGCGCCCATCAGCAGGTTGTTGGATATGTTGTCGAGATGCCCGCGGAACTTCAGCCATGGTCCTGCCATCGAGATGTGGTCGGTCGTGCATTTGCCTTTGGCTTTGATCAGCAAACGCAGTCTGGTAATATCTTTGCCGTCCCAGGGGGTGAACGGTTCAAGGAGCTGCAACCGTTCCGATGCCGGATTTACCTTGATGGTGATGGCGCTTCCGTCGTCGGGAGGAGCCAGGAAGCCGGTCTCTTTTACCTCAAATCCGTTTGGAGGAAGCTCATATCCGGTAGGTTCATCAAGCATCACCTCGTTGCCCTCCTTGTTCGTCAGTTTATCTTTCATGGGATTGAAGGCCAGCGATCCGGCCAGCGCCATGGCGGTTACGATCTCCGGGGAGGCCACGAAGGCATGGGTGCTTGCATTGCCGTCGTTGCGCTTGGCGAAATTCCTGTTGAAGGAGGTGATGATAGAGTTCTTCCGGGTAGGATCCTCCATGTGGCGTGCCCATTGCCCGATGCAGGGCCCGCAGGCGTTCGCCATCACCACCCCGCCAATCTCGTCAAATACTCCCAGAAGTCCGTCACGTTCGGCAGTAAACCTGATTTGTTCCGATCCCGGTGTAATCAGGTATTCCGATTTTACGGCCAGTTTTTTCTCTCCAGCCTGCCTGGCAATCGATGCAGCCCTCGTAAGATCTTCGTAAGAAGAGTTTGTACAGGATCCAATGAGTCCCACTTCCAGCTTCCCGGGGTATCCGTTCTCATGGAGGAACGAGGCCAGTTGTGAGACAGGTGTTGCCACATCCGGAGAAAACGGACCGTTCACATAAGGTTCAAGGGTCGACAGATTAATCTTGATATATTGGTCGTAGTAAGCTTCCGGATTCTTCATCACCTGATCGTCAGGGCGAAGCAGGTGAGCATGTTCATCAGCCAGAGCTGATAATCCCGACCGGCCGGTGGCATCAAGGAAGGATTTCATTTTGCCGTCATAGGCAAAGATAGAGCAGGTAGCTCCGATTTCAGCTCCCATGTTGCAGATGGTTCCTTTTCCGGTACAGGACATGCTTTCGGCACCCTCTCCGAAATACTCAACAATGAAGCCTGTGCCTCCTTTGACCGTCAGGATTCCGGCCAGCTTCAGGATTACATCTTTCGGACTGGCCCACCCGTTCAGCTTTCCCACAAGTTCTACACCAAACACTTTAGGCATTTTGAGTTCAAGGGGCATCCCCGACATCACATCCACGGCATCTGCACCTCCAACACCAATGGCTACCATGCCCAGTCCTCCGGCATTTGGGGTATGGGAATCGGTGCCAATCATCATGCCACCCGGGAAGGCGTAATTCTCAAATATAACCTGGTGGATGATCCCGGCGCCGGGCTTCCAGAATCCAATCCCGTATTTGGCGGAGACGGTCTGCAAAAAGTCATAAACCTCCTTGTTGGTTATCAACGCCTGAGGCAGGTCGCTGTTCACCCCCTCCTTGGCCAGGATCAGGTGATCGCAATGGACGGTAGCAGGGACGGCGCTTGTCTTCCTGCCGGCGGTCATAAACTGTAGCAACGCCATCTGGGCTGTCGCATCCTGCATGGCGACCCGGTCGGGTTGGAAATTGACATAGTCGACACCTTTTTTTAACGGCTTTTCAGGAATGGGATCAAAAAGATGCCCGTAAAGGATTTTATCCGTCAGGGTTAACGAACGGCCTGATAAATTTCTTGCAACATCCACCCCCGAAGCTAGTTTCCGGTAGGTTTCGCGGATTAAATTCAGATCAATCATCATGATTCTTTTGGAATTATTTAATTGAGAACAAATTTAACAAGATAAGTATAATAAATAAATTTGCAATTGATAAAAAAGAGGGGAGAGAGAGATGTCAGATCCTGAGAACAGGTTGTTAACGTGGAAAAATAGTCATCCGGACAAGTCCCATCCAATCCAGGAAGCGATTCGACTGCTGGAAGAAGCTGAACAGGTGTTGACTTCCGGAGGGCAAGATCAGTTTTCGCGAGAGTGGTGGATGGATCTCATCGATACAACCCGGCAACCGGCATATCTTCTGGCCCTTGGATCCCCCGAAACGCGGATTCGATGGACTGAGATGATCTTCCAGGTCATCCGGGGCATCAACTATTCCCTGATTGACATGATCAGGCAGCGGGTGGCGAAACATCCTGCCAGGGTGTTGTTTTGCAACCTTTCGAATTCTGGCAAGGTGGAATGGACCTATGTGCAGATCTTCAGGCATCTGCGGGAATTAGCCGCTCTTTTTTACAAAGAGAGTGATACTCCACGGGTTGCCCTGTTTACGGAAAACTGCCTTGAGGGTGCTGCGACCGATCTGGCTTGCCTTTCGCACGACATCTTCGTCACTCCGCTGAGCCCTCACTTCAGGGAGGAGACACTGGTATCTATTATTGACCAGTTAAAAATAAACCTGGTTGTTACAGATACAGCCAGCCGGATTTCTGTGCTGCAATCGTTGTTGAAAAAGGCGCCAATTCCGTTCAGGGTATTTACACTCCAGCCAGGTGTACTGCAGGAGGGGGTGCAATACCTGCCCGAGGCTTGCAAAAAGCTCTCCCTGAACGAAATATCCGCTCTTCTCGATACACGCAAACCACTTCCCGTCAACACGGTGATTACAACCATGTTCACTTCGGGAAGTACCGGTGTGCCGAAAGGAGTCTCCTTTTCCAATTACAACATTGTAAGCAAGCGGTTTGCCAGGGCTGCCGCCCTCCCGGCTGTAGGAGAACAAACCTTTCTCAGCTACCTCCCGCTATACCATACTTTCGGGCGTTATCTGGAGATGATGGGCGCCATCTTCTGGAGCGGCACCTATATTTTCGCCGGAAATACTTCACCCGAAACCCTCTTCTCCCTTTTTCCTAAAACAAAACCCACCGGGTTTATCTCTATCCCACTCCGATGGCAAGAGCTCTATGACCTGTGCCAGGAACAGATCGGCACACAGGAGGATCGTACGCTGCAAACGGAAGCAGTGAGAACGGTAGTTGGGGAGCGGCTACGATGGGGGCTTTCAGCGGCAGGGTATCTCGACCCCAGGGTATTCCGTTTTTTCAACCATCATGGAATCCAGCTCTGCAGCGGGTTCGGGATGACAGAGGCTACCGGTGGGATCACCATGACGGAACCCGGCAGGTATAAGGATGGTACGGTCGGATTGCCGTTACCCGGAGTCTATCCACGTCTCACGGCTGAAGGAGAGATGGAACTTCGTGGACATTATATTACCCGGTACCTGGAAGATGCCGGTCCGGGCGATGTTATCCCGTTTCCTGTATCCGACAGTCAGGACGCCTGGCTTCCGACAGGGGATGTCTTCAAGGTAACAAAAGAGGGACACTACCAGATCGTTGACCGGGTAAAAGATATCTACAAGAACAACCGGGGGCAAACGATCGCACCGCAGGTGATCGAGAAGAAGTTTTTTCGGGTTCCGGGAATCCAGTCCTGCTTCCTCGCAGGAGATCACTGGTCCTACAATGTGTTGCTGATTGTCCCTGATAAGGAGGACCGGATCTACAGAACCCTGAGAGGAGAAAAGCTCCGTGAATATTACCGTCAGGTCATCACGGCAGCCAATGCCAACGTGGCCCCTTATGAAAGGGTGGTCAACTTCACCATCCTCACTCGGAACTTCTCTGCCTCCAGGGGGGAGTTGACTCCTAAAGGATCATTTAACCGAAAGACTATTGCGCATAACTTCAGGAAGGAGATCGACCTGCTTTACACCAGCAATTACACCCTGATTACAACTCCCAACAGGATGGTTCAGATCCCGAAATGGTTATACCGTGATCTGGGAATCCTGGAAACTGACATCGTATATCAGGCCGGGAAGCTGATCAACCGCAGAAATAAAACCAGGCTTACGTTCAGGCGTATCAGGGAAGGGCGTCTTCGGATCGGAGATCTCGTTTACGCGGTGAACGAGGAGTTCGTTGACCTGGGGATCTTCACCCGCCAGCCTGCCTTATGGATTGGGAATCCTGAACTGGTCCGGTTCTTCCCTGTCAGGGAAGGGTGGGATCTCCCGGTAAAAAAGATGGCGGAAACCATCTGTATCGCCCGGTTCAAATGCCTTACGGGGGATTGCATTCCCGAATTGACAGGGGTGCTAGACCCGCAATTGATCCGAATCAATAAGCTGCTCTTTGCTGCTATTTTCTCCGGGTTACAACAGGCGTTGCAAGCCATCAGGGAATTGGGAGACCTGTTTCCTTCCCTGGAACCCAGACTGTCTGATGTGGTAAGGCACCGGATGGAGGCGCTTGCCTATCATCCCGCAGAGGAGGTCCGGACGCTGGCTTATCGGATCATCCTACTCCAGGCTCCCCAACCTGAACGAATCCCCTATATGCCGGCTTTCATTGAATCGGGACTTTCCTTTCTCAATGAAGAGTCGATCACCGATATTGCAAACAGCAATTTCGGGAAACATCGGTTGGATGCGTTAAAAAGGCGTCTCTATTACTACAGAAACCAGTTGACCTGGCCAGCCAACCGAAAAAACAGACGGCAGTTTGCCGATATCCTCTCGATGCTCTACACATTTGCCGTGAATCATATGGAATTCTACGGCCCGGTTCGGGCGGAACTCTCCCGCTGGGCGTTACACCGGCAGGATCCATGGCTATCGAAGAGGGCAGGGGAACTCTTTATGCAGCTTGCCGGGATATTTGAGGCGGAGATGGCCCGGCAGGCAATCAAATTTCCCATGAGTTTCTGGAAGTCGCGCGTGACGTTTGAACAGAACATCCCGGAACGTGAAAAAGATCGGATCCTGACATTGTTTCAGACCACAACCTTTCTTGAGGAGAGCGTCCTCCTGACCTCTAACGGTCAGCAATTTCATCTGGAAGATGTTCCCGAAAATGGCATCTGGGTATTGCGGATGCTCGCGTTCAAGGAATACAATCATTACCGGCTGAGTATCAATACCGGGAGTGACCAGCACTTCGACCTGCATGTGGTGTTAAGTGAAAGCCCGGTGTTTAAACCAAACCACGACCTCTTCTATTGGCTGGCTTCAATGGCTGGCCATCCATACGGTCCTACGGTAGCTCCAATACTTGGAAGCAACAAACCAGGTCATGAAGCGTTGAGTACGCAATATATCGGCGGGTTGACCGCGTGGGATAAAATCCGTGAGCTTTCAGAAATTCATCAATCGGCCGGATACATTCGTGAAAATGCCTGGAGGAAGATCTTTATCAAGGCGTTTACAGTGATCTTCAGGGCCTGGGAGTACAGTGGTTACCAGATCGTTCCCGGCGCCATCTCCCCTGCTAACATTGTGATTCCGGAATTGGATTTCAGAGAGACTGCGGTCATCCTCTCCCTTACAGGATGGTCTCCCTATAAAGGACCCCTCTCCCTGGTGGAACCGATGATGCGGGATTTCTATTGCAAAACTACTGCACTTTATCCCTGGTGCAGGAGTCAACTGGATGTCAGGTGGATTTTTGATGCATCTATCGAAGCGATGGGGAAGAAGGAGGCTCAACGGTTTCTGGAAACACTGTCGAAAGATCTCGCCGAACACGATATCCGCTGTGCCGATGACTCCAGGCTTCTCCAACATCTGGAGGACTATCTCAGGGAGATATTTCCATCATTTTACCTGCCACTTTCCTTATCCAGCGCCGTTGAGCAGTATCAGGAATGGAACCGGATGAACCCCCTTACCACCTCCCAGGCAAAGGAGCAAACCATCAGGGAGTTGATGGAACTCTATAGATTGTTTTCATACCCCGACCTGGTCCGCTTTGTTCTTTACCGCCAAACATATTTTGCTGATAAACAGGAAGATATCAGAACGGCATTCGATGCCCTTATTTCCCGATTGTGTACAGATCAAAACCTGCTTCCCATACAGTCGCTGGAACTTTCGGAGCTTCAGTCGGTAATCAGTGAGCATGAAGATAAAGAGCTTTTCAACCGGATGGTGTTTCCCAGATTACAAACGAGGCAGCGGTTTGATTTTTTGAAACGGAGTGAAGAACCTACCAGCCAGGTGATTGTTCAGTTTGACCTGAAGGATAAAACAGGACGTTCCTATCTCTTTCATGAACCGGTTGAACCGAGAGAGGTTGGACAACTGTATCAACTCTTCTTCAGGGAGGATTACCCCAGGGAACCGATGGAACATGACCGGTTGGCTGTGGTGACCGAACCTGACGGTAGGGTTGTTGGAGGGGCTACATGGCATTTTTTGGACGAAAAAAATGTACTGTTAGACGGAATTGTTGTAACTTCCGCCCTTCAGGGAAGAGGGTTGGGATCAGCCACCATGGAGACATTCTTTACTTTTATAGCTGCCCAGGGAATCGAAGTCGTGAAAGCGCATTTTCTTTTTGGGAATTATTACCTGAAACACTATTTTGAAGTTGACCGGCTATGGGGTGCTCTTGTTAAAAAATTATAAAATAAATCTCTAAAACGTGAATCTTATGACTGGAGAAAAAATTATTATCAAGGATGGTAAATTAGTTGTACCGGATTTTCCGGTAATCCCTTTCATTGAAGGTGACGGAACAGGACCGGATATCTGGAATTCAAGCGTACATGTGTTTGATGCGGCGGTGGGAAAAGCCTATGGCGGAAAACGGAAGATTATCTGGAGAGAGGTTTTAGCCGGACAAAAAGCTTTTGACAAAACCGGAGAGTGGCTTCCACAGGCAACTCTCGACACCATCAATGAATACCTGGTAGCGATCAAAGGGCCGCTTACAACCCCTGTCGGCGGTGGAATCCGTTCCCTCAATGTAGCCTTGCGCCAGATTCTCGACCTTTACACCTGCCTGCGCCCGGTGCGCTATTTCAAAGGCGTTCCTTCTCCGGTCAAGCGGCCTGAGCTCACCGACATGGTGATTTTTAGGGAGAATACAGAAGATATCTATGCCGGAATTGAATGGATGGCTGGCAGTCCGGAAGTCGAGAAGGTGATTAATTTTCTCATCAACGATATGGGCGTGAAGAAAATCCGCTTCCCGAAGAGCTCTTCCATCGGCATTAAGCCTGTTTCCAAAGAGGGAACCGAACGACTTGTAAGGGCTGCCATTGAGTACGCACTAAGCCACGCTAGAACATCTGTTACCCTGGTTCACAAAGGGAATATCATGAAGTTTACGGAAGGCCAGTTCAAGCAATGGGGGTATGACCTCGCTGAGCGGGAGTTTGGGAATAAGGTCTTTACCTGGCAGCAATACGACAAAATCAAGGCTGAAAAAGGGGAAGAGGCTGCCAATGCAGCTCAGAATGAAGCCCTCGCTGCCGGAAAGCTCCTCATCAAGGATGTGATCGCCGATGCCTTCCTGCAGCAGATCCTCACCCGTCCGGCCGAATATGCGGTGATCGCCACACTCAACCTCAACGGCGACTATATCTCCGACGCGCTGGCCGCGATCGTCGGCGGAATCGGGATCGCTCCCGGAGCCAATATCAACTACGAAACCGGTCATGCTATCTTCGAAGCCACTCACGGAACCGCTCCCAAGTATGCCGGTAAAGACCAGGTGAATCCTGGCTCAATAATTCTCTCGGGAGTGCTGATGCTCGAGTACATGGGCTGGCAGGAAGCTGCCAACCTTATCGTCAAAGGACTCGAAGGTGCGATTCATAACAAACGCGTCACCTACGATTTCCACCGCCTGATGGAGGGCGCTACCAAGCTGAAGTGCTCCGAGTTTGGGGAAGAGATTATCGCTAATATGTAATACCGGTCTGTAGGGACGGGTTCCGAACCCGCCCCTACAACCAGGTCGCCCATACAGGGATGGCATTAAATTCTCATTAAATATACGTCTGACCTTGAATGATTGTCTATAGATCCATTTAACTTTACACGATTCAATTGATCTTGATTAATCTTGGAAATTGAGGACTAGCTTTTTTTCTGGAGGATCCACTTTGGGCGACAATGTTTTAAAGTTGCTGCTTCCCATCCTGATAGGTGTTTTATTCATTGCTTGTTCGAAAAAGGAAACGACGATTGAACCTATTCAATTTAGCGCTGACATGCAATCCAGGCTGGAAGCTACACTAGATAAAGCCATGATGGAAAATAACATCCCGGGAGCTATCGTCGGCATCTGGATCCCTGGAGAAGGAAGTTGGGTGAAGGCAAAAGGGATCGCCAACCTCACTACCGACCAACCAATGAAACCGGAAAATCATTTCCGGATGGGAAGCATTACGAAAACCTTTACCGGAACGCTCGTCCTTCAGCTAGTCGATGAGGGGTTGATCCATCTCGATTCATCACTGGCATATTACCTCCCTCAATATCCTTTTCAATATGCCGACAAGATCAAGGTAAGGCTACTCGGAAACATGAGGGCCGGTATTTACAGTTATACTGACGACAGTACGTGGAATAAGACCATGCTAGCCAATAATTTCGAAACTCAATTTTCGGCCGACTCTCTGGTTAAAATATCCCTCAGCCACACCTGCATTGAACCAGGAGTTCACTATTATTACTGCAATACGAATACGGTCCTGCTGGGTCTTATTTGTGAAAAGGTAACAGGCAAACCAATCAGAGAGCTGTTTCAGGAAAAACTATTTATTCCCAACGGATTGGATCACACATTCTGGCCTCAAACCCATTTTTTACCTGAACCTTTTTCTCATGGCTATACGAACAGGACCTGGACGGGCCCGGGCGAATTGAAAGATGCCACATTTTTCAATCCCTCCTGGGCTGATGCTGCAGGCATCCTGGTCACCAATATCTATGATTTGAAGAAATGGATCCGGCTGGTTGGAACAGGAGCGCTCTATTCACCAGCCATGCAGGCGGAACGATTGAAATTTACCGATTATTATGGATTTGCCCTGATGGATATCTACGGATGGCTCGGGCACTTCGGCGCAATTCCAGGTTACACATCAGGTGCTTTTTACTATCCGGCCAAGGAAGCTATCCTGGTGATCCATGTGAATTCAAACATAGATAACCCTTCTACCGGGAATTCACCGGCTGAGGAGGTAGGTAAGGCCTTTATGGAACTATTGACGCCTCCGGCTCCGATGTTGCATCATGTTGAATTATAACATATAGTGAAACGGGTATCATTTGAACGGACTCAACCATGAGACAATTTGTGTTTCCGATGGTTCTCGCCGTAAGGCTGATGACGGTTTACCTAGAGGCGTTAAAAAAATAGCCCCGTTTGGAATACGGGTGAAAATTGGATCGGCTATGAGACCCAGGCTAAAATGCACAAAAAACAAAAGATGAAAACAACGTATGTGACCATTCTCGCGATCCTGCTGGCAACGGCCTGGGGTTGCAAAAAATCGGATAATCCGCCTTCGACGGATTACAACCAGGCTCTCCAGTATTCCCTGGATACGACATGGCAAAGCTTTACCAGCCAGCTTCCTGACTGGCAGGGAGGATTGGGAGTTTATATTGTCAGTCCCAAGGGGACCTACTTCGTCTCGTCAAGTCTCGAGCCGGGGGTTTCTGCCGGGTCCCATTTCCGGGCTGCCAGTATCACGAAATCCTTCACCGCTGCTGCCGTCATGCTTCTCGATCAGCAGGGAAAACTGAACATCGAAGATACGGTGACCCAACTGATTCCCGGAACAACCATTACTTACCTTCCTGATGATACATCCTACCAGATACCGTATAAGGAGAGGATTACCATCCGCCAGCTTCTGGAACACCGGGCAAACATCTTCGACCAGGTCAATTCCCCGGTACCGGATACAGTTAGTGCATGGTATGCAGGACAGATCTATTACATGGCGATCCTGATGCAACTAGACCGATACCACCAGTTTACCCTCGACGAACTTCACCGGCTAATCTCCCGCTTTCAGCTTACCTATGGCGAACCGGGGATTGAACACCATTATAGCAACAATGGGTACACCCTGCTTGCCAAGATCATCGAACGGGTCAGTGGAAAAACATACCATGATTTTGTCAGGGATGAGCTCATTGTGAAAAACCAGCTTAACGAAACCACCCTGCCTTTCCTTGGCACGGATACTGCGCTGCCTGCTCCTTTTCTTCACGGATATGTCTATATGAACAGTACCTCGGTCGACTTAACCATGTTCAACATGTCGTTCGGCATCGGCGAAGGCAATATGATCTCCAGTTTCAGGGATCTGGCCACTTTCTACAGAAACCTGTTTACAGGTAAGGCCGGACTGAATTCCACGCAGGTGAACCGGATGATGGAGTGCTTACCGTCAAACGATTTATACGGACTTGGGATCGAATTCACAGAAGGTCTCGGATACGGCCACACAGGTTGTCAGTTCGGATATCTTACTGTTGCAGGTTATGATCCCGCTACCGATTGTATGGTCATCTCGGAATCTACGCTCTATCCCCAGGATCACCCGCTGAACCAAGCACAGGGCAAAGCGGTTGTAGCCCTTCTTAAAACAATGAAGCAAACGATGGGGTATTAACCGGAATGGTCCTTGCTAACGTGCTGATGACGATTTACCTGGAGGCGGTAAAAGAATACCACCATCTAAAACTCTTTTCCAATGAAATATTCATACAAACGTCGTTCAAACCAACCGAACATGAAAACAATCACTCGATATTTGTTCCTGGTACTTTTGATTATTGGTTCTTCCATGGGTTGTACCAAAGATTCAACCCCTTACAATCCGGATAATGTTTTTGAAGGTGGAAAGCTATCTAAATCACCCTCCGGCTCCTTTTACATCGCTGAATTGCAGGGTACATTCCATCAGATGGGGCGGCAATACGGACTTCTGCTGAAAAAGCAGCTCGGGGAATTCTACAAAGAGGCGGTGACCGATTTTTTGATCGGGGAGAAAGGATATTCCTATGAAGAGCTTGTAGCATTGGGACAGTCTTATTACGCCGATTTTCCGCAGATTTTCAAGGATTACTATGACGGGATGGCAGAAACCGACGGACTGAACCCCGATCAGACGAAAATCATGGCGTCGG
>CAYUZX010000012.1:0-64705 GCA_964449285.1 uncultured Prolixibacteraceae bacterium
ATTCTGTTGTATCTAACGAATTAAGCAATTCTTTAATAGTATTATATTTTAATAAACTTGTTAGTTTTTCTCTCCCGTATTTATTATCAAGATACATAACAACCGTTCCGGAAAGTCCGTATTTTAAATTTCCAGTCCAAAACTCATTTAAGCTTTCTGGAATTTTATTATCTAATAACGCTTTTTTTACTTCTAAGATTCTAATCGAATCACATTGACCAGATGCGTAGGTAGCCAAACCCTCCACAAACCAATCAATTCTATCAACATCACTAAAATCAGGGCTTTTATTTTGTTGTCCATGAAAAACGTGGATTAGTTCGTGTGTGATTAGATTTTGAGTTTTAATTGTGTTTGAATAGGTGTGTTCACAAGCTAAGCTGTCCCACTTTTTTGGTGAGATTATATCAAGTTTGTCAGCAATACCACTTGCAACCATCCAGCATTGTGATTTAAATTCAGGCATATTCCAGTCTTTTTGCCAAGAGCTATCTAATGAAGCACGAGTTGGATGAATATAAATATTAAATTCACTGCTATAGGAGTTTTTTAAAAAGTCTGTTACTGACTTTTTCCCATTTTCAAAATAGACTTTATATTCAAGTATATCTTTTTTGTCCTTGGAATCGTAAAAAATCGTGTACCCATTTTGTTTTTCACTTATCCATTTTTCTCCAACAATAGTTAAGCTAGAAAAGATTGGAACGATTAATATAATTAGTAATAATAATGATTGTTTTTTCATATTTCCCTTTTTGCTCATATGACGTTACTCAAATTAATTTGGCTACACTTTCTGGTCGCTTGCCGCTAACGTTCTGCAGCTAAGGCCAGTGCGGTTTTATCTGGGATCGTACCAGCGATCCCGCCAATGCCCCGCATTGGCTTTAGGTGCCTGTTAGCAGGAGGCCGGTGATTTTTTGTTTAGTAGCACGGTTCTGTTTCTGGCAATTTGTTCTTGAATAACATTCATTTCTCTATTTGTTCTAAAAGTCAAGCACGGCCAAAGGGTTTCTCATCAAACTGGTAAATCATTAAGCAGCATACTCAATCTTCTCCTTATCCAACAAATTGCCTCAACAGCGCTCGGAAAGTTTAGGAGCGTGATCTTTAAAGTTATTTGATCCCACCTCCCTTTCAATTTCTCACTATATATAAAGAACGACCATATAAATATACATAATTCCGGCTTTCTGCTAACTTGTCGGTAGCTTTATAATTGATGATACTTGGGCCTTAGTTCAATTTCTTTGTATGCCTTCTGATGACTTTATCTCTGAAATTTGAGAGATAGATCCAGTGGGATGGTTTGCTGCCATCATTTTGTGCTGATGCGACTAAATCATTCATATCAGAACCCATACTCATCTTCTTGAAACAAATGTAATGTGTTCTTTTGACATATCAAAATAATATAAATCTAATCGATGTTTCCAATTTGCCCATTGGATGCACTAACTGCTTGAATCCTTTGGTGGTGATATGAGTATAAATCTCTGTGGTCTTACTGCTCTCATGACCCAGCAGCGCCTGGATGTACCGCAAATCTGTCCCGTTCTCTAATAAATGTGTCCCAAAACAATGACGTAATCTGTGAACCGTAACGGTCCTTACGACCTTTGATTGTCGTATAAAAACCTGCATCCTTTTACTCTCAATGTCCTTGATCCTTAAACCCCAATGTTTTATTCAACGTTTTATCCAAGAGAAACATCAAGTAGCATCATAGTGGCAAAACCTAACATGGCTCCTATGGTTGATAAATCTGATTCATTCCCCGTTTGCGATTCTGGTATTAATTCTTCAATCACCACAAAAATCATTGCCCCTGCAGCAAATGATAAAGCATAAGGAAGCAACGGGGTTATTGCTAATACCAGGTATGCGCCAATTACGCCCGCAATTGGTTCAACGATACCCGATAACTGGCCATAGTTAAAAGCTTTTAACCGTGAGAAACCTTCACGTCTTAATGGGATTGATACTGCAGCGCCCTCTGGAAAATTTTGCAAACCAATCCCGATGGCTAAGGCAACTGCTCCTGCAAGCATACCCATATCAGGATTGTTTGCCAGTGCACCAAAAGCGACACCTACCGCAAGACCTTCAGGGATATTGTGCAGCGTTATTGCAAGAACAAGAAGCACGCTTCGTTGCCACGAAGTCTTAATACCTTCGGCTTTATCAGTTGACAGCCCCATATGCAGGTGAGGTAAAATCTTATCAATGAGCAATAAAAAAGCGCCACCAGCTAAAAATCCAACCAAGGCAGGAACCCACGGAACAGACCCACTATCCTCAGCCATTTCAATTGCAGGTTTAAGAAGCGACCAAAAACTAGCAGCAATCATTACTCCTGCAGCAAAGCCAAGCATTGAATTTAAAACCTTTTTATTGATTGTTTTAAAGAAAAAAACCATAGATGAACCTAAAGCCGTAACACCCCATGTGAACAAGGTTGCAAAAAGGGCTAATAGAACTGGTTCATATTCAAATAAAATATCCAACTTCATTTTTTGACGTGTTAAATTTTGTTTTCTATCTTTATTCCAATGTAAGTATCATAAATATCCCTAACGATCCTACAGGATAAAAATAGGCATAAAAGTCCAATTTTAAACTTGTAGTTTGAAAAAGACACTATTTGCGGAGAGCAGGTCATCCATGCCTTGAAGGAGCATGAAACTGTTAGTCATGTTCTGGATATTTGCCGGGAACGAAAGCCCGGAATGATCTATCCTTCCCTTTTCCAGTTTCATCGCCCCTTTTCCGTCATTCACCGGATTTTATTTTTAGTATTCAATGGACTGAAATAGTTTTGCGTCCCAACCCGTAAATCCCCTTTAGGGGGTTTGGGGCAAAAAAGATTTACGAATGATAATGACCAACAAAATGAAATTCACCAAAATCCTTTTCCTTCTGGCAACTAGCCTGCTGCCCTCCTTCAGCTTCTCCCAGGCGCCCCCTCCCCAGGTTATTTCCATGGAGGAGTGCCTGAACCTGGCGGTGCAAAACAGCGTAAGGTTGCAGATCTCAGCCCTGGAACAACAACGGCTGAGATACCAGTACCGCGAAACTATCGGACAGGGATTGCCCAACATCAACTTCAACGGAGCGTTCGACGACTACCTTGCCCTCCCTACCCAGTTGATCCCCGGTGAATTTTTCGGACAACCCGGCGAACTGATCCCTGTCCAGTTTGGGACCAGTTTTAACTTATCGGGATCCCTCGACGCCAGCCAGATCATCTACAACCAAACTTACCTGGTGGCGCTGAAGATCTCAAAACGGCTGCTGGAACAAAATACCCTGGAGAGTGAACGGATCGAAACCGATCTGGTAGCCGAAGTGGCAAAAGGGTTTTACCTGGCCCAAATCACAAAGAAACAGATCCAGAACCTGCGGTTTAATCTCGACAACCTGGATTCACTTTACAATATCGCGAAAAGCCAGTATGAATTCGGACTCATCACCGGGGTGGATGTGGACAGGATTAACGTAAACCGGCTGAACCTCCAAAGCTCTATCGACAACCTGGAAACCCTCTACCAACAACAGCTCAGTATGCAGAAATACTTCATGGGGATCCCGGAAGAGCAGGAGATCGCTTTTCCCGATACGCTCGACATGCGGACGGTCACCTTGGATACCTCAGGGAACCTGAACGACCATATCGACATCCGGATGATTGAAAAACAGAAGGAGATCGTGGAGACCAACCTGAAACTCGACCGCTCCTTCTATTACCCCTCACTCACCTTTATCGGAAGCGTCAACTACCTGAACCAGAGTAACACCTATTACCTCTTCGGCAATCCGACCGATTGGTTCAACACCAGCCTGATCGGTTTCCGGCTCAATGTTCCGGTATTCAACGGATTACAGAAACGGTCGAAGGTCAGCCAGACCAAAGTGCAACTTCAGCAGGTGAAGATCACCGAAAACGACACCCGCAGGGTCCTCAGCATCCAGGCCAAGGATGCCGCACGGAAGCTGGATAATAGCATCACGACAGAATTACGCCAGCGGGAAAACGAAAAGCTGGCCGAACGGGTCTATGCCGTCTCACAGGACCGGTACCAGAAAGGGATGATCCCGCTGACCGATATGCTCAATGCCGAAACCGCCCTCAGCGATGCGCAGCTGGGACACATCAACGCCCTGGTGCAGATGAAGATCGCCGAGATTGACTACCTGAAGGCAAAAGGAACCCTGTTGGAGGTAGTGAAGTAGGTAGGAGGGTAAGAGGGTATGAGAGTGTGAATGTTATATAAAAAAATCTGTGGAATCTGTGGAATCTGCGGTGAAAATAAGAGTCAAACAAAATAAAATCGTGTTACCTACAAAATAACTGCAATGAAACGACTGATCATTATCTCAACGATTATCCTGGTACTGGTAGGAGCCTGCACGGTAACCCTGCTGTACAACAAAAAGCAGATTGACGAAAAAGCCAACCCGGATGTAGCCATTAAAAGCATCCCGGTCTTCGTGGAAGAGGCCGTGATGAAGCCGCTGAACGGCGATTTCTCCTACCAGGGAAGTTTTCAGCCGGTCCATGAGTTGCTGCTCCTTTCCGAAGGACAGGGGAAGGTGGAAAAGATCCTCTTTGAAACCGGGGATGAGGTGCAGGCCGGGCAGCTGCTGGCTTTGTTAGACGATGACCTGATTCGCAGTCAGCTCACCCTCGCGGAAGCCAACCTGGAGAAGATAGAGCGGGATATAGCGAAATACGAGGCCCTGCTGAAAAATGACGCCATCTCCTCGCAACAGGTTGAGGAAGCCCGCCTGGGCTTGATCAAGGCACAAACCGATGTGGTATCCCTCAAAAAGCAGCTTGATTATGCCTCCATCAAGGCACCGATCAACGGGACCATCACCAGTCGCTCGATTGAGATCGGCTCGGTGCTGATGCCGGGATCGCCGGTAACCAATATCGTCGACATCAGTCGGCTTCGGTTCATTGCCTTCATGTCGGAAGGGGAGGCCATCTATATCCATCGGGGAAGCAAGGTGGCGATCACCTCCACGCTCTTCCCGGGAATTACCTACCAGGGGCGGGTGATATCGGTTGGGGTACAAGCCGACGGCGCCAAACGGTTTCCGGTAGAGATCGATGTAGAGAATCGTCGCGATCATACCCTCAAGGCGGGGATGTTCGGCACGGCATTCTTTGAAGGAGTCAATGGGCACAGTGCCCTGGTCATCCCGCGAAATGCCCTCACCGGCAGTATCAAGGAACCAAAAGTCTTTGTAATACAGGGAGATACAGCCTATCTGAGGACGATCAGCCTGGGACAGGCCGACGACAACCTGGTGGAGGTTCTTCACGGAATGAACTCCGGTGAAAAGGTGGTTGTGTCGGGGCAGATAAATCTGGAAAACAGATCCGTCGTGACTGTGGTTAATCATTCGAAATAGCTATTGCCATGAACATTACACAACTCTCTATCAAACGGCCCACGTTGGTCGTTGTGGTCTTCGCAGTACTTACTTTTCTGGGACTAATCAGCTATTTCCAGCTCAACTACGAGCTGCTGCCTAACTTCTCCCAACCGGTATTGGTTGTGGTCACCCCATACCCGGGCGCCTCTCCGGCGGAAGTGGAAAATTCGGTAACAAAAAAAATTGAGGATGCGGTGAGCAGCCTGGAAGACATCGACAACATCCAGAGCACTTCCTACGAAGGGAACTCTGTGGTTGTGATCATCTTCAAGAGTTCGGCCGACATGGAAAAGGCGACGGACAATGCCACCATGAAGGTCAGGAACATCGAATACCTTCTTCCCAGGGATGCCAGAACACCCCTCATCACCAATTTCAGCATGAGTGATATCCCGATCATCCGGCTTGGGGTGACCGCCAACCTGCCGGCTACAGAACTCTATGACCTGGTAAAGAACAAGGTGAAGCCCATGGTCAGTACGATCAATGGCATATCACAGGTCGACATGTTGGGAGGCGAGGAGCGGGAGGTGCGCATCAACATAGACAACGAGAAGCTGAAAGCCCACCGCCTCTCCATCCTGCAGGTGACCGAAGCGATCCGTATGGCCAATATGGAATTCCCTACAGGCAAGATCAAGGATCCGTCGCGGCAGGTGATCATCCGGTTGGCAGGAAAATTTTCCTCCCTGGAAGATCTCCGCAACCTGGTGATCTATACCACCCATGAAGGCAGTCCGGTAAAGCTGGAGGATGTAGCCGAAGTGGAGGATACCAAGAAAGAGACCACTAGCATCAGTCGCATCGACGGCATCAATTCGGTGGGATTGCTGATTTTCAAGCAGCCCGACGGCAACGAGGTGGAGATCTCCCGCAAGGTGAAGGAGACAATGGTGATAATGGAAGATATCTATGCTGCAGAAGGGCTCGAGTTCTCCGTAGCCAACGACTCCTCTGAATTTACCCTCACTTCGGCCAACCATGTGATGCGCGACCTCCTGCTGGCCATCATGCTGGTAGCGATGGTGATGCTGGTGTTCCTGCACAGCCTTCGGAACTCCTTCATCGTGCTGGTGGCTATCCCGGCTTCGTTGATCTCGGTATTCACAGCCATGTACCTATTCAATTTCTCACTCAACATCATCTCGATGGTGGCCATCGCCCTGGTTATCGGGATCCTGGTAGACGATTCGATCGTGGTACTGGAGAACATCTACCGGCATCTGGAGATGGGAAAGGACCGAAGGCAGGCAGCGCTGGAAGGGCGGAACGAGATTTCCTATACCGCCCTCTCCATCACCATGGTCGACGTGGTAGTATTCCTTCCGATCGCGGTAATCACCAGTATGATCTCGGGTATGCTCCGGCAGTTTGCCCTGGTGGTGGTGTTCGCGACCCTGATGAGTCTGTTTGTATCCTTCACTGTCACCCCATTGCTTGCCTCCCGGATTGCCAAACTTGAACGGTTCCGCAAAGGGGGACTGCTGGAGCGTTTTATCCAGGCGTTCGAACGCGGACTGAAGAGCTTTACGATGGGATATTCTGAGGTGATTGCCTGGTCGTTGCGCCACAAAGCCATCGTCCTGATTGGGGCCACGGCGCTCTTCATTGCTTCCGTATCCCTGGTTGTTGGCGGGTTTATAGGAAGCGAGTTCGTTAGCATGGGCGACCGCGGGGAGGTGATCATCCAGATGGAGCTGCCCAAGAGTGCTACCATCGAACAAACCAACCAGCTGACCCTGGATGCGGAAAACTTCGTGATGAGCCAGCCCGAAGTGACCAGCATCTTCACCACCGTAGGTTCCTCCACCAGTTTCTTCGGCGGTGGGTTGACGGCCTACATGTCAGAAATGCACATCAAGATGGTGGAGAAAGAGAAACGGAACATCACCTCCGAGCATTTTGCCCTGCAGATGAAAAAGGACCTGATGAACCGTATTCCGGGGATCAAGGTGCGGTCAACCATCGTATCGATGATGGGGACTTCCGATATGGATCCCATCATGGTGGTGCTGAGCGGTCCCAATCCGGATGTGCTGAATCACTGGGCCGACGAGGTGATGAACGAGATGCGGAAGGTCCCCGGAGCCTATGAAGTGAAACTTTCTGTGGAACCCGGTAATCCCGAGGTGGAAGTCGTGCTGGACAAGGAGAAGATGGCGGAACTAGGATTGTCGACGGCGATGGTAGGGATGACCCTGCAGAATGCATTCTCGGGCAACACCGATGCTAAATTCAGGGATGGCGACAACGAATACGACATCAACGTGGTACTGGACCAGTTCAACCGGAAAAGCATCCAGGACATCGCTTCCCTCTCCTTTATCAACGCCCTTGGACAGGAGATCCGGCTGAGCCAGTTTGCCACCCTGAAGCCGTCGGGAGGCACCAATGTGCTGCAGCGTTACAACCGCGTGTCGTCGGTTACGGTGCAGTGCCAGGTGATCGGTCGTCCGGTCGGATCGGTCGGCGAGGATGTCATGAAGCGTGTCAATGCCATGGAATTACCCAGTGAGGTGATCGTCATCCCCGAAGGGGATATGAAATACCAGACCGAGGCCTTCGGCAGCATGGGACTGGCATTCCTGGCTTCGATCCTCTTCGTCTACCTGATCATGGTGGCGCTGTATGACTCCTACGTGGATCCATTCGTGGTCCTCTTCTCCATCCCGCTTGCCATCATCGGGGCCCTGCTGGCGCTGGCGCTTACCATGCAATCACTAACCATCTTCTCTATTTTGGGGATGATCATGCTGGTGGGGCTCGTCGGGAAGAATGCCATTTTGCTGGTCGATTTCACCAACCAGTTGAAGCGTGAAGGGCATTCAACCTACGATGCCCTCATTGAAGCCGGAAAGGTAAGGATGCGTCCCATCCTGATGACCACCCTTTCGATGATCTTTGGGATGCTACCCATTGCACTGGCTGCAGGAGCCGGATCGGAATGGAAGAACGGCATGGCCTGGGCGCTGATCGGTGGACTCACCAGCTCGATGTTTCTGACCCTCCTTGTCGTTCCGGTGGTTTATCTTATTTTTGATAAGATCAAAGAACGTGTAAGACGGAAAAAAAGATTGAATATGATTTTGGTTGAAGCAGAATGAGAGCGTTCGTACAGGCATATTTTCGAAAGATGATGATGCTCAACGATCTGGTTGAGGCGTTCCGCAAACTGAAACAGGTCAACAGGGATCCGGCATACCGCGAGTACCGGGAGCAGTATCTGGAACTGATCCTGGCCGTTCTTACAACCTTTGCAGTCTTTGATATTCTGGGGGGACAACTGATTGATTTTCTGAGCAATCAACCGAATCTTCAACAACTGCTTTTTGTCAGGCTTCTCTTTTTCGTGCTGATCATCTCCAATTTTTCTGTCTACCTCTTTCTGGCAAACAGGCTTCCGGTTAGGATATTTATCTACCCGTTGTTCTATTTATTCACCATTGCCTCACCGCTTCTGACCTATTTCACCGGTGGGGTGGATGGTCCCTATTGGTTTGAGATCATCTTCATCCTGGTTACCTGGTTCATGATGGTTCCGTTCAGTTACAGGCGTCTTGGGGTGCATGCCCTCATCCTGGCAACAATCTACAGCCTGATCATGGTTCCCCTGATCCCCCATCCTATCGACTGGGTGGTATTTACTGAACATGGCATGGTCTTCGTTGCCGTTTTTATCCTGGGGATGCTGGTTGCCATCTTCAACAACCTCTTCTCCTCTTCCGTATTTTTCAGCGAACAACGAATAGCTAAAAGCGAAAAGCGCTTCCGCATGTTTACCCAAAACAGCCTTGATGTAGTTTGGACAATCGATGCCCGAACCGGCTGCTTCACCTATGTCAGCCCTTCGGTGTTCAATCTTCGCGGCTACCGCCCGGAAGAACTGATCGGGACCACAATCACGGAGTCACTCACTCCGGCATCACAGGAGAAGCTTCGTGAACTGACAACGAAAGCCAGGGATGAGATTCGCCAGGGCAAAAAAGAAAATGTGGAGATCGGGGAGCTGGAGCAGTATACCAAAACCGGTGATACGGTGTGGATTGAGGTGATTGTCAGTTTTGTTTCTAACGACTTAGGAGAGATCGTTGAAGTGATCGGGGATTCCAGGAATATTACAGAGCGCAAGAGGGCGGAGGGTGAGTTGCTGCAGATCCAGGAGAAGCTGAAGGAGGAGTCGCAGAAGCTACACCAGGAGAACCTCCGGATCCAGTATGAATCGCTGAAGAACCAGATCAATCCTCATTTTTTATTCAATAGTTTGAATGTTCTGACCTCCCTGATCCGGATCGATGCCGGGTTGGCCGAAAAGTTTACCGAACAAATGGCCAAGGTATACCGCTATGTGTTGGAACACAAGGAGGAGGATACGGTGACGCTGCAGACAGAACTCGATTTCATCAAGTCATATATCTTTCTGCTGGAGATCCGGTTTCAGGGGAAAGTGTTGTTTGACATAGATATTCCCGAAACATACCTCGACCGTCATATACCTCCCCTGACAGTCCAGCTCCTCATTGAGAATGCGGTGAAGCATAATGTCTTCTCAAAGAAAGATCCGCTCAAAGTGAAACTCTTCGTAGATAAGGAGGACTATTTCAACATCGTGAACAATCTGCAGAAGCGGGAAGTGGGGATGGGTTCTACGGCGGTGGGGTTACAAAACATAATTGACCGGTTCCGGCAGCTGACGCACCGGATGCCGGAATTCGGGGAGCAGGGGGATCAGTTTATTGCGCGGATACCGCTGCTGTAAAAGAA
Organism: uncultured Prolixibacteraceae bacterium; assembly: GCA_964449285.1. GTDB lineage: Bacteria > Bacteroidota > Bacteroidia > Bacteroidales > FEN-979 > QYOJ01. The sequence continues at coordinate 10,207 of CAYUZX010000012.1, forward strand.
TCCTCAGATATGAGCCATATTGTAACAAGAATGTACACTAATATCCTTAGCGGTAAAAGTCTTCGTTTACGGGACCTTAACCGCAAAAACGCGAAGGCGCAAAGAGCGCAAAAGATCTCAGAATAAAGAAATTTGAACAATGAAAGTAGTAATCATAGAAGACGAAGAACTCTCCGCCCAGCGGCTGGAGAAGATGATCCTGGAGATCGATCTCTCGATCAGCGTTCTGGCGAAGCTCGAATCGATCGAATCGGCTGTGGCGTGGTTCAGGTCCAATCCCGATCCCGACCTGATCTTTCTGGATATTCATCTGGAGGACGGGATCAGCTTCAACATCTTCGACCAGGTGACCATCCAGTCACCCATCATTTTCACTACAGCCTATGACGAATATGCCATCAAGGCTTTCAAATTGAAGAGCATCGACTACCTGTTAAAGCCAATCACCCGGGAAGAACTCGAAACAGCGCTCCGGAAATACCGGAACTGGACTGCGCTGGAGAAGCCGACGATCGACATCAGGGCGCTCTATGACCTGATCCATCCTGAGAAACATTACCGTACACGGTTTTCGGTCATAGTTGGCGACCGGATCAAATCCATACCGGTGGAGGAGGTGGCCTATTTTTATTCGGCCGACGGGATCACATTTATGGTCTGTCGCAACACGCATGCATACACCCTGGATGGGAGCCTGGAGACTCTCGGGCACGAACTCGATCCGTCAAGGTTTTTCCGCGCCAACCGCCAGTTCCTCGTGGGGCTCGGCAGTGTGGTTCAGGCACATGTTTACCCCAAAAGCCGCCTGAAACTAGAACTGAAGCCAGACACGAATCAGGAGGTTTTCGTCAGCATCGACAGAGTTGTGGGGTTTAAGATGTGGCTGGAGGGGTAGGGAAGAGAGTCCGCTCACGTTATCCTTCAGGTAAAAATTACGGTTACTGTCCGTATATAGATAACCCCTATTTGCTGCAAAGATATGGGATAACAGTTGAATTCATTGGAATTCTTAAAGGTATGAAGGAGTGAATAAGCAGCATTCAGCATCAGGCATCCGGCATCAGACTCGCAATCAACGGCCACGCACAAGCGGCCAGCAGTGCCAGTGTCAGCAATAGCCGGAGCGCATTCTTCACCGACCGGTTTTTCGTCGCGAAGATGTCCCAGGTATGAATCATCGCGGAGATTATGAAGAAGATGAGCGTGGCGATTAGAATCGTGGCATCGGCATAGAGGCCCCAATTGAAGATGAAGACCAACGTCGCTGTGATGGCAAAAGCCAGGTTGGCGCCTCCCGACTGCTTCTGGTACCGCGGATCAGCCTCCCTTCCCATCGACCCGGCAGATGCCTTTCCGAAGAAGAGGCCTTCGATACCGGTTAGTCCAGCCATGACGACGATGACGAAGAAGCTCAAATAATGAAGGGTTGTTTTTGGATCACCGTTGCCCAACTGATAGGCAAAAAAGATCCCGGCGCAGATGCCGGTGATCCTGGACCATTCGAATAATTTTGGAGTATTCATATGAAGCGTGGTGTAAATGACTATAAATGTTAAGGGACTCTGCAGCTGAAAAACACGACAGGCATGATATAGCCTAAGTAAAGGAAATAGTTAATCTTCATTGGTTGGGGCAGAAATCAAGTTAAGGTTTTCATGAGTTTAAAATAACAAAATTATAGTATAAATTTGCTGCGTCGATCGGGACGTTAGCTCAGTTGGTTCAGAGCGCTGCCTTCACACGGCAGAGGTCACTGGTTCGAATCCAGTACGTCCCACGCCTCAGATAATGACTACACGACACTTATTATCTGCCTTTTCATGATCATTCGTATTAACCGAGAGTCTTTCATAGAGTATTGGAGACGGGATTTTTTTTTCTCTTTACCAGCACAATGATGACCAGAATCAGGATGATTACCAATGCTACCGGGGAAGCCAGAACAACGAAGCTCTGAATGACCAGCCATGTGCCGGGCGGGCTGGCAATCAATAGCTGGCGGTTGGCAGCATTATCTTCGATTCCCAGCAATGCCATGTTCTCTTTCAGGGCAAACGCCTCTCCCGAATAGTTTACCCCCTCTCCGAATCCATATCCGGAGATCTCTTTCCCCTCTTTTGTGCCCTTCGCAATCACGCCACCTTCCCGGATCTCACTGGCTGCCGAATAGATAAATTGATCGTCGACAGTGGAAGCCATGGTGAATTCCAGCTTCTTATCAGGGATATTCACCTCCCAGCCGTTAGGATACCAGGCCTTGGACCTCGGACTGCGCATCCATTTTGTGATCGTGACCGTTCCGGTGATATTTTCTCCTTTGCCAGCTTCATCAATGTACTTTCCTGAAATCGTTCTTGTAACCGGATCGGGAGGATCTTCACCCTTGTTTTTCAGATCGGCTGTCTTGTCGGAATGGGGAGAGGCAAAGGTCACTTCGGTGTTGTCGTCAAACTGCACATCCGACCAGTCCCAGCCAAATGACTTCGGAGTTTCGCCGGAGAGGCCTTCGCGGATATTTTCAATCGCCTGAACCAGGATGTTTTTCGGATACCCGGTTGGCGAAATACCGGCCAGCCACTGGTGGTCCATCCACATCTTGCCTGTAAGATGTCTGGTTTCACCTTGAAAGGTTACTGTGCCCGTTGTCTTGATATTGGGGAAAGAGTAATACCAGGTTCCCAATCCGAATATGGAAGGTATTTTACCGTTATCTCCCTGAAGTAGCAGAGGTTTGCTCTCTGCAAGATTGAGATCGATCGAAAGCTCCCTGACAGGATCGTTAACCGCAATTCTCATCGGGAATACCCTCTCTTTTTGTAGGCTAACCGCACTGTTCATCCCTATCCGGGCAATAAAGGGTTCGATACCATAGGTGATCTCTCCGCCGGTTCCGGAGAAGATGGGATTACTGCCGGTAATATGCAAATTCTGATCGGCATAATTAACGGCCACGACAGTTTGCACCAGCTGGTTATCTAGCGCCGACAAGCCAAGTTTGTCAGCAATACGCGGGGGATAGAGAGCCCGACGGAAAAAGACGACAACAATATCGATCTCATTCCCGTTGGTGTCCAGGAAATTCCCCGACCAGAAGTACCACCCGAACTGGAAATCGAGTTGAGCCTTGTGATCACGCGGAAAGATCAGGGTATCGTTCGTGTTCATATCCGAATAGCCATGGAAATAGTCCTGTCCCATGAAGTTCGGCAATACATAGCATTGGGTGTAGTCCAACCCTTTTTCAGCCCTCTCCATCAGCAGATCATACCGTGCCGGGTATTTTTGAACGAGAGGAGTTCGCGTGGAGAGTACGCTGTTGATCATGACTGCTGTTGGCTGAGCGATATCCTTTTTCATCCCCGGAGGGCTGTTAAAAAATAAAATCAGGAGCGCTGCTCCGACAATGAGGAGTAAAATTGTGATGACTGCTTTCATGGATTTATTTTTTTATTAATGAGATTGACAAATACAAGAAGCTTATACAAAGGTATTTTAAAAGAATCATTATCCATATCTTTGATCGTATCAAATGATGGTATCATGAAGCTGGCAAAGTCAAAGATATTTGGGTGGCTATCTCCTTTGTTCCGATCAGCACACTGTCCGACACGGTGATCATCAGGCTTACTGAGAATCCATCGGGACTTCCACCCGATACAGCGGACATCATGGAAGAGTGGACGCTCACTACGTTTGGGTCATGGTCGCAATGGAATACCCCGATTCATCTGCAGGGAAACGGCACATCCCAGCTTCAGGCCGGACATGATTATTGGTTATGGGCCATCGGCAAAGAGACCACCTGGTGCATGTGGAGCTTAAACGTGGATCCCTCATTTACATGTCCTCATACCATCCGCCGTGAAAATGAAGACTGGCTACCTGTTTCCAACGAGACTGCCAGCGCTTTCCGGGTTGATGTTTCAGAGGTTACAGGCATTTCAACCACCGATGTAAGGGATTCACAGGGCAGCTCACTTGCCCAGAATTATCCAAACCCATTTCATGCAACAACAAACATCTCCTATACTATCGGAAAACCTGGTTTTGTCAATCTGAAAATCTATGATCTGTTTGGAAGAGAGATCCAAACGGTCGTTAATGAATTCCAGGATGCCGGGATTCATTCCATTGATTTTGATGCGGATCAACTTTCAACGGGAGTCTACTTTTATCAACTTCAGGTAGGAAGCCGGTTGGTGGATGTTAAAAAGATGTCCTGTGTGAAGTAACTGACATCCGATTTTATCATGCATTTCGAAAATATTTTTGCCAAAATGCAAATATTTGTACTGGAAAAGAGAATGTATATGATGCAACCTGGATTAATTGAGAACCTGCTGGAACTGGACAGGATAGCTAGAGCTGACGGAAACAAATACCCCCCAAAACGGTATATGTATCCTCATTTGGAGTATCTGATGACCAAAACCAGACAGATTACCGGTATTGTTGGCCTTCGTGGTACGGGGAATCCCATTGATTTTGTTCGGCTTCTTATGGTAGTTTTTTGATTGACCTCCCGGATGCCATTTCAACAACAGGATCGATGGTGATGGTATAGCAGCCTTTGTTGGTGTTGGTATAGGAGACCTGTTCGGGGCCATAGGGACCGTGTTGTTTTGGATGAAATTTTTCATATCCTACAGGAAATGAGAATTTTAAGTTGTTCATTATCAGTTATGGTTCGATCATTCTTGTGACCAGACTCTCAACGTGAATCTTAGTGGTATCAACTATCTCAAAATCTTCAAAATCAGATTGGTTAAGAATCAATGGCAATTCCGTGCCTCCTAAAATCAATCCTTCGATGGATTCTTTTTCGTGCAATTCTTTTACTATCCGGAGAAGTTGGTTTTTGGTTTCAGGAATAACCTTGTTCAGGACCAGCTCTGACATGTATTTTTCGTGAATGTAGTCCTGTTCCGGGGGATTCGGTATTACGACTTCAAGGCCGTATTTCCCGGCAATCTTCTGATAAAATCCGAACGTCATGGTTGATTTTGTCCCGAAAAGCCCCACCCGTTTCAACTTTTTCGATGCAATGAACAGGCAGGTCTCCTCCACGATGCTGATCAGTGGGATATGAGCCCGTTCCGCCAATTTATCAAACACGATATGGGGAGTGTTCGATGCAATGGCTGCAAAATCGACTCCTGCTCTCTCAAGGATTAATATTCTGGCAGCGAGGAAATCGACCAGTTTGTCAAGCTGGTTCGTAAACACATAATCAAGCATCTCGGTCATATTGATGCTATGGATGAGGATCTCAGGATATTCTTTTGTGTTCAACCGTTCCTGAAACCGCTGAATGATCAGTCGGTAGTATGCAATGGACGATTCCGGCCCAACGCCTCCTATTAGCCCTAACTTCTTCATTTTATTGGTTTTATTTTTATGAATAATCTCGAGTTCTGTCTGTCCATGTCATGGGATTACCATGTACCCAGGTTATTTGAGGAACGTGGGAGGTTGAACATCAGTTTACCGCATGACTTTTTCCCCCGTGGACACAAATTGTTTGTTTCGATTGAGATTTCATTGATGTTGATTTTCTTCAATGGTAAAAATAGTGAAATTCTGGAACCAGGCATAATTGCTCTGCGAGGAACAGAGTGACGAAGCAACGGCATCCTCTTTTTTCTTACTTTTACAAAACTTTAATAGATCTACCAAACTTGTTCACTTATGAGAATCACACTCTACGGGGCTGCCAGCGGAGTGACAGGCAGCGCTTACCATGTTGAGACGAAAGAAGCCAACATCCTGATCGATTGCGGCATGTTTCAGGGAGGAAAAGAGGCCGACAAACTCAACCGTTCTGCTCCACCGGTTGATTTTAAACGACTTGACTCCATTGTACTTACCCATGCCCACCTGGATCACTGCGGACGGCTTCCGCTGGCGATCCGCGCCGGGTATAATAACGCTATTTATGCAACTCCTGCTACGATTGAAATTGCCGGATTGATCCTCCGGGATTCACTCAAGATATATACCAGTGATCTGGAGAAACTCAACCGTATGTTACAACGCCAGGGGAAAAAGAAGCTGCAACCCTTATATGACAAGGAGGATGTAGAGCAGGCTATAAGGCAGATGGAATCCATTCCTTACAGGCAACCCTACATGGTGGCTTCCGGGATCAAAGTGATTGCCCAGGAGGCAGGCCATATCCTCGGATCGGTCAGCCTGAAAGTCGTCACCACAGAAGATGGGAAGGAGAAGTCTGTCGTTTTTTCCGGCGACCTTGGGGCCGCCGGGATACCAATCATAAAAGACCCCGAACCCTTCACGCAAGCCGATATGGTTTTCATGGAATCCACCTATGGCGATCGGGACCACAAATCTCTCAGCGCTACCCTGGAGGAGGCTCGTACGATCATTCATGAAGCCATTGAATCCAACGGAAAAATTTTGGTCCCCTCGTTTGCCGTCGGCCGTACACAGGACCTCTTATATTACCTGGATGAAGCCTTCCACAAGGAAAACCTCCCGTCGTTTCCCATCTATCTCGACAGCCCGATGGCGATCCAGGCTACAAAGATCTACCTGCAGCATCCCGAGCTATATGATGAGGAGACGCAGGTATTGAATCTAAGGGGCCAGTTCAGGAAGGACCTGGCCAAGGTTCATCTCACAGCAACGCCTGATCAGTCAAAAGCGATCAATGATGTGGCTGGAACCTGTCTGATCATTGCCGGCTCGGGAATGTGCACCGCCGGACGGATCGTTCATCACCTTCGGCACAACCTGTGGCGGCCCGAAACATCTGTCGTTATCGTAGGTTACCAGGCCGTAGGAACTCTCGGGAGACAGCTTGTGGAGGGAGCCGAATATGTTAAAATCTGGGGCGAAACCATTGTGGTGAAAGCGAAGATCTACAGCCTGGGAGGATTCAGCGCCCATGCCGGGCAGTCGGATCTGCTGAAATGGTTTGGTGTCATTGCACCATCAAAACCTAGAGTTGTACTGATCCACGGGGAAGATAAAGCCCGGGCCGTGTTGGCGGAGAAGCTGAAGCAAGAGTTTGGCGTGAAGGCGGAGGTTCCTGGTTATGGTAAGACCGTTCAAGTGTAAGGGAGCAAAGGAGCGAGGTTACGAAAACTTCGTACTTCTGACTTTCCCTTACCGTATCGTCAGCTTCGCCCTATACGATTCGGTTTCGCTCACCATCCTGACAAGATAAATACCTGATGACAGTCCTGAAAGATTGACTAACTCCCGTAGGTTACCATCAGACGTATTCAGCTGTTTCGTCATCATGTTGCGCCCAAACAGATCGACAACTTGCAAAGTATAGGGTTGTTTTGCAGCACCGGTCAGAGTTATTGTCACCTCGCCGGATGCCGGATTGGGATAAACCTTCAGCCGGTTTTTGAATCCTGTCTCTCCGGGATTTACGGCTGTGATATCGGCAATAGCAAAGTCGTCAATAGCAAAATCCCCCTTCTGGCCACAGGAGGTGATTCCCCTGAACCGCAGGGCAACCACCTGTCCGTTCCAAGGGGAAAGATCGATCTCCAGCTCTTTCCATTCATCTCCCTGGTTGCCGAGGATGGGTTGAACGATATCGTTAACAATCGTTGATCCGTCAAAAAGATCAACATGAAATTGCCCTATATCGGCTCCCCAGGCATGGTACCAGATCGTCAGCGTGGGAGCGACCCCATGCCGGAGATCAACACACGGCGTGTTGATGATAGCCTCTTTATCCAGGCAATAGGCTGATGGCTCCATGTAGAGATACTTCCCAGAATAAGATCCTGTGGTATGGTCGGTAGTGGGACCGGTTTGACCTGTTGAGGTTGGCCCGTAATACGTTCGCCAATCGTGCTGGTCGTAGACATCATTGGCCAGGTTATACCATCCCTGTTCCAGGTTACAAGTATAGAGTTCGCAGATGGGTGCGGAAGCACATTGTACCCATGTATCGAAATTCTGCTCGTATCCTAATGAAATGGTTATTCCGTCGATCACCTCGATGGGGATCTCCAGCAGGTTGTTCGCGGGATTCTGATCGGCCGAATAGTCGATCCAGGCTTTGAGGTTATAAGACCCAACAGTTGAGATGTCAATTGTCTCAGAGAACAGATAGATGATTGTAGAATCCGGATCAATCGTACCGGTGTAGCTCTCCGTGACTTCCGTATTGTTATCCAGCTGGAACTTCAGTGTAGGGTTTATGATCGATTCGGTGCCAAAATTCCTGACTTCAACAGAGACTGGCACGGTTGACAGATTCATCAAACTTGCCTGGAAGAGACCCCATTGGGCTGTAGGGATAGAGACCATCATCGCATCTGTGGGGAAGCAATTAAATGTTCCTGGAGTCTTTTCCAGTGCGACGGCCCTTCTGCCTGTTGCCCCGTTCTCGCCGAGTGCCCTGACAGTGAACCATGAACTGGTGACAGTATTGGTATCTTCAACGATAATGGAGGTAGCAGAGGTCACTCCTATCGAGTCCATATACTTCTCACCCAGTTTCATAACCTCATAGGATGTAGCTCCGAAAACAGGACTCCAGCTGAAGTGCGTAACACCGATGCAAGCCCAGTCGACCTGCAGGTTGCAGGGCACTCCCAGGATGGTAAAAGGTGCGTCCGTTTGCGAAACCGAACTCCCCCTGGTGATTCTGACGAGGGCTTCACCGGTAACTGTATTGGGAATGGTCCAGCTGAAGAAGCGAGTTCCTCCTGCCATATTTTCTGCGATGATCTCCCAGGTTTGGCCGTTATCCAGCGACGACTCCAACGTAAAGGTCTGACTTTCGCCAAACGCATCCCAGCGGATGAGTTCCGAAGTGCCGGGAACCATCGATTCTCCGCCAACGGGATAAGTAAGGACTACATCCTGAGGGATGAACTCATAGATCACATAGTAGGTTTGTGGTCCCTGGGGAACGGTTGCTCCCTGAACCTGAACGGTATATGTCCCAGCATCGGGGCTGTCGAGTGTCACCTGTTCCATGTTATTCCTGTCGTCGGTTCCTCTGAACGCTGACATGTTGAGGCTGTCGGGGTTCGGGTAGTGACTGAGTTTCCAGGGAAGCCAGGTGGTGGAACCAGGGTCGGTGAGGGTCATGTTGAGGTTATTCACCAATGCCCAGTTGGTGTTAACCGATGCTTCATAGTCGGTCCAGTAGATCATCACCCTGAGTTGAGCCACGTTGGCCGGGACGTCTACGAGATGGGTAATGGTACTGCCCTGGTTGAGGGAACCCGAATCAAACCGGGCCTCTTCAATCACCTTAACAGCTCGCAGTGCATTAATACGACCCCATCCGAATTTAAAGTCGGGACCCGGATTTCCAAGGTCTTCCGCAGTATTTAGCAGGATGCCTTTCATCAATCCGGCCATTGGGTCATTTCCGGAGTAAGTTTCCCGGTAAGCCTGGTATAACTGGGCCAGTGTGCCAGCTACACCCGGGCAGGACATGGAGGTGCCCGATTTCAACGCATACGTATTGGGATCGACGGTTGAATAGACATTGGAACCTTTAGCAGCACAGTCAGGCTTGATACGGCCGTCGTGTGCCGGCCCCCGACTGCTGGAAGTTGAGAGCCCGTCGGCGTAGTCGACGTTGGCGACCGCAATTACGTTCTTGCCGATTTTATGGCCGCCGGTGACATTCCCCCAACCCGCGCCTGCTCCATAGCCGCAGTTGCTTGTACCGTCGTTGCCTGCAGAGAACACATGCAACAGGGAAGGATAGACCCGAACCTGCTGATCAAGGGTGCGGGCCAGAGTGGTGTATCCTGCATTGCACCCATTGCTGTAGGATGTGGAGGTAATCCTGACCCCCAGGTTGCCATAATCCTGAGGAATGGCGCTGAAACCAGGGTAATTGCTAGCGCTATATACATAAAGTTCGGCGCCAAAGGCATTGCCTTTCCCGAGAGGGTTTACATTGCCAGCAGCCATGATGATGCCCGCACAGTGGTCGCCGTGGTCGCCGCTGTTGTTGCCCAGGAACTGCGCCAGGATTCTTTCCTGGTAATCGATATGTGGTCCGATGACGCCGTCGTCCTGGAGCTCAACGTGAACCCCGGTTCCGTCATAATGGCGTCCGGCACCGTAATCGGTCGCAATGGCATTGGTACGATGGAGCGTGCGTCCCGTAGAGTTCTCAGGCTCAGGCTCGGGGTAAACGGGTTCCATGAAGACAACAAAAGGGAGGGCGGCAATAGACTGGATCTGATCTTGTGGAACAGCTACGTTGATATAGTGGCCGAAGTTTTCACTCAGGATAAGCGGAAGTCCTTTCGCCTGCAATGCGCCGGCAACCTGATCGGGGTTGAGGTTGGGGTAATAATTAACCAGAACACTGATGCTTCCATTGTCCATGATCGCATGATTGGGGAAGTTCCCTTCATAAAGATCCGGGGAGAGTTTGTAATCGACATCAATGGCTGAAATACTACGGATGCCCTTTCCTGTCAGCGCCCCTGCATTAAAATCCTGCCGGAAAGCTGCGAAATAGGCATTTTGCGGAAGGTAGTCCAATAAGTTGACTCCAGCATCGTTAAGGGCCATCTTTGTCATTTGATCGGGGATTTCATAGAACTGGATGATCTTGAAGAACTGGCCATTATATAGGGTTTCAGAGGAAACCGAAAAGGATGAGAGAAATGCCTCCGTGTTGGCTTCGGGGACAACCGTCCCGGTTTTAAAATGGAGAGTAAAATCACCGGATTGAGGTTGTGAGAAGATGGTTGCAGTCACCAGCAGGCACACTGTCAGGAGGGAAGATCGTAAAGCCATAGTTACATATTTAATAAATTGAATTCGACAAAGATACCAGAATTGATATAAAGAAGACAAGAAAGCGGCTTTAGTGGTTGCATCACAGACAGGGAGATTGTGATAAGGTGATGAGCAATGGATTTTCTATCTTTACCCCCGGAATCGGATTGGGTATGGAGCTATCTAAAAACGTATTGGCCGGACAAGTATCAATCGGGATGAAAGGGGCCGACCCTGAACTACACTTCCGGTATAAATATTACGTAGCTTCAGTTTACTATTCACTTCCTCTGGTGGGATTTTACAGCAGGGGAACCGGGGTGAAAATCGGCATGGGATTTTAGATGAAAACGGAAGGACATAGCGACTCAAAACGTGCGGTTATAATTGCCTTGATCGGCAACTTACTCATCTTTGTCATTAAACTGATCGTCTCCTTTATTACCACCAGCTCGGCTATGCTGGCAGAAGCGATCCACTCCTTTGCCGACTGTTTCAACCAGGTCTTTCTGCTCATCGGAGATGTAAGATCCAAACACCCTGCTACGGAGCGGCATAGTTTCGGGTTCAGCCGCGAAGTCTTTTTCTGGTCGTTGCTGGTAGCAGTCCTCCTCTTTTTCGTTGGAGCTCTCTTTTCCATCTACGAAGGGATTCATAAGCTACTGAACCCAGAAGAGATGAAAGAGATCTACTGGATCTTTATCGTACTGCTGATCTCCATTACCATTGAAGCGAAGAGTTTTCATGTCGCCTTCAAAGCGTTCCGAAAGAAGAGCGCCAAACCTCTTCTGAAAGCGATTGAAGAATCAACGGACACCAATCTCCTGGTTATCATTCTGGAAGATTTCGCCGCTTTAACCGGACTGACCATTGTACTGGCAACCACTGTAATATCTATATTTTATCCGATTTTTGATGCCATTGGAAGTATTTTGGTTGGTGTGCTCCTGGCAGCCATCTCTTACAAAATGGCTTTCGAGATCAAACGCTTCATCGTGGGGGAGAGCATCCCACGGGAAAAAAGGACACTGATCAAACGGATCCTGCAGGAATATCAATTGGTGGAGCATGTCAACCGCATCCGAACCATGGTGGTGGGCAACGACAAATACATGGTAATCATCTCGGTAGATATTGATGACGAAGCCACCGGATATTACACCGAAGACATCCTCGATGAGATCAAACAACGGATTTTACAAACGATTCCTGAGGTGGAGGAGGTGTACATTGACATTCAGGATCTTAGAAGGAGCACCTATTAGAAATAGTGAAGCAGTGAAATGGCGAAATGGGGTGGTGGTGAAGTGACGGTTCGCTGAAGACTGGTATTGCATTTTCTTCATAACCATCACACGCTCACATGCTCACACCCTCAGAGGCTATACAATAACTTGATCTCCTCCGCCCACAAACTCTCATCCGGTGTCTCCAGAATCAGTGGCATATTGTCAAAACGGGAATCATGCATGATCCGTTTGAATGGGAGTAATCCTAATGTTCCTTTCCCGATACTTTCGTGGCGGTCGACCCGGCTGCCGAGGGGTTTCTTGGCATCATTGAGGTGCATCCCGCAGAGGAAGTTGAATCCAACCACGTTTTCGAAATGGCTAAAGGTACCATCAAAGCCTTGGTCGGTGCTCAGATCGTACCCGGCGGCAAATGAGTGGCAGGTGTCGATACAAACTCCCACCCGGCTTTTGTCATCCACGTGGTCGATCATGAAGGCGAGTTGTTCGAATTCAAATCCCAGGTTGCTTCCCTGTCCGGCCGTGTTCTCGATCACGGCCGTCACCCCTTTTGTTTTATCCAGTGCAAGGTTTATCGATTCAGCGATCAATTTCATACAGGCTTCGTCGGAGATCTGCTTCAGCGTGCTTCCCGGGTGGAAGTTGAGCAGTTCCAACCCTAGCTGCTCGGCCCGCTGCATCTCGTCCAGGAAGGCGCCGCGTGATTTGGCAAGCATCTCAGGGTCAGGATTTCCGAGATTGATCAGATAGCTATCATGCGGCAGGATATACTTCGGCGAGAAGCCGTATTTCTTGCAATTGGCTTTGAATGCGCTGATGCTGGCAGCCGTGAGTGGTGATGACACCCATTGGCGCTGGTTTTTAGTAAATAGGGCGAAGGCTTTCGCTCCGATATCGTGGGCGTTCACAGGGGCGTTCTCCACACCTCCCGAGGCGCTGACATGGGCTCCGATGTATTTCATAGTGTAGGGATTTATGTGCAAGTATACGGAAAATGGTGAAATGGTGAAATTGCGAAAAGCGAAATTGCGAAATAGCGAAAAGCTGGATGCCGGATGCCAGATACCGGATATTTCTGTGACTTCGTGTCTTTGCGCCTTTGCGTCTTTGCGGTGAAGTCTTGCAAACGAGAAAACAGAGTATCTTTGAACGATACAAAGTTTTATCCCATGAAAAAATTCTATTCAACTTTCTTTCTTTTGACCTGTATCGGCATTTCGGCAGTATATTCTCAGTTCCAGCCGCTGACAGGGAACGAGCTACCGGGAGCGGTTGTGGTTAGCACCTACAACTACACGCCTGAAACCATCTGGAACTACAATAGTGATGCTGCCCCGATGATATCCGAATATGGTTTCAACGCCCTGTTGGTTCAGAAATTCATGGTAGGGATGGAAGATTTCAAGCTCGAAGCTTATTTCATGAACAGTCCTGAAGCGGCTTACGGCCCTTACTCCACTAATATCCTTGGATGCACCAAACAGGACTCTATTACCTCCTGGGACTGCCTCACTCAGTATCAATATAAAGCGGCTTACGGACGTTTTTACATGATTATAACTAACCAATCGGGCTCTAAGGGGGCACAGCAATACGGCTATACGATCACGCAGAAGTTCATGCAGCTCAATCCACAAACGTCCCTGGAGTTGCCTTACGTATTCAACGCACCAGCCTTTGCCGACAACCGTAACCAGGTCGACTTCGTCAGCGGCATGCTGGGGATGCAGAACAGTTTGCTTGGATGGGAAAATCTGATCGTTGGTGTACGTTTTGCCATGTATGCCGTCATCCTTCCCGATCCACGCGGGGAGATCTATTTTGCACAGATTACTTTCCCAACCCAAGCCGACATGTACAACTTCCTCACCCGCGCCAAACTGATGCAGAACGGCGTCCCCATCCAGGCCTATAACGATTACGGCTTCCTCTTCCGCGAATTCGTCATATCCGATCCCTCCAGCCCACTGACCATCTACTTCCTCCAGAGCTCCGTGCCGATTGCGATTGCGGAGGTGACGGAGGAGTGAGGTAATTGGGGCAAGTGAGGGAAAGGGGTGCAAGTGAGGAAAGTGGGGATAGTGTTTTGGATTATAGCCGGGAAGATTCAGCTACTTTTTTCGTTTTCATTGATTTTTTGGTTCGATTCAAAACCAAAGGATGGCATTATCAAATGCTGGTCTGATTGTCTGGGAATGCTGGTGTGCAATCCCCGCCCCTACGCCGGATCCCACCTCCTCCATCAGGGTACTGCCATACTTTCGTGTACTATAAAAACAACCAAACCGCATATATATGTAGAAAAATCCATACCTTTGCAACGACTCACTCTAACTAAAAAAACGACGATGATGATGCGGTTGATTGTTTGTCTCTCTTTTCTACTTATTGTAACCCTCGTACCCAGTATTACTCTGGAAGCAATAACACCACTTTCACCACCCGATACCCTCGGGCAGGCAAAACAACTCCGGGATGCCGGAAAGCTGAAGGATGCCCTGAAACTGCTGGAACCATACTACACTGCCCATCCGACTGATCTCAACGCAGCCTGGATCTATGCTCAAACAGCCTACTGGGTCAAGCGGTTCGGACTTTCGCAACAGATCTACGAGACGGCCATCAGGACCCATCCAAAAAATCTTTACATCCAGCTCGATTACGCCAAGATGCTTGTGGATATTGGAAAATACGAAAAGGCGATGCCTTATTTACAGGCTTATCTGGCGTATGATTCGACAAATACGCAGGCTAAACTGATCATTGCCAAAATGACTTTCTGGAAAGGGAATTACAAAGAGGCAGAGGACAACGCTTCTGAACTGGTGACGGCGGATCCGGCTAATACGCAAGCGGCCTCCTTGCTCGATGCGATCCGCCTGGCTAAAAGTCCCTGGATCGGAATCACCGGCTCCTATTATACCGACAACCAGCCACTGCAAACGATTTTTCCTGTGCTCGAAAGTAACATCTGGCTGCATCCGCTCTCCACCCTGCGTTTCAGCGTCAGGAGCCCATTCTTTTCACAGGGAGGAACATATACAAACGCCCTCTGGATTCAGGCCGGCAACAGCTCTTTCATCTGGAAAGGAAACTGGAAGATTACTGTTGACGCAGGGGTGCTGAAGTATCCCTATAAAAATACTACCACCTGGACAGGTAATCTGGAATTGGAGAAACGGTCGTTCCGCCACCTTGTCACCACCCTCCAGGCCGAACGGAAACCCTATTTTTCCACCGGAAGCAGCATCGATACGGTGATCAATGAGTACCATGTTGCCGAAACCATCCACTGGGATAACTTCAACTCATGGAATGGACAGGTCTCTTTCAATCTTGACTATTTCCTGGCAGATAAGAACTCCATCTACTCCTTTGCTGCCTGGGGACTTGCTCCTCCTATCAAGGCTTCGGTATTCGATTTCAGGCTGGGATATGGGTTCGGCTACAGCACCGCTACTGATGACAACTTTCAACCCACCGAAAAAAAATCAGATATCATTGCTAATTACGATCCTGCCGTAGGCATCGAAGGGATCTATTATCCCTACTTTACCCCGAAGCAACAGCTTGTCAACTCCGCCTTGTTATCGATAGGTATTCACCCGGTGAAAGGATTCGATATCGGCATCAGCGGGAACCTGGGATTCTATGCTACGGCTCAAATCCCCTATTTCTATCTGGATACAAATAACTTCGGTGAAGATGTTATCAAAAAGGGATTCAGCAAGGAGAAGTATTTCCCTTTTACTATCAGTGCCTTTGCCTCTGTTCAGTTATCAAAAAAAGTCAGCATTCGTGCTGATTACAAATACAATAGCACCTACTTTTGGGCAGAACATTATGCGGGTTTGCAACTAAAGATTCATCTCTGGAATGCGAAAAAGCGGAAATAAAAACCTCTGGGAGTTCAGGGAAGTCGCGCCGGTAAGATACCGCGATAAGTTCTTCCTGCTTGTGCTGGTGATTGCAGGTATTGCCAGTGTGTTCTATTTTGCAGACTGGTGGTTCCGCGAAAAGCACATCAGCACGCTGTGGTTCTTCATCCTGCTAAGCCTTTTTTTCTGGTATGGCATCTTCCGTCTCATCTTTATCTGGATCAACTACCTCCATATTAAAAGGCCAGAACCGATTAACCCGGAAGAGGGTTTGCGTGTGGCGATTTTCACCACCAGCTCACCTGGAGAACCCTTGGAGATGTTTGAAAAGACCCTTGCGGCCTGTCGTGATATCACCTATCCCCATACCACCTATCTGCTTGACGATACTCAGGATCCAAGGTTCCGGGAAGTAGCTGAGCAATATGGTGCTGTGTGGCTTGAACTGGTCGGAATTCCGGGTGCTAAAGCAGGTAAGGTCAACAAAGCGCTACAGCTTATCGATGAGGAATTCATCCTGATCATGGACCCCGATCATATCCCGTTCCCCAACTTCCTCGATCATACCCTAGGGTTTTTCCGGGATGAGAAGGTGGGCTTTGTTCAGGTTTCACAGGCGTACTACAACCAGTACCGTTCGTTTACTGCAAAGGGAGCAGCGGAACAGACCTATACCTTTTACGGGCCTACTCAGATGGGATTGCACGGACTGGGAGGTGCTGTTGCAATTGGGGCAAATTGTACTTTTCGAAGGAAGGCGCTCGAAAGCATCGGCGGTCACGGCATCGGCCTGGCTGAAGACCTGATCACCTCCATCCGCATCCATGCCGCCGGTTGGAAATCGATATTCAATCCGGTGATCGTCAGCCGCGGTTTGGTACCCGAAGACTTCGGTTCCTTTTGCAAACAGCAGCTCAAATGGTCACGAGGGGTGTTCGAAGTGACCTTCGTGGAGGTCCCTAAGCTGTTTTGGAAACTGACCGGATGGCAACGACTATCCTACCTCATGATCGGCACTTACTACCTGGCAGGAGTGACCTCCCTCTTTTTCGTGCTGGTTCCTTTCCTCTTCTTCCTCACCGGGATATTACCGGCTAGTATGTCGTTTGTGGAGTTCCTGATCAATGGTTCGGTGGTGGCGATCTTTGCTATCCTGATCTATCTCTATGTCCAGCGGTGGCTGGTTCACCCGCAAACAGAACGGGGACTGCACTGGCGTGGGATGGTGCTGAAATTCGCCAGTTGGCCGGTCTTCTTCCTGGGCTTCCTGCTTGGAGTAGTGAATGCCGAGATCCCCTACATCCCGACAGCAAAAAAGGCGGTGACAGGTTATTTCACCCCATTCGCCCGTCCCCTCATTGCCCAGGTCTTCATATTTATCATTGCGGTGGTGGTGATTTTCATTCAACGAAGGTTTTACATCTCCGAAAGCGAACTGATCCTTTCGGCTGAAAAAACATGGGCGATGATCGGATTTGCCTTCATCGCATTCCTGATGTCTCTGGGCGGTATTATCGCTGCATGGCTGGGGAAATATATCCACGTGGAAAGCCCATGGGATGGTGTGGATTTAAAATCGATTAAAACGAAGAAAAATGGCTAAGAAATCAGGCAGAATAGCTGCCACCATAGCGGCAGTTGTATTGGGTTTGTTGATTGTTATTGCAATCGTATTTGCCGGCAATCAGACCCGCGGTCCGCTGGAGAACCTATTTACATCCATGGGAACCATGGTTAAAGATGTGGAACACTATTTTATTCTTCAAAAGCGGGAGAGCAAACGGGCAGATAAACTTACCTGGTTTGATGTATATAAGGATAATCTCGATTCCCTAAAGAACCCTTCGGTCATCCTGCTGGGTACCTACGATAATGAAACCACCGAGTCGTTTGAATCCATCATTAACCTGGAAGATTCACTGCACACCACATTGCCTCTTATCCACCTCTTCACTGCCTGGGGGAGCAAGGCAGGGGAGCAGTTCCCAAAGTTACAGGTGGAGGCCATCCTGGCGCTCGGGTCTCTCCCCATCATCACCTGGGAACCGTGGTTGGTTGACTTTGATGATGAAGCGTACCCCAATCTCCGGCCGGTGAAGGAACGTGATAAGGGAGGATTGGCTGATATTGCCCTTGGAGAGTATGACCCCTATATCGTAACGTGGGCAGGAGAAGTGGCAAAGATCAAGGAGCCTTTGTTCCTTCGTATCGGCCACGAGATGAACGACCCCTACCGCTACCCTTGGGGTCCGCAAAACAATGCTCCCCAGGATTTCATCGACGCCTGGAAACACATTCGTGTAATCTTTGACTCGGTTGGGGCTACTAATGTGATCTGGGTATGGTCTCCTCATCCTGCATACGGGTATTATGATGCATTCTATCCGGGGGATGAATTTGTAGATTGGGTGGGTGTCACAGCCCTGAATTACGGTGCTGTTGCCAACTGGTCACAGTGGTGGACCTTTCATGAGATCGCTGGAACCTATTATGATCTGCTGGCAGCCTTCGACAAGCCTATTATGATAAGCGAGTTTGGCTCCCTGGCTGTGGGAGGTGACCGGCGTACATGGTATGTTGATGCGTTGAGAGATATGCCAGAGAAGTACCCATTTGTCAAATCAGTGATATTTTTTCACTTCTCATCGGATAATACCACGACCGAACAAACGCTCAACTGGTATTTTATTGATGATACCACGATAACCCGATCGATTACCAACCAACTCGCCCTCTGGCCCGAATCCCTGAAGCCTGGAAATTGATCTCATTTCAGATTGACATCAGTTACATATTTTTGTATCTTTGGTGTGAACCAAAAATGAATGCCATGAAAAAGATAGCGATCAGCTTTTACCTGGTGATAGCAATTCTCATAGTCATCACCGGTTGCAGTAAAAAAGAGGACAACAACAATCCTCCTGTTGAAAAGAAAAAGTATGCCTGGGTAACAGGAACCCAGGACAGTACAGGCTATGGCCTGATCCTCTTCTCGCCGGATGCCGGAGAGACATGGGAGAGACAGGGTCAGGGACAGTCGGCGTTGCAAGGCATTGATGTACAGGACATTTGGGCAGTTGATGAAGATATTGTCTGGGCTGTCGGATCTAAAAACACGATCCTCCGTTCACAAAACGGAGGGGTGGGATGGGAGAAGATCCAGGGACCCTCACATCCGGCAGCTCCGAACCTGATGTCCATCTGTATCCCGGATCAGAATAACATCTGGATAAGTGGAAGTAATGGTGCGGTGTATAACTCCACCGACGGAGGGAACAACTGGACAATGTTCGATACCAATTTCTTTCAGAGCGGAGGGATCCAGGGGATCTGGGCGATGAACTCCCAGCGGATTTTTGCGGTTGGCGGGGTTCCCCCGACAGCCGACAATGAAAGAGGAATTATTGTCTGTACGATCGATGGTGGCGCTACATGGAATACCTATGTTCCCAGCAACGATTACAACCGGAACGAATGGATAGGGGTGGTGTCCAATGGTGCTACCGTGGTGATCTACGGGGGGAAATCCCATTATATGGTAAGTATGGATGAAGGGGAAACCTGGAGGAATGATTCGGTTCCCGGTACCGGCGGTGGCGGTGGAGAAGCTGATCTCAACCACCTGATCATGCTCGGCCCTGAAATCTGGTGGGGAGCTTATGATATGGGGCAGGTCGGCCTGACCGAAAATTGGGGATCCACCTGGACCATACAGAGTACCGGCCATGGCGGGGATTACCTGGTTGGCATTGATGCCTGGGACAGCCAGCTCGCCCTGGTTGTGGGAACCTCGGTATCGGTACCGAGAGATGTGCCCATCCTGAAAACTTCCGACGGCGGAACCTCCTGGGAAGTAAAAAAGACCGTCAATACCAACCTGAACAAGGTCTCTTTCATCCGGAACCAGTAAAATAATTCGCAGACGGCTATAAACTGACTTGATTTTCATTTACTTTTGTTATACATTTAAAGTATAATTTCTGCTCCGTGAAACCGTCAACCTACCTCCTTCTGTCCATTGCCCTTGTATGTTGCATGGTCACCTCCTGCAAAAAGACAACCACCCCCGATACACCCGAAAACACCAAAGTAGTTGCCTGGGCCGTTGGTGCCATGGATACCAACAATATTGGGGTGATCCTCTATACCGATGATGCCGGTGAGACATGGAAACGACAGAGTGACGCCACGATGTTTCAGGGAGTTGACATCAACAACGTATGGGCCATCGACCAGCAGAACGCCTGGATCGTCTGTTCTGGGAACCGGATCTACCGCACCATTAATGGAGGCGAAAGCTGGATTCTGGTGCTTACTCCCCCTCTGCCCGGAGATCCGGACCTTTTCGGAATCTCGATCCTGAACAATACCAATATCTGGGTGAGCGGAGATAAGGGGACTGTCTACAACTCAAACGATGCCGGGAACAACTGGACGGTTTATGATACCAATTCATTTCGCAGATCAATCCTTCAGGGAATTCATGTAATCACACAAAATGTCGTTTACGTGGTGGGTGAATTTGCAACCGGACAAGGGAGTTGGGGGTTCATTGCCAGGACCCTGAATGCTGGAATTACCTGGGACTCGATTTCACTACCAAACAGCTTCAATCAGCATGCATGGATTGGCGTTGCTGCCACTGATTCCAATAATGTGATTGTATACGGCCAAACCGGGCACTATGCTGTGACAAAAAATGGTGGAAATTTCTGGTATACACCCGATGCTATAGATCCGGGGGATATAAACTGCATGGTGATGCTAAGTCCCGAGTCGATCTGGGGAGCATTTGATTACGATCTGATCTTCAAAACATTTGATGGAGGAGAAACCTGGCTTGACCAGACAAGTAAAGGACCTTCGAATCAGTTCCTGGTAGGGATCGATACTTATTACTCTCAAACTGCTCTGATTGTTGGCGAGTCGGCTGATACCATCCGTTCAGGCAAGATTATCAGCACAAGGGATGGAGGCAACAACTGGTCGCTTAGGCATGTAAGCCCTGCGAAGTTGCAGAAGGTCTCCTTTGCAAAGGTCCAGCAGTAATCAGTAAGCAGTTGGCAGTAGCCAGTTTGCAGTTTATTGTTAGCAATTTGTTGATAGTTTTGCTAATCCCTAATCGCTTCACATCCCACGTCCCACGTCCTTCGTCTTTCAGACGAGATCGTGCCTGTAAGAGTCCTGCCGGATAAAGACGAACAGGAGGATGGTGAATGCCCAGAGGGAAGATCCTCCATAACTAAGGAATGGCAAAGGAATGCCTATCACAGGCATCAGCCCCAGAGTCATTCCGATGTTGATGGCAAAATGGGTAAATAAGACTGCCGCCACTGAATAGCCGTATATCCGGCTGAATTTGGAGCGTTGTCGCTCCGCTATGATGATGATCCGGGTGAAAAGCGAGATATACAGTACGATCAGTACGAAGCTGCCCAGGAATCCCCACTCTTCGCCAACCGTGCAGAAGATAAAATCGGTGCTTTGTTCAGGCACGAAGTTGTACTTGGTTTGGGTGCCATTCAGATAACCCTTGCCCAGGATCTGGCCTGATCCGATAGCAATCAGCGACTGATTCACATTGTATCCTGCGCCTTTCAAATCGCTGGTCTTCCCAATCAGAACGTTAATCCGTTGCTGCTGGTGGGGTTGAAGGATGTGGTTTACAGCATAGTCGATCGAAAATACATACCCTGCTGAACCAATCAAGATGGCTAATACGATCATCAGGTGACGAAATTTTCGCAGGGTCATGAAGTAAAAAATGACTGCGCCGGCAAAGAGAATCCCGACCACGATAAATTTATTTATCAGCAGGGCCAGGATGCCGAATACAGGAAGTGCTACCAGGGCTAGCGTCACATACCCACTCATGCCAAAACGGTAGAATACGAGGAGAAATGCCAGAAACACTAAGGCCGAGCCTGTATCCCGCTGAAGGAGTATCAGGAGTGCGGGCAAGAAGATCAGCAGGAACGCTTTCATCCAGGTCTGAATCTTTTTCAGGTTGAGGTCTATTTTACTGAGGTATTTCGCAACCACCAATGCAGTAGCCATCTTGGCAAATTCGGCTGGCTGGATGGCTATGCTGCCCATGTGCAGCCACGACCGTGCACCGGAGATGTCCCGGCCGATAAAGATGACCAGGATAAGCACCCCTATCAACCCGAAATAGATCAGCCAGGCAAACTGGGAAAAGAACTTGGGATCGATAGCCAATGTGATGATGGCAAGGATGAGGGCAGCGGCAATCCAGATCATCTGTTTTCCGTATCGCTGACTTATATCGAAAATGCTAGGCTGTGTTTCGTCATATACTGCAGCGTAGATGTTGAGCCAGCCGAACAGTACCAGTGCTAGGTATAGGAATACCATCACCCAGTCGATCCGGTGAAATATGCCATACTCCCGTCTCATTGTTTAATCAGGTTACCATTCATCATCCGTTCTTGTAAATCCTGTCGCTTCACCTCTCCCTTCAAATACTTCTCAATCATCAGGCTGGCAATAGGTGCAGCCCAGGAGGCGCCCCATCCTGCATTCTCCACAATAACTGAGATCGCAATCCTGGGGTTTTCTTTTG
Organism: uncultured Prolixibacteraceae bacterium; assembly: GCA_964449285.1. Taxonomy (GTDB): domain Bacteria; phylum Bacteroidota; class Bacteroidia; order Bacteroidales; family FEN-979; genus QYOJ01. Next base: position 32,664 of record CAYUZX010000012.1, read on the forward strand.
GGGCAAATGCAATGAAGATGGAGTGGTTGTCACCATGCGGGTTCTGAGCTGTACCCGTTTTGGCACAGATAGCAACACTATCCAGCCTCGCACTGGTTGCTGTCCCGGCCAGAACGACCTTCTCCATCCCATCAACCACCACATCGAAATAGTTGGGATCCACGGTACTGTAATGCTTTTCCATAAAGGTTCTGTTCACGCTGTTGGGTTTACCCACTCCCTTGATTACATGCGGGGTAATGTAATACCCCCGGTTGGCGATTACAGCAGTCATGTTAGCCAGCTGGACCGGCGTTATCAGGATCTCTCCCTGACCGATGGCCAACGAGATGACCGTCAGGGATCTCCATCTGTTTTTGCCATAGTACTTATCATAATAGGCGCTGGAGGGAATATTGCCTGAAAGTTCACTGGGGAGATCCAGGCCAAGCCGTTTTCCCAGACCGAATGAGAGAATGTGGTTGCGCCATATGTTAAAGTCTTTATCGGTTGCGTAGAATCCGTCTTTTTCGAGGATCGATTTGAACACCTTACAGTAGTATGTGTTGCAGGAGTATTGAATCGATTCTTCCAGGTCGAGCGGACCGGTATGGTTGTGGCATCCCACCACATGACCGTTCCCCAGATCAAAACCACCTGGACAACTATATCGGGTACTGGCAGTCAATACGCCTTCTTGTAATCCCACAAGGGCATTGGCTGTTTTGAAGGTAGATCCGGGGGGATATGTTGCCATCAGGGCACGGTTGAAGAGAGGAATGTTGATGCTGTCAACAGAAAGGAGGGCAAAGTTGTGGTTGCGTATCCGGCCAACCAGGAGGTTTGGATCATATGTGGGACTGGATACCAGGCATAGAATCTCTCCGCTGGAGGGTTCAATGGCGACAATACTTCCCTTTTTATTCAGCATCAGCAACTCACCAAGAAGCTGGAGATTAACATCAATGGAAGACCAGAGATCTGTCCCCGGAGCAGAGACGGTATCATAATGCCCCTCCTGAAAGCTGCCCATATCGCGGTTGTGAACGTCAACTATACGTATCTTCATCCCTTTCCGGCCGCGTAACGCCTCCTCATAGGATTTCTCTATTCCGCTGATACCGATATAGTCGCTTGGTTTGTAATAAGGATTCTTGGCAATGATTGCAGGGCTGGCTTCTCCGATATACCCTAGCATATGGGCAGCGGTGGGGTAGGGATAGCTCCGCAAGGTTCGGGGTTGAACGAAAAATCCGTGAAACATGAACATCTTCTCCTGAAGGGCCCCAAAATTCGCCCGGTTGATCTGGGATTCAAATACGGATGGTTTATAGGAGGAGTAGTGCCGGGCCTTTTTCAGCCGTTCCCTGAAATCCACGATGCTGATATCCAGTAACCGGCAGAACTCGGCTGTGTCGATCGTCTTCACCTCCCTGGGAATCACCATCATGTCGTAAGCGGCTTCGTTGTAAACCAGCAATTTCCCATTCCGGTCGTAGATCAAACCCCGGGCCGGGTATTGCGTGATATATCGAAGTACGTTGTTGTTGGCCGACAGGATATACTTCTCGGCCATTACCTGAATATAAAAGAGCCGGATGGTGAAGATAAGTCCGGTTATGAGAAAAAGTCCGAGAATGATAAGTCTCCGGTTCAGGTAGAGTTTTTCCATCACTACCGTTACTTCCTGAGAACTATGTCGGGCGTAATAAGCACATTACTCATGTTCAGCGCCCTGTCGATGATAAAAAATTCGAACCTTACCGTGTCGAAATCAGGGGCTGGGTCCATTGCAAGTGTATCGGACATGAAGCCTTTGATCGCTTTGCCGGGGTAGTCGGGATTCAGGACAGGAATGCGGGCACTGAACGGAGGATCGAGGACCACTTCTACATAAACAGAGTCGCGCTTTTCGAAATAACGGATCACCAGGTTATAGTAGTAGTTGCCACTCCGGTTATAGGGAGCAAAGGTATCTCCCGGATTCAGTCCGATGTCACCGTCGCCGTCCTGAAAATCGAAGGAGAGGATCCCTTTGACTGCAAGCTGACCGGTATCAAAAACCGTTATGAACGTACGGGGTGAAATCTCCGGGATGTCGGAAAACTCTTCCTGTTTGACACAGGAGGAGATGAGGAACATTCCGACCAGGGTTGCAACCAATACCTTGATCTGGGTTTTGGGAATATACCGATTCATTTCGTATCTTTGATGAAATGCTAAATTACACAATTTTCCGATAGACAGGGACGCCCAGAAGCGATGATTTTTTCAGATACCATAGGTGCGATAAAGACGGAAGAGCAGTTTGACCGGCTGGCGCTGGAGGCTTTTCGTTATCAGCTTCAGCGAAACCAGGTCTATGCCGAGTTTGTTGATGCACTGGGAATTCACGCCTCCAGTGTGAATCATTACTCCCGTATTCCATTCCTTCCCCTCGAATTTTTCAAGACACGAGAGGTCTATGCTGCGGAAGAGGAGCCTGCAATCACTTTTCACAGTAGCGGAACCACCGGAATGCAGCGCAGCAGCCATGCCGTGGCAGATGCCTCACTCTACCGATCCTCGCTGCTTGAAGGGTTCCGACACGTTTACGGAGATCCCTCAAGCTTCATGATCTGTGCTCTCACCCCCTCCCCGGAAGAGAATCCTAACTCTTCCCTGGCCTTCATGATCAACACCTGGATCAACGCCGGAGCTAAGCCCGGAAGCGGCTTCTACCTGAGTAAACCAAAACAGCTGGCGGAGATGCTGCCAACTGCCAACTGCCAACTGCCAACTGTTCTTCTCATCGGCCTCACCTACGCTCTTCTCGACTTTGCCAAACAATACCCGATTGCACTCCCTGATGCCATCATTATGGAAACCGGAGGGATGAAGGGAGAACGACGGGAGATGGTTCGGGAAGAGATTCAAGGCATCCTGAAAGAAGCTTTCTCGGTCAAGGAGATTCATTCCGAATACGGCATGTCGGAGATGCTTTCGCAAGCTTATTCTACGACCAATGGAAGGTTTAACGCCCCTCCGTGGATGAAAGTCCTGATCCGCGATCCCAACGATCCACTCTCCTGGGCTGCGAAGGGCAAAACCGGCGGGATTAGCATCATCGACCTGGCCAACTGGTACTCCTGCCCATTTCTGGGCACCCAAGACCTCGGCCGGCTGCACAACGATGGCTCATTCGAAGTCTTCGGCCGGTTTGATCACAGCGATTTGCGGGGATGCAATCTTTTGCTGGGGAGCTAGAGTTTGTCGTCATTGCGATGAGCAGAGCGACGAAGCAAAGAGATTAGACATGAGGCATTAGAATCTGGCATCTGTTCATCCGGCTACCGGCAGGGTCACCTCCACCGTATCGTTCTTCGGCGAGTTCACTAGCTTCGACACAGGGAAGGCTTTCATCATCTCTGCAGGGTAGGGTTTCAAGAGCTCCTGCAATGTGGTTTCGTTTGTGTTGTTGAGCCACATCTTTTCGTTTTCCGGCAGAAGGATCACTGGCATCCGGTTATGGATGGGAGCCATCAGCCCGTTGGGCTCGGTGGTGATGATCGAAAAGGAGTGGATGATCTCCCTGTCAGCGCTGACCCACTTCTCCCAGATGCCGGCCATGGCAAATGGCGCACCGTTTGTTAAAACGATGCGGTATGGCGTCTTGGTAGTATTCTTTTTCCATTCATAGAAACCGTCAGCTGGCACGAGACAACGGCGGCGCTGGAAGGCATTTTTAAACGAGGGCTTTTCGGCTATTGTCTCTGCTTTGGAGTTGATCAGCTTGTTTCCGATCAACGGATCTTTGGCCCAGAAAGGGATTAGTCCCCATCGGAAAAATTGGAGTTCACGCGGATTCTGGTTGCTGATAATGGCAAGCTCCTGTGAAGGAGCACAATTATATCGGGCTTTGTATATGGCCGACCGCACCGAAACGCCAAAACGCTCTTTGATCAGTTCATCTTCAACAGCAAAGGAGTATCGTCCACACATATTGGGAGGATTAATTTTCAATAAAGATAAAAAATTGATAGATTTGTCAGTGATTTTAAAGCAATGGCTCAACGTTCCAGATCCAAAAAGAAACGACACTCCTTATCTCAGGATGATGGATTTTCGCTGAAACGTGTTGAAACACTCTTTTCGAAACAGTTGATGCGGGTGATCGGGATCCTCTTCCTGGGTGCCAGTTTATGGTTTGCCGCAAACTCCACCGACACGATCTTTAAAATCGCTAAAAACCTGGTCTCTCCGAAAGAGCTAATCATGAAGCAGGGTTCTGCAACACTCCCGGTTACCGGGCAGGTCGCAACTCCTTTACAATCAGTTGCAGCTCCGATTACCTTTCCGATGGTGCTGATCATATTTGCCACGATGGCCGGTTGGCTGGTCATGCAGTTGCTGGCTCGCTGGCGAAAACGAGCCGAATTTCAGATCATCTCAGTGTTTCTGGTATTTGTCGCTATCCTGGCCATGATACGCAGCTATGGATGGCAGGTTGAACTTATTTTCTCCCTGCTGATCCTTATTTCGGTCGGCCTCTTCTTCTTTGGCCAGCATCTGAGTCATACCGGTATCCGTATTCATTTTCTCTTCACCTGGGGGCTTTTTTCCCTTTGGTGGCTGCTGAAAATCATGATCAACGGACAACGTGACCAACTGACCTCTTTTTTTATCCTCTCCTCTCTGATATTCCTGACATTCCAAGCGATTTTGTTATTCAGAGGCTTTGCCGGCCGCAGGGCCCTGAGCAGGTATATGGAGGTGTTTGCAATCGGTTTCAACGTTGGGATCTATTTGATCCTCATCGCGGCAACTATCCTGAAGTTTTACGACAAACTGCCGCTCTTTTTCTTTACACTGGCGCTTTCTGCCCTGTATATCCTATCCCTTCTTGCTATGGAGTACTCCGGAAAGCCATTCCGGAAGATGCCATTCCTGATATCGGCCCTGGTGCTGGTCAGCTTACTCCTGCCACTACTCTTCTGGAAAAGCCATGTGATCCTACTGGCCGGAAGCCTCTCTTTGCTCTTACTTTTTTACTCGGGACAATCCAAGGACCAGCCCTCTATCATTGTTGCACTGGTACTTGTTGTATTGATGATCCTGGTCTTTTTAAAAGACCTGGCGTTTGCCTATTTCCCTGCGGCATTCACTGGGGGGTTGGCTGGGAATGAATCCCTGTTTTACAAAGGACTGATCTCGGGACTGTTTATCGCACTGGTTGCCTTTCTTGATCGTTTCCAACTCAAGAATCTGGATATAAAGTTTTCCCGAAAGTGGTTCAACAGAAAGAGATACCTGATGTTGCTAAAAGGGGTATTTCTGGCCGGACTTTACTTCGGACTCTTCTGGCTCTGGCAATTTAGTTGTTTTGCTATCTGTGGCTTTGAGGAGGTAGCGCTGATCAGCTGGTTCTCATACCATTGCCTCTTCTTCACTATTGCCATCCCGTGGCTTGCAGCCCAGAAATCCTCGTTTCTCCCTATCGCAATCCTGGTCTCTGTAATGATGACCTTCATTTACCCCTCCTTGCTGAGTTTGCAGAACATAAAGCTGCTCGATCTCTATATCCGGGGAATTCAGGTGGGGCTAACCGTATTTTCGATGCACTATGTAGCGACCGGACTTTTTCTGGTCTTCATCGCGATTGTTTTACATTATGTAGGGAAAGCGTTTAAAGAGAATACCATTGCCAAGCGAATTTTTCTTATCTACGCCATTGTGATGGTGCTTTACATACTGATTTTAGAAATGGGGCTGACCGCTGTTGCCATCAGGGCAACATCAACTCTGGAGGCGAATGAGATCCGAAGACAGATGATGGGGTTACCGGCTACGATGATTCTCTTTGCCGGAGGGGCAATCACATTGGTCTGGGGTTTCATTTGGCAAAAACGGTTTGGCCGCACGATGGCTATGATCCTGCTGTTTCTGGCTGCCTTCAAGTTGATCTATTTTGACTTGAAGAGCATCTCACTCTTCACCCGGGTCATCCTCCTTTTTGCCACCGGATCTGTATTTATTGGTCTGTCACTGGGATATACAAGGGCGCGAAAAGCCTTCCGAAAGAAGCAGCCATCGAGAAGCCACTTCCGAAAGCCGGAATTCCACAAAGATATTGGATCCCAAGCGAAATAAAGTAGTTTGCGGAACGATCATTGGAGAAATTTCTGGCATGGTGCCATATCGGTCCGCTCGGAGCGAAAGTGGAGGTAGTTGAATTAACCGAAGGCCCGTTGAAGGCATATGCCTCTTTCGAGATAAAAAGACGGGCCCGATGGTTGAACACAGGTAAATGAAGAATGAAGAATAAAGTGCTGGACTGGATTAACGAGCGCCTTCTACAACCACCACAATCTCTCCCTTTACCTCTTTTTCAGAAAACACCTCAGCTAACTCCTGCAGCGTACCCCTGACAGTCTCTTCATATACTTTCGTCAGCTCCCTGGAAACGGATGCCTGGCGGTTGGGACCAATATACTCTACTAATTGAGTAATTAATTTACTCAACCTATAAGGAGATTCATAAAAGACCAGGGTATACGGGCTGCTGGAAACCTCTTTCAGTTTTGTTTGCCGCCCTTTTTTATGAGGTAGAAATCCTACAAATAGAAAGCTGTCGCAGGGGAGCCCCGAATTTACAAGTGCCGGGATAAAGGCAGTGGGACCGGGCAGCGACTCCACTTCAAGCCCTTCTTTAAGGCAGGCCCGAACAAGCAGGAAGCCAGGGTCGGAGATGCCCGGTGTTCCCGCATCACTGACCAGCGCTGCCACCTCGCCCAATTTTAACCGGTTAATCACAGAATCGAGGGATTTGTGTTCATTGAACTGGTGATGTGAAACCAGCTTGTTTCGTATCTCAAAATGCTTGAGCAGGATCCCTGTCTGGCGCGTATCCTCTGAAAGGATGAAATCAACCTCTTTCAGCACGCGGATAGCCCGCAGGGTCATATCCTCGAGATTGCCAATCGGTGTTGGTACCAGGTAAAGTGAGGGATGCCGGTTCATGTGTTGGTAACCAGTTTAAATCCAACACCATGGACGTTGATCAGTCCTACGGTAGGATCTTGTTTCAGATACTTCCGGAGTTTCACGATATAGACATCCATACTCCTGGCATTGAAATAGCTGTCGTTGTTCCAGATTTCGGTGAGCGCTTCACTGCGGGTAAGCACATCATTGAAATGAGTACACAGCAGCCGGAGCAGTCCGGTCTCCTTCGATGTGAGTTTCTGTTCAGTTTTGCCTATGGTAAGCGTCTGGCGGTGCAGATCAAAGGTGTAGGATCCAATGGTAAACACCGTCTCTTCGTGTGAGGGTTTCGGATTGTCTTCCAATCTTCTCAAAATGGCCTGCATACGGAACAACAGCTCTTCCATGCTGAAGGGTTTGGTGAGGTAATCATCTCCTCCAATTTCGAACCCTTTCAATTTATCCTCCTGCATCGACTTCGCCGTGAGAAACAGGATCGGAGTCTTCTTATCCCGTGTCCGGATCTCTTTGGCTACAGTAAATCCATCCTTTACCGGCATCATGATATCCAGGATACAGAAATCAATCTCCTGTTTTACAAAGGCTTCGATGGCTTCCTGTCCGTTCATGCAAAGCGTAGTTTGATACCCTTTGGCATCGAGGTAGTTTTTGAGAAGATTCCCCAGATTCCGGTCATCTTCTGCAAGGAGAATATGAATTGTTTTCTTTTCCATAGTGTCTAATCTGGTATTTTATAGGGGAGATAGATCTTGAAGAGCGTTCCTTTATTGATCTCACTTTCGATTGTTATCTTCCCATGATGTTCTCCCACGATGGCTTTTACATAACTGAGTCCCAGGCCAAACCCGCGCACATTGTGAATATTGCCGGTGGAGATTCGATAGAGCTTATCAAATATCTTTTTCTGTTCCTGTTTGCTGATCCCAGACCCGTTATCCTTTACTGATAACGTAATTCCAAGGTTACTATTTTCCGTAGTGATTCTGATCTCCGGTTTTCGTGGTGTATATTTTGTTGCATTATCCAGGAGATTGTACACCAGGTTGGTCAGGTGTACCTTATCTCCTTCCAGCAGAGAGGGCTTTGCCAGCAGGTTGGTGTGTATCTCACCGTCCTTGATTTCCACCTGAATCCGGATGCTTTTAATTACATCCCGGATAATAATGTGGATATCGATCATTTCAAGGTGCATTTTCATCTCTCCCTTCTCCAGTACTGCGGCCTGTAGGATTCGTTCCGAAAGGATCGAGAGCCGGTTGTTCTCTTCCCTGATCATCTCGATGTAGGTGTCGTAAAATGATTCCGACCTGGGTAGCTCTTTATCACCAAGAGCCTCACAGGCTAGAGAGATAGTTGATATCGGCGTCTTAAACTCGTGTGTCATATTGTTGATGAAATCACTTTTCATATCCGAAATCTTCTTTTGCCGGATCAGCATGGTGATGGTATAGGAAAAGGTATAAACAATCACAACGATCAGAACAATAGAGATCAGTAGCATACCCCACAATTCAGTAAGCAGAAACTGCCTTTCATAGGGAAAATAGATCAGCAGGTACTCCGGGGTTGTGAACATGTCGGCCGAGAACAACGGGTAGGCATAGCCTATCTGGATCAACTGTTTACGGTATTCGCTTGATTTCTCAAAGATGAAAAGATCGTATTCCGGTTTATAGATCACGAACTGAAAGCGCGTATCCACACCGCGGATGTTTAGCTCAAGAGAAATCAGCGAATCCATTTCAGGGGGAGTGATGAAGAGGGAGTAATCAAGGTGTTTGTTGAAGCTCAGCATCCCAGGGAATGGGTTGATCTCGGCAGCTCTCCATTTTTCCAGCCGTTCAATCTTGTACACCACTTTGGCCATGGCTTCGTTGACACTTCTTCTGAAACTGGCCTCTTTCACTGATGAAGCACTGTGTATCCAGTAGAGTTGAACCCCAAGCAAGCCTATCAGGGCGATGGTCATAATGATGATGATCCCAACAAGTACGTTCCGTTTCATTTCTATATACAAATGTAAAGGAAATTACGAAACAGACTTTTTAACATTTTTTAACGATTCTTAATATTCATTAACACTTATCATTGTCATTCTGAACTATTTTTGTTCGCAGGCAAAATTCTTTTTTCATCTGGATTTGTTTATTGATTTGAGGGGCTGATGTAAATCGGCCCCTTTTTTGTATGTCATTCCGAGCGTAGCGAGGAATCTTCTATCTTTACTTCCTAAAACACACTTATTATGTATATCTCCATCGATATCAGCCAGGCAGTTGCCCCTTTACCGGAAAACGCATTGGAGCAGATCCGTCCGCGTATTGAGACAGCGTGGGATACACTCATATCAGGCACGGGTGCTGGAAACGACTTTCTGGGTTGGATCAGGTTGCCCTCCCAAACGGATCCGGCTCTGATTTCCGGGATCAGGGAACATGCTGCCAGGATACAGCAAATCGCAGAGGTATTCGTTGTCATCGGCATCGGTGGTTCCTACCTTGGAGCCCGGGCAGTGATCGAAGCTCTCTCTCCTTCGTTTCCGGCATTGCTCCGTTCCGAAAATAAGCCTGTGATACTCTATGCAGGCGAGAACCTGAGCCAGGATTACCATGCCGACCTGCTAAAGGTGCTGGACCATTACTCCTGTGCTGTTGCGGTGATCTCCAAATCGGGAACTACCACCGAACCTGCGGTAGCATTCCGCCTGATCAAACAGAAGCTGGAGAGCAGGTATGGGAAGGAGGGAGCTCGTGAGAGGATCATCGCCATCACGGATGCCTCTAAGGGAGCCTTAAAAAGGATTGCCGATAAAGAGGGATACGAGAGTTACGTCATCCCCGATGATGTGGGCGGGCGCTATTCAGTGTTAACACCGGTAGGGCTACTTCCCATTGCGGTAGCCGGACTGGATATCGTGAAGCTGGTTGAAGGAGCTACGGAGATGGAGAGGGTAGCCTGTAAGGCACCTGATTTTGAACTTAATCCGGCCACTCTCTATGCTGCCATCCGTAACCTTCTCTACGATCATGGAAAAACTTCCGAGATCATGGTCACCTACCAGCCCCATCTGGTTATGCTGACTGAATGGTGGAAACAGCTCTATGGCGAAAGTGAAGGGAAGGAGGGAAAAGGGATCTTCCCGGTGGGTGTGACCTTTACTTCCGATCTGCACTCGATGGGTCAGTACATCCAGGAGGGAAGCCGTAATCTTTTCGAAACCATTCTTTCGGTCGACCGGCCTAACCAGGAGCTTCTTGTACCAACGGATTCGGAGAACAACGACGGACTCAATTTTCTGGCCGGCAAAAGCCTTTCTGATGTGAACCATAAGGCAGAAGAGGGTACCAGGATGGCTCATATAGAGGGAGGCGTTCCCAATATTCGCATCTCAATCCCATGTCTGGATCCTTATCATCTCGGACAGTTGCTCTACTTTTATGAATTTGCCTGTGGTGTAAGCGGCTACACACTGGGCGTAAACCCCTTTGACCAGCCCGGAGTGGAGGCCTATAAACGAAATATGTTCAAGTTACTTGGGAAACCGGGGTTTTAGGACGAAGGACGAAGGACGTGAGACGTGAGACGTAAGACGTAAGACGTGAGACGTATGATGTCGGCTAAAGCCCGGTTTTTCGCACTACCAGACCCCCGTCCCTTAAAAGGGACGGCAATTCATCATCCCCATCACCTCGTGACCTCATGACTTCATGACTTCATGACTTTTTCAATCACCTCCGGATAATACCGATACTCCAGCTCCTGTACCTTTTTTGCCAGCATTTCAGCAGTATCGCCAGGTTCTATGGGACATTTCGCCTGGAAAATGATCTGGCCGTCATCATATTGTTCATTCACGTAATGGATGGAGATCCCTGATTCCTGATCTCCGGACTGGATCACTGACTCATGAACCCGCATTCCGTACATCCCTTTTCCACCATACTTAGGGAGAAGTGCCGGGTGAATGTTGATGATCCGCGAAGGGAAAGCTGTCAACAGGTATTCGGGCATGAGCCAGAGGAACCCTGCGAGGACCAGGAAATCGATGCACTGGACAGAGAGAATATCCATGAGATGATGGGAGTGGTGGAGGTCGTGGCGAGTAAAAACGATTGAAGGAACATGCAGATTCCCCGCTCTTTTCAGGACAAAAGCATCGGGATTGTTACAGAGCAACAGAGTGACCCGGATCTTCGGATGATCCTTAAAATGCTCAATGATCCGCTGGGCGTTGGTTCCGTTACCGGAGGCAAAAATGGCGATACGTTGCATACAGGAGAGCGTTGTTTCAGGTACAAATGTACAAAACGATCCGGATGTTAGCTTTTTATCCTAACTATCGCGTTATTAATATATTGACAGTCAATTCAGTGGTTTTGGCAAATGTTAAAAATCGTTAAAATCTGTTGTGTGGTAACAATATTATTCATTTCTTTGCACACCGTTAAACCAATAAAAGGAGAAATATGTCTGACATTGCAGCAAAAGTTAAAGCTATCATCGTTGATAAGCTTGGCGTTGATGAGAGTGAAGTAACGCCTGAAGCGAGCTTCACAAATGATTTAGGTGCTGACTCTCTGGATACCGTTGAGCTCATCATGGAGTTCGAAAAGGAATTTGATATTGCAATTCCCGATGATCAGGCTGAAAAGATCAGTACAGTAGGAGAAGCGACTGCATACATCGAGAACAATACCAAATAAGGAATATTTACACGTGGATTTAAGACGGGTTGTTGTAACTGGCCTCGGGGCCATTACACCTATTGGTAAGAATGTCGAAGACTTCTGGCAAGCTCTTATCGAAGGCGTAAGTGGCGGTGCAGATATTGTTAAGTTCGATGCCTCAAAATTCAAAACAAGATTTGCCTGTGAAGTAAAAAACTTCAATCCGGAAGACTATTTTGACCGGAAAGAGGCCCGTAAGTACGACCTTTACACGCATTACGGGATTGTCTCCAGCGATGAAGCGGTCAAGGATGCTGGTATTGACCGGGAGGGAGTTATTGACAAGACCCGCGTTGGTGTCATCTGGGCTTCTGGTATTGGTGGTCTGGATACCCTGATCAACGAGGTCTCCGGTTTCCTGAAAGGCGATGGAGTTCCGCGGTATAACCCGTTCTTTATTCCTAAGATGATTGCCGACATTACTGCCGGCCACATTTCCATCAGGTACGGCTTTATGGGCCCCAACTTTGCTACGGTTTCCGCCTGTGCCTCATCAGCCAATGCCCTCGCCGATGCCTTTATGTACATCCGCATGGGGAAAGCTGATCTATTTGTTACCGGCGGATCAGAAGCTGCCATCAACCCTGCAGGGGTCGGCGGTTTTAATGCCATGCATGCCATTTCAACCCGCAATGATGACCCAAAAACCGCATCCAGGCCATTTGACAAGGATCGCGATGGTTTTGTCATGGGTGAAGGCGGAGGGGCACTGGTCTTTGAAGAATATGAACATGCCTTGAGAAGAGGCGCCAGGATCTATGCTGAGGTGGCTGGAGCCGGACTTTCCGGTGACGCACACCACATGACTGCACCTCATCCGGAAGGGTTGGGCGCAATATTGGCCATGAAAGCGGCAATCGAAGATTCAGGCTTGAAAAAAGAGGATATTGACCATATCAACACGCATGGAACCGCTACGCCGGCCGGTGATATCTCGGAGGCAAGAGCGATCATATCCTATTTTGGCGATCATGCATACAACATCAACATCAACTCCACCAAATCGATGACCGGCCACCTTCTGGGTGCAGCCGGAGCAGTGGAGGCAATTGCCAGCGTTCTGGCGGTCAAAAACGATATCGTACCCCCTACGATAAACCATTTCACCGACGATCCTGATATTGACAACAGGCTTAACTTTACCTTCAACAAAGCTCAGAAGCGAATCGTGAATGTAGCCCTTACCAATACCTTTGGATTTGGAGGCCACAACGCCAGCCTGATCTTTAAGAAGTATCAACCCTAATCATTTTCAGGCCAGGATTGTCCAGATTCATTAAATCTTCCGCTGACAGGAAATTATCCGCTTCGATAAAAAATATTCTCGGATTTAAGCCCGGCAATATTGCTCTGTACAAACTCGCATTCCTTCATCGTTCAGTCGGACAGGATATCATCAGAGGGATTAAAATTAACAATGAACGGCTTGAATTCCTGGGCGACGCTATCCTGGATGCCATAATAGCTGACTTCCTCTTTAAGACATTTCCCACCCAGGATGAGGGGTTCCTCACTGAGATGAGATCCAAGATCGTTAGCCGGGTACAGTTGAACAAACTTGCACAGAAGCTGGGGCTGGACCACCTAATCCAGCTGGATGGAGCTAATGGAGTTTATCGCTCCTACAAGGGAGATGCGTTTGAAGCACTCATCGGCGCAATATATTTGGATAAAGGATACATTTTCACCCGGAAGATCCTGCTGGAGCGGATTATAAAGCATTACTTCGACCTTGACGAACTAGTAAACCAGGAAATGAATTTCAAAAGCAAAGTCATTGAATGGGCCCAGAAAGAGCGAAAAAACCTTCAGTTCAACGTTGTAAAAGAAGTAGGGTCGGGCAATAAAAAGCAGTACGTGGTTGAAGTCGTTGTGAATAACACCCCCCTGGCCCGAAGCCAACACTACTCCATCAAAGGAGCTGAACAGCTTGCATCCGAAAAAGCCTGGGCGCAAATCTCCACCGAACATATTGACTAAGCCTTTATTTTTTCGTACCTTTGTGTAAGGGAATAAAGCAAAAACAATGGCCAAACGAATATTTTTGGAGGCACGGTCAGGATCCATCTATTACACACTTCTGGGACTCTCTACTCAGTTGAAGGACTATCGTCTCTCATTCCTGCTCAATAAACTGCCCGGTTTCCGGTTTACCCGTTTTGACGACCTGATGGTTACCATGCCGGATGTTAAGGAACCGGTATCTTTCTCCCTCTATACCTGTTACGATGAAGAGAATTTCAATAGCTATACCCTGCTGTCGAACCGAAGCAGTGATCATTTTCTGGTTCCTTCCGTCAGGCAAACCGATTATCTAATGATGATTGAAGGACCATTTAAAAAACAGCAGAAAGATGACCTGCTTAAAGCGCTGCGAACTGTCCCAAATATATTGCTGGCAACAGAGATCAATACATCATCGATTAAACAGTTTGAGAGCCTGATTTCCGATCTTGAACTGCATCATATGAAAAGTAAAAAAGGAACTATGCAAATTACGTAAAACAGGAGGTACACATGTTTGAGAATCTGAAAGAGAAACTGGATAAAGGGATCGAGTATGCCTTTATGACCAGCGAAAAGATCACCAAAGCGGCCAAAGAGCTTGCAAAAGAGAACAACCTCACCAAAGAGGAAGCAAAAAAATTACTGGATTATCTGCAGAAAAAATCAGAAGAGACCAGGGATAATCTGGAAAAAACCATGCAGGATTTCCTCAAAGCAAGCTTGAAAAAGATGGAAATCCCATCACGGGAAGATATGAAGAAGCTTGAGGAGAGGATTCGGAAGCTGGAAGGCAAAAAGAAACCGGCTGTCGCAAAAAAGCGCACTACTCCCAAAACAAAGCCGAAGCCCAAAGCCACGAAGTAGAACGGATTAACATAGGGGGATCATGCTGAATTTGATTAAGATAGGGACTGCTGTCAATGAAATCGGGCGGGCCCGTGAGATCATCGGGATTATTGTGAAATACGGTTTCAATGACTGGGTCAGCAAGAATGGCCTGGGGAAGTACCTTGTCACTAAAAAGAGGCTGACCCGGATCGGCAAGTACAACACCTGGGAACGTGTACGAATGGCCCTGGACGAGCTTGGCCCCACATTCATCAAGTTTGGTCAGATCCTGGCTGATCGCCCGGATATCATTTCCGAACCGCTCAGGATGGAACTCTCCAGGCTGCAGGATGAAGCAGAACCGATGTCGGATGAAGTTGCTATCAAAGCGATTGAGAAAGAACTGAAAATTCCGTTGATGCAGGTGTTCAGAGACTTCGATTGCATGAATATCGCTTCAGCCAGCATTGCCCAGGTTTATAGGGCCAGGCTTCAGACAGGTGAGGAGGTGTGTGTAAAGATTCAACGCCCCGACATCGAACATAAGATTGAATTGGACCTTCACCTGATGGAATATTTCGCTACGCGCATGCAGAAAAACAATCCCGAGATGGAGGCAATCGATGTGCTCGGTGTGGTGCGCGAATTTGGAAAGACCATACGAAAAGAGCTTGATTTCAGGCATGAAGCAGCCAATGTGGTTCGGTTTCAGCACAACTTCGAAGGGGACCCGGATATTTACGTCCCCAAGCTTTATATGGAATATACTACCGGGAAGCTGATTGTTGAGGAGTATATTACCGGGATCAAGATTAGCGATACAGATGCATTGATCCAGGCTGGAAACGATCCTGTTGTGGTTGCAAGAAAGGCTGTAAGAACCATCTTTGACATGATCTTCAACCATGGGTTTTTCCATGCCGACCCTCATCCTGGAAATATCTTCGTATTGGATAACAACGTCCTCACATTTATAGATTTCGGAATGATGGGATCGCTCAGGGAAGAACAGCTTTTTTTCCTTGGAAAGTATGCCTTGGGATATATCCAACGGGATGCCCATAACATGACGGAAGCTCTCCTCCTGGTCTCCGGGAAGCGCCACTTCAGCCAGAAACGGGAACTTGAATTCCAGATTGGGGAGATGATGGCCCATTACCGATACCTCCCTATTGAAGAGATGGATTTCGGAAAGGTCCTGCAGGAATCGATCGATATTATTGTAAAGTTCGGACTGAAAATTCCTCCCAGCATTTACCTGTTGGTGAAATGCCTGGCTACCATTGAACGCGTGTCGGTAATGCTCTATCCGGGAATCGATTTTGTGGATGAAATGCAACCTTATGCTCTCGACCTCTTCGCCCGCCAGTTTGATCCCAAAACCATCGCCCGGGAAGTATTCGATTCACTGAAGGAGTATTACCGTTTGGTCATGGAGCTTCCTTCCGAGCTCAACGAAATCATCAGCAAGATCAAAGAGGGGAGATTTAAAACCCTTATTGAGATTAAAGGATTTGAACCATTGGTAGAGGAGATCGAACAAACCAGCAACCGGGTCTCTATCGCAATCGTACTGGCCGCCCTGATTATCGGCGGATCTATCATCTCTCAACAGGAAGAGATCCGCTGGATTGGAACCACCATCTTCGTGCTGGCGGGGATTTTCGGGTTCTGGCTGTTGTTTAAATTGTTTCGGAGGGGGAAATACTAGATAGTGAGATGGTGAAATAATTAAGTTTGATTCCTCAATTTTCACTATCTAACCATATTATTATATGGCACCAATAAACTGTTTCAGGAACCTCACGTCGTTCTCAAAGAACAACCGCAGATCCCGGATTTGGTATTTCAACATGGTGATGCGTTCGATGCCCATACCGAAAGCAAAGCCGGTATAGGTTTCGGGATCTATGTTGCAGTTGGCAAGGACTTGGGGATCTACCATCCCACAACCCAGGATTTCGACCCATCCGGTATACTTGCAGATGTTACACCCTTTTCCGCCACAGATGTAACAGGAGATATCCATCTCTCCCGATGGTTCAGTGAAGGGAAAGAATGAAGGCCGGAGCCGGATTTGGGTCTCTTCGCCAAACATCTCCTGTGCAAAAAAATAGAGTGACTGCTTCAGGTCGGCAAAGGAGACATCTTTGTCAACATAGAGTCCCTCCACCTGATGAAAGATGCAGTGGGCTCTGGCGGAGATCGCTTCGTTGCGAAACACCCGACCGGGGAATATTTTGCGGATGGGAGGTTGTACTGTCTCCATCATCCGGATTTGTACCGATGACGTATGTGTTCTCAGGAGAATGTCGGGATTCTGCTGAATGAAGTAAGTGTCCTGCATATCTTTGGCCGGATGTTCTGCAGGGAAGTTGAGAGCCGAGAAGTTGTACCAGTCGTTTTCAATCTCCGGCCCTTCTGCAACAGAGTAGCCCAATCGGGCGAAAATATCAATGATTTGGTTACTGACGATGGATAAGGGATGCCTGGCACCAAGCCTCACCTGGCCGGTTGGCCTGGTGAGATCATGGTCGGCGCTGTCATCTTCGCCACCCTCTTCGAAGGAAGTTTTAAGTTCATCCAGCTTTTGGGCGGCACGGATCTTGAGCTTATTCAGGAGTTGTCCAACAACCCGTTTCTCCTCGTTGGGGACGGCACGAAACTCCTCAAACAGGGCAGAAACGACACCTTTTTTGCTCAGGAATTTGAGACGAAGTTGTTCCACCTCTTCCCCGCAAGAAGCCGTCAGGGTTTCAATCTCCTGTAGAAGATGTTCTATTTTCTCCTGCATATCTGAGAAAAAGTTTTAATCGATCAGTTTGACTGTCATTTTGATATCCTGAACCGGACGGTCGCCAGGCCCTTTCTGCACGGCTGAAATTTTATCAATCACATCAAATCCATCTGTAATCTCACCGAAAACGGTGTAATTCATATCCAGAAAAGGGGTTCCTCCAAGGGTCTCATAGGCCTTTTTCTGGTCATCGGTATAGGAAATTCCCATCTGTGTGGCCAGGCCGTTGATTTGAGCTTCTGAGTAGGGTTTCCCCTGGACGATATAGAATTGCGAGCCGGAAGAGGCTTTCTCGGGATTCACCTGGTCGGGCTGCCTGGCTGCAGCCAGCGCACCTTTCTTGTGGATCAGGTTTTTATTGAATTCGGCAGGGACCGTATATCCCGGGCCGCCGGAACCTAACGCAACACCTGGTTTTGCATTTCTTGAATTGGGGTCGCCGCCTTGAATCATAAATCCGGAGATCACCCTGTGGAACAGCAGATCGTTGAAATACCCCTCCTTGATCAGTTTGACAAAGTTGTCCTTGTGCTCAGGAGTTTCATTATAGAGGTATCCTTTCATATCTCCATAGCTAGTATGTATGACAAACTTGGTCACCTTTTCATTCGTTGTTTTTTGAGACATAGCTGAAATGTTAAAGATCATAAATCCGATCAGAATAAAAAACCATCCTTTTTTCATGGGTTACTGATTTTAAGTTAAAAAACAGCGCAAAATTATGAAATTTTCGCTGGACAGGGGCTAGCCCGGGTGGTTTTTCTTCATTTCACCGAAACATTTTCTGCAAAGAGGCTCATAGGCATCTGTCTCCCCAAGCCTGATCCGGTCATCTCCCGGCACGATCCGGTGGGAATAGTGAGCCAGGTCGCCGCAATGGATACATATAGCATGCACCTTTGTGACATACTCGGCAGTAGCCATCAAAGCGGGCATCGGGCCAAAGGGCACGCCAAGGTAATCGAGATCCAGGCCGGCGACAATCACGCGGATCCCCTGGTTGGCCAGTATGTTGCATACCGAAGAGAGTTCGTCATCGAGGAATTGCGCTTCATCGATGCCAACTACTTCCACATCATTGGTCAGTAACAGGATGCTTGAGGCGGACTCCACTGGTGTGGAAGGGATCGAATTTTCGTCGTGCGATACGACCTCTTCGGTAGCGTAACGTGTATCCACCTTCGGTTTGAAGATCTCCACCCGCTGCCTGGCGATACGGGCACGTTTCAGCCGACGGATCAGCTCTTCGGTCTTGCCGGAGAACATCGATCCGCAAATCACTTCGATCCAACCAAGGCGGTTGATCTGTCTGTTTTTTTCAAGCAACATAACGCCGAGTCATTTCCAAAGAAGCCAGAATTCCGTTATCTTTACGCCACAAAGGCAAAAGTACTAAATCACCTGAAATATCCATACAAACAATGTTCACACAAAACGTGGATGTGAATAATGGATATTCCATGTGACAAGTAAAATCAAAATTATTAACACATGAAATATCTCTGCTGAATGAACCGCGAAATCATACAAAATCAATTATCGGAGTTACTGGAGGCGATCCAGGAGCAATACGAAATCGTCCGAAATACTGAAGGCCGCATTCCTCAGATCGAATTTGATATCCTCCTGGACAATATCCGTAAGGTCTATGACCAGCTCCACCTCCTTCAAAAAGTAGGGTCGGGGCATGCCCCGTCCCTACCAGAAGCACCACCTCCCTCTGACTATGCCCCGACCCCACTCGTCCAACCTGTCCAACCCGTCCCACTCCCCCCCCCACCGATTCTTTCGGTTGAGCGCCCGAAATCGGAGCTCCGGAAAGAGGAGGAGACCGGGAAGAAGGCAGCCAAAGCAGCCGATCTGGATCTCTTTACAGGGGAAGAGCCCACATTCAACATGAAACTCAAGGATGCCCGGGAGCAAAGTCTTCCCCCGAAGGCTGAACCTGTCGAGCACCTGAAACAGCTGATCAGCATCAACGATAAGTTCATCTTCATCAACGAACTTTTCGACGGCAACCTGAAGGAGTATAATGAAGCCATTGAAACGCTTAACGGTTTCAAGGTGAAGAATGACTCATTCGAATACCTCGACCTGCTCCGGAAAAAGAACCTCTGGGAGCTTGAATCCGGAACCCTCATGAAGCTGAAGGAGATTGTGGAGAGGAACTACCCCTAAATCCCCGACTTACCCCTAAATCCCCTGAAGGGGACTTAGGGGCAAATGTCAGTCAATATTCCCTCAACCGCCCCGATCGTCGTTGCTGTCACCAGCCTCATCCTGTATGGTTTCATGTTGGGGATCCCTTTGAAGTAACCGCTGTAGAATTTCCTGAATTCGAGGAGAGTAAGCCGTTCGCCTTTATAAGCCACTGATTTACTGAAATGTTCGCGTAGGATAGTAATGCGTTCCGGGATATCAGGCTGGGGGGGGATATAGCCTGTTTGCAGATAGGATTTGATTTCCCGGAAGATCCAGGGGTTTCCAGTTGCTGCCCGGCCTATCATTAGTCCATCCACCGCTGATTGGTCCAGTCGCTCTTTTGCAACCAGTGCATTGGTGATGTCGCCATTACCGAAAACCGGGATGCGCATCCGTGGATTCCGTTTTACCTCTCCGATCAGCCTCCAGTCAGCCTGGCCGCCATAGAGCTGCACTGCCGTTCTGCCGTGGATGGCGATAGCAGCAATGCCGAGGTCCTGCAGCTGTTCGGTCAACGTGATGATAGGCTGGTCGCCCTTGTCCCAGCCTAACCGGGTCTTCACCGTGACCGGTAAGTGGGTGGCTTTGACCACCGCTCCGGCAATCTCAAGCATCCGGGGAATATCTTTAAGCAATGCTGCACCTGCACCCTTTCTCACGACTTTCTTTACCGGGCATCCGAAGTTGAGATCGATCATATCGGGCGCCGCTTCTTCGGCCAATTCAGCCGCTCTTCGCATCGAATCTACATCGTGGCCGAAGATCTGAATAGCCACAGGCCGCTCCAGCTCCTCAAACGTGAGCTTGATCTTGCTCTTCATGGCATCCCGGATGAGCCCTTCCGAAGAGATGAACTCCGAAACTACCAGGTCGGCGCCAAACTGCTTGCATACCGACCGAAACGGGGAGTCGGTGATGTTCTCCATCGGCGCCAGGATGAGCGATGGCAGAGGCAGGGTGGTATTTCCAATTGTGATCAAAATAATCTATATTCGTGGCAAAAATAGTGAAATCGGCAACGCTATGAAAACCCCCTTGCTTCATGCTCTTCAACCTTTTCCCCGAATCCTCTTCGTGGTGTTGCTGATCATCTCCTGCCTCTTCTTTTTTTTCCTGGGAGGTGTGTTGCTGGCGATGCCCCTTTTCGACGTATCTCTCTCTGAGACGATGGCCCTTCTTGCCGATTATGCCAACCCGAAAGCTGTCTCGCTACTGAAGTATCTACAAGTCATCCAAGAGGTAGGTATCTTTATCGTTCCCCCACTGCTGGCCGCGTTTCTCTTTGCTTCCAGGCCATTTCAATACCTAAAGCTAACCAATCCCTCCCGATGGGAGATGTGGGTGATGGCAACAGTGATCATGGTGACATCCATCCCTGCCATAAGCCAGTTGATCGAACTGAATGAGGCGATGGAGCTGCCCGAATGGCTGTCTGGGATGGAGCAATGGATGCAGAAAGCCGAAGTACAGGCAAAGGAGCTCACGGAGGCCTTCCTGGATGTCAACACCCTGGGAGGTTTCCTTTTAAACCTGATGATGATCGCCATACTTCCGGCAATCGGGGAGGAGCTCCTCTTCCGTGGGCTTTTTCAACGGCTCTTTCACGATTGGCTGGGCAATATCCACCTGGCTATCATCCTGGCAGGGTTTCTTTTCGGAGCTATGCACCTGCAGTTTTACGGGATCCTTCCCCGTGCTGTGCTTGGCATCCTCTTCGGCTATCTCTTTTACTGGTCGGGGTCGCTCTGGATACCGATCTTTGCCCACTTCCTGAACAATGCCGTGGCAGTGACTGTCTCGTTCCTGGAGCGGCAGGGGCTGATCGGAACCAGCCTTGAGGAGTTCGGCACCACCGACAACCTATTCCTGATGATCTCCAGTTTCGTTGTTACATTTCTCGCCATCTACCTCTTTCGGTATTCGAGCTATGCCCGCAACAAACGAACCACTTTATAACCGTGATCACATGAAGACTTGCGTTCGCCTGATTCCGATATTCCTCCTGTTTTTTCTTATCCAACGTTCGCTTCCGGCTCAGGAGCCTGACACCAACCAGCTTCCGATTCGTGAAAAAGGGAAAAAAGGCTGGACTTTCGGGGCATTGCCTGTTATTGCCTACGATGCCGATCAGGGTTTCCAGTTTGGTGCACTGGGACAGGTATTCTATTATGGCGATGGATCCACCTATCCCGAGTACCTGCACACCATCTACGCAGAGGCTTCCTGGTTTACCAAGGGAGGAGCCGTTTACCAGCTCTTCTATGATTCGAAACACCTGATACCGGGGAATATCAGGTTGACAGCCGAAGTGAGCTATTTTACCGAAAAAGCACTCGATTTTTACGGGTTTAACGGATACGAGGCGAACTACCTCCCTTCGGTCGCCAAAGAGGGAAATGCCGATTATATCTCCCGGATGTTCTACCGCCATCAGCGGAAGATGCTGCGTGTGATGGTTGATTTTCAGGGGCCTATTTTCGGGCAAAAGCTCCGTTGGCTAGCTGGGATCAACTTTTTCAACATCGAAACGGCAACAGTCGATGTTGAACGAATCAATCGTGGTAAGAAAGAGAGCAACCAGCTTCCGGATACAGCCCTGCTTTATGACCATTACGTGGATTTCGGTCTTATTGGGTCGCAGGAAAAAAGCGGGGGGAACATCATCTACCTGAAACTGGGGCTGGTTTACGACACCCGCGACAATGAAGCTGCACCGAACCGGGGAATCTGGTCGGAGATACTCCTGATGAATGCCCCGACGTTTCTGGGCAACAACCCCTATGCTTTCATCAAGCTGGCGATAACACACAGGCAATACATCACACTGGTAAGAAATAGACTTGTAACAGCATACAGGCTGACCTACCAGGGTACGATCGGAGGCACTGCTCCCTTTTACATCGAACCATATATGTATAGCTCCTGGGCGCTCACCACCAGACCGGATGGATTAGGCGGGTCCAGAACGCTTCGTGGGATTCTCAGGAATCGCGTGGTTGGCGAAGGGATAGCTTTTGGGAATGTGGAACTCCGATGGAAGTTCCTGCAGGGAAAACTATTCAAGCAGAACATCTATCTCGGGCTGCTGGGATTCCTTGATGGCGGGATGGCTGTTCAGGATATCAAGGTATACCGCGACCTCGTTCCGGAAGATCAGCAATCCTTTTTCTTCAACAAAACACATGACAGCATGCACTGGTCGGCCGGTATCGGATTACGTGCTGCGCTGAACGAAAACTTTATCATCTCCGTCGATTATGGTTTTGCTTTCGATAAGCAGGATGGCAACAGCGGGCTGTATATTGGAATCGGGAACATTTTTTAATTACCATGGATTGCACATGAACCGGACTTACAGCCCCAAAAGATGATCCCAATTGTTCCCAAAGAGAAGAACACGCTATTAAAGAAGCCGAGATGCATTCCGTTCATCCAGGTAACGTCTTCAGGTTAGCTTAATACCGGGTTCTGTCAAAAAAAGAAGCCGCCCTTTCGGAACGGCCTCTTCAACAGTTAAAGAGAGAATTTATTGAACATAATCGTAACCCATGATCTGAGCGTCGTTGAAGACGGTCATTCCAGCGGTTACCATGTCGTCGTGAGCCAGGCCATTCATTCCATAGAGGAGCGATTTAGCATCATACCCCAATAAACGGAGGTAGGCAGCCAGGAACGAACTGGTTTGTCCGGTATAGCAATAGACAGCAATGGGCTTGTTGGTTGGTAGTGTTTTCAGATCAGCAGCCAGTTTGATAGATGCTTTAGGTGTGTATTGAATGGCGCCTGGAACATGTCCGAAATCGGCATATTGATCGGCCGGCCAATAGTTAACGATGTAGTAATTGGCAAGGTTATCAAAAAGCGTTTTATTATCAACTTTGGCTGGGCCATATCCTTCGGCCAGTAAAGCCGCAATACGTGCTTCCAGGATCTCCTGTCCGGTGGTCTTCCCTGTGGAGAGTGCCGGCATGTTACCCATTGGGCCTTTATCGGTGGCTGTCTTAACAAGTTGGGTAGCATAAGTATTGCCAATGGCATTCTGCCATCCGGAAGCAAATGCTGCATTCCAGGAGCACATACCCCACTTCATCGAAAAGACTTTAGCATATCCAGCTATCCGAAGCAGGAGGGCAGCAAAACCCGCCGTTTGTCCTGAATAACATACAATGACCACTTTTTGATAAGGTGTTTGGTCCAATGCATCGACATGAGTCAGGATATCTCCCAATGCAACGTTATGGGCATTAGCGATATGACCGGTTGCAAAATCGGCAGCCGACCGGATGTCAATGATATAAACCTGGCCGATTAGATTGAGTGTATAAACATCGGTAGCGCTCGTTATCGATGGCATATCACTGTTTACATAATCTTTCCCAAGGGGCGAGCTGGTAGACTCCAGGAAGGTAGCTAACACTTCCGATTCATTTACCGTCGGGGTTGGAACTGGATCGTCATCTTTTTTACATGAGGTAACAAAGACAAATGCGAACAGGATACTTAGGATCCATAAATTTGTTTTTTTCATAGTTTGAATAGGTTTTGTTTAAGGTATGTATTGGTTATTTGATGATTGAATTATTTCTTATCTGAACCAAGAGTCCGGTAACTTTCCATCGACCGTAATCTTTGCTGTTGCGCCAACTTCCCATGCGAGAAGGTCTTCCTGGAAGAGGTACAACTCTTTGTTGACCAACGTGCCTCCCTCGTTACGGATATGGCAGTTAAAGGAGCAAGCTTTTCCATCGGTCACCTGGGTATGGTCGGTCCACCGCAGCAAGTTATGGGGAGTAGTGTAGTTGTAGGTAGGCAGAATATTAAAATTGGCATATTGTGGAGCGCCGTATAAATCCCAGTTGTCCTGAGCTGCCAGGGTACGCCGTACGAGGGCGAAGTCAAATCCCGTTTTGATCCCGGGGATTGGGTTGGATGCAATTTTGAAATCCATATAGGAAGGAATGCGGGCTCCTTCTCCATGGATATGGCAGCTTCCGCAGTTGTTGTATACCTGAGAATGGCATACCTGGCAGTTGAAATCGTTAAAGTGCATCAAGTGATAGCTGTTGCTGCCCGATATTCCTTTGTGGCAGTCATTACAGGAAGGAAGATTCGCATAAGCGTAACGTTGTTCAACATGGTTTCCATCTCCGTGAAGGTCGGTGGACTTGTGACAATCTATGCATGTGTATCCTGCTTTCGTTAGATGGACATCGGGTTTAGTACCTGGAGAGACGCCCAAATAGGCATGTCCGCCTCGCGAAACATGGCAGGTAACACATATGCTTATCATATCCGGTGTTTTGGTGAATGCATGGCCGTTGGGAAGACCGCCCCCACCCATAACAGGACGAACCACGTGGCATTCGCCGCAGGATGCGTGGCAATGTGCACAATTTTTATTATAGCCTTCGATCTGGTGTTCGGGAAGTTGATCGAATTTATCAGGGCCGCTTAATCCACTTCGCATCGCTACCACTCTTTTCTGACCGGTACCATGGTGCAAACTGGTCGCAAAGTTCTCTACGATTGCCTTGTGGCACGCGCCGCACATCTTATTTGCAAATACGGAAGGGTGAGAGATGAAGTCGCCTGAGTGTGCAAGATTTTTATCGTTGGTATAGTTGGTTCCCAGGTGGCACCCGGTACATCCGATCTGGTAATGTCCGGATGTTTTGAAAGCTTGATAGCCATCTCCTCCCATGAATACCCTATCGTAGGGTTCATAATGGGGAGCACCTCCACCGCACCCCCCTGGAGGAGCAGCTGTATCGGGAG
This sequence comes from uncultured Prolixibacteraceae bacterium, assembly GCA_964449285.1. GTDB lineage: Bacteria > Bacteroidota > Bacteroidia > Bacteroidales > FEN-979 > QYOJ01. Next base: position 57,963 of record CAYUZX010000012.1, read on the forward strand.
TATAGACAGCCTGGAGATGGGCATAATTGGTATGGCACCCTTCACAGGATGCAACCGTAAGGGAATCCGGCTCAGGATCGGAACTTTTTTTCTTGCATCCACCAAGGATGATTAATGCCAGCAAAACCGGTATCCACAGTAGTTTTGTCTTCGAAAGTAGTAGCATAACAGTCAGTTATTTATAGGTCTTATTTTTTGTGTAAAGTTCTTGTTTTTTCAGATGTTAATTACTTAACAATAACTGTCATAGGCAATAAACATAACTGTCCTTCGACAGAAAATAACCTGATCTGAATCATTTTTTTCCCTGATAAACTTGTATATTTGTAATCTTGAACGACGAAACCAAGATGGATATTAAAGAACAGTACACCGGTTGTACAATCAGTCCTCACAAATGCAGATGCTTTGAAATGCTGACGGAGGAAGAGATAAAGCTAATGGATTCCAGATCGGTAATAGTGAAATATAAAAAGGGTGAGATCATCTGCAAGCAGGGCAGTTTTGCTTCTCACGTGATGTATATGGAAAATGGATTGGCTAAGGTATTTATCGACGACGGCGTAAACTCATTGGTACTGAAGATCATCCCGGAGGGAAACCTGCTCGGGCTATCATCTCTGAGTAATGAAAACAATAAATTCCTCTATTCTGCAATGGCTTATATCGATTCTGACGTCAAGCAAGTCGATATTAATTATTTCAAGCAATTGCTGTCTCAAAATCCTGCATTCTCAAAAGAGGTCATCGACATTATGGGTTCTAACAGCACACAGATTAATAGTCGCTTTTTTTGCCTTACACATAAGCAGTCGTATGGCCGGCTGGCCGATATTCTCCTCTGTATCTCCGACCGTATATTTAAAACTGATGAGTTCGTTTTGCCGCTCTCTCGCAAAGACCTTGCCGAATTATCGGGGATGAGTTCGGAAACCGTCATCCGGATGCTGAAAAAATTCCATGATGATGGATTGATCCTTCTTGATGGCAAAAAATTCAAAATCCTGGATTACGACCGCCTGAAACGCGTTAGCGAGACAGGATAAGGCTCGGCAAATCACACAATTGGGATCAGGATGAACCTCATCCAACGAATGCCATTTGTTATTTTTTTCGCTTTTCCATAAGCCGGATAAAAGAAGCACATTCTTGGAAAATAGTTGCCACGAACATGAACTTCATTACTTTTGCATTGAAGGATTGTTTCCACTAATGCATGATTAAACTTTATTGATGCAGCTGTTTAGCAAGGATTACCGGGCCTTAGGCTATTTGTGGAGATACATCAAGCCATTCAGGAAAAAATTTCTTTTCCTGAATATTCTCTCGCCCATCTATTCCGCACTTGCCGGTGCTTACTTTCTCTTTATTAAAAGATTACTTGACGATGGATTTCTGGCCAACAATACCCAGGAAATCGGGATAACCCTGCTGATCCTTTTTGGGATTTTCTTTGCCCAAACGTTGATTGATCTACTCCAAACCTACCTGCAAAACAAGACCATCAACACGATTACGATTGATATCAAAGACAGGTTATTCGATGCAGTTATTTCCAATTACAGGGCCATCCGTACCAGGCAGCAGGCCGGTGAAATTTTGTCAAGATTTTATATCGATACCGGCAATTTTATCACCCTGATAAATATCCTTTCCCTGGAATTTATCAAACAGCTGTTTACCCTGGTTTCCATTATAGGAGTGCTCTTCTATCTGAACTGGAAATTTGCCCTCATTCTTTTCCTGGCCTATCCTCTGTTTATCCTCCCATTGATAAAACTCGGCCACTGGTTACGGAATCTCAGTCAGCATTACATGCACGCCTATGGAAGATCAAACAGCATACTGTATGAATCATTATATGGATACCTTATTATCAAGACCTATAACCTGATTGATCATTTCAAGGAAAAATATAGGGCCAGCAATGAAAAACTGCTCAATAATTTACTCCGATCCACCCTTATTTCGAAACTGGTTGGGCCGATCAATGACCTGGCCTCTTTCGTTGGACTGGGACTGATTCTATATTTTAGTATTTCCCAGGTGCAATCAGGCAGCCTTACGGTTGGCAGTCTTGTAGCATTTCTTGTGGCCTTGATGAAGTTCTATCAACCTGCCAAAGCCCTTTTCAATCTGTATAATTCTATGCAATCGGCATTCCCCGGATACATCCGGTTGAAGAGCATGCTGGAATCTCATCAGGATACGTTAAGAAATGAAGAAACCCAGACTGCATTCTTCCATGAGCACCTGGAACTCAAACATGTCACCTTCTCCTACGACAGCCAGAAAATGATCCTCGATGATGTAAGCCTAACGGTGAAAAAAGGAGAGAAGGTGGCTATTATAGGCCGAACCGGCGCCGGGAAGTCAACCCTTATCAGTCTTTTGCTTGGCCTGATTCAGCCGGGAAAGGGGGATATCCTGATTGATGGAAAAAGGTATCAGGAGTTGAACAGGGAGAGTATCTTCAGCCTGTTCTCTTACATTTCCCAGGAACCCATCCTCTTCAATGATTCGATCCGATACAACATTCAGTTAGGAAAACTATCAAGTTCGGCGGATGAGCTGATTGAGGCCAGTAAAAAAGCACAGCTGCACTCCTTTATTTCGAACATTCAGGATGGATACGATACCCTTGTGGGAGACAGGGGTGATATGATATCGGGCGGTGAAAGACAACGGATTACGATTGCGAGGGCTCTGTTGAGAAATGCGCCCATCATCATTTTTGACGAAGCCACATCCTCGCTGGATTATGAAACTGAATCGGATATAAAGGAAGCAGTGTTTAAGTTGTCAGCTGACAAAACACTCATCATCATTACTCACAGGCTTACCACGCTGAAGGGGGTAGACAAAGTATACAACATCAAGGATGGTAAACTTGTGGAATCAAATTGGGAATAGGTAAATCCATGCCGATTGATTATACTACTGAGATGATCCTGGCGCTTGACATCCTGAATGTCAACGGATATTTGTGGACACGCGTCAAGGCAGATAATTCGGCTCCTTTGATCAGGGAAGGGGATATGATCTGTCTGAAGAAATGTGGGAAGGAATTAAAAAAGGGGGATCTCGTCGCGGTGGATTACCATAAAATATTTATCATTCAGCGAATCATCGAAATCGATGGGGATACCGTTTACACCAAGGCCGACCACTCCGAGAAAGGTCCCTTCAGCCAGGAGATCGGGAACATTGCAGGGAAGGTGGCCTATATTAAAAAGGAGAAAAACCTGGTGAATATTGACAATCCCATCTGTGACCTGATTCACTTGCTTATCATATGGTTATCAGTAGGACGGAGCAAAGTCAACACCGCCAGTGGCTTTTTCTACCGTAAATTTTTTCATAAACTGAGAAGATCAATGCTAAAACGGATTTTGAAACTGGAACTCATTATTGGTAAAAAATATGCGAAAAACGTTGATCCCGGATTACAAATCCCCTGAATTTCAGCGTCTGAATAAACTATTCAACCTGCTTTCTCATTACCGGGAAGGCGAAATCAGAGAACATATCCCACTGATCAGCCGGTTCGAAATCAGCCAGTATTACCTGGCATTGCTAGATAAACAACTGGCCAGCGAACCCGAGGTTGTTTCGCAGTTGGAAAGGCACCGAAAGGAGATCCTGTTCAACAACCTCTATTACCTCAATCATGCGTCCCGCCTGATTTTACAGTTGAAAGAGAAGAACATCGATTGCATTGTACTGAAAGGGCTCTCTTTTATCAATCATCTCTATGACGATATCGGGTTGCGATCGTTTTGTGACCTCGATTTGATGATCCACAGGGAGGATGTGAGAAGATTTCTTGAGATCGTTCAACAAGAGGGATTCATGTTGAAATGTGAAGTGAACGATCCCGACAATACGGATGATTTCGACATCTACAATGAGCAAACAAAGCTCAAGGTAGATATTTTGACTACGTTAACAGGAGGCTACTATTTTAACCGCTATTTCGCCCTGGACCTTTCACAGGTATGGGAACGGAAAAAGCAGCTGAAAATCCAGGAGACGGAAACGTTCCGGTTAAGTGAAGAAGACGAACTCTTGTATGCCATTGTTCACCTTGCTTTTCACCTTAATTTTCATGTCGAAATCAAATGGTTCTTTGATCTCTGGTACTACATGGAGAAATACGGAGATTCTCTTGACAGGAAGTATCTCAATGAAAAGGTGAGAAAAGCCGGACTTGAAAACGTCATTTTTGCAGTCACGGAGGTCATGTACTGGATGTTTAACAAAGATTATACAGCCATTTTTGGAAGCGTCAAACCCCGTTTTCATATCTTTGACAGGATCTGGGTCAGCTTTTACACATTTCCTCCCCGGCTGTTCGGGACCAGCCTTGAATTTCCTGGTGTCGTAAACAGAATGGCGATCACCTTCATGAAATATACCCTGATTGCATCCCCAAAGAAAAAATGGAAGTTTGTGACCGACCGGGTTTTCCCCGACTTTGACAGGATTACCTTTGCGTATACGCAGAAGTTCAGGATTCCCCTGAAAATCTATTATCCTATGATCTACATGCTATTCCTGCTGTTATCGCCTGTTTTTCTGACCTCTCTCTTAGCGATTTTCCTGGTTTCCACACTCTATATAAAGATAATCCTTTTCAAGCATCAGTTTCTGCATGGATGACCTTACCGGCATAAAATTAGAGCTGGTCGCAAACCACTTACTTTTAGGTCATTCCGTAAAAGTGAAGGCTGACGGTCATAGCATGAATCCGTTCATCAAAAAGGGAGATATCCTCACGGTGAAGGGAATCATCAATGATCCGCTACATCCGGGAGAGATGGTTGCCTTTATCCGCAATGAACTCCTGTTTATCCACCGGATTCTGGAGGCTGGACGGGCTGATGGAATGGTGCTGACAAAAGGAGATAACCTGTTGATATCAGATAAGTTGTCGAAGTCGGAAGAGATCATCGGCAGGGTGATCGCAATCAATGATACATCTGTGACCTCCCGAAGTCCTATTCATCGTCTGTTTTTTCAACTATACCGGTTTTGTTTATTGGCAGGTAATAGTTCAAATACCATTGAGAACCAGGGGATCATCCAACTTTCTATCAGTCCTTTTCGGTTCAGGATCAGCAGGATTATCCTACGGGTCTATAGGTTTTTCGTTTTTCAATGATTTGTTTTCTTATTTTTGACGACCTAAAAAACGTAGGATATGAGCGATATTCACCACCATTTACTAGAGGACTATTTCCGTGATGTAAATAACAGGGGCCTTGAGAATTTCAATCTTAAGATAGGCGGAATCGGCCTTTCGGTACATGCCATCAGGGATGAGTTGTTTGATACGGCGCTGACCAAGTACAAAGATTTTCTTACACCGGAAGAGTTCCCCGAGTCCGTTGACTTTTATGATGTACAAACCCTCGCTCAGCCGGAAGCCATCATCCAGGCGTTTGATACCTACAAAGAGATTTATACGACATCTTCGAACCGCCATCTGAATGTCTATCGCTGGGACTTTTTCGGAATCATTGATATTGCTGCCCGAACCGGTAAATTCATCCTGTTCAACAATACGTTCATGACGTATGAGTCCATTATCAGGATTTTTTATTCCCTGCTGGCCGTCGAAAATCATGGATTCTTAATACACTCATCCTCCCTGATACATAACACGAAAGGCTATGTCTTTTTTGGCATATCAGGCAGTGGAAAATCCACCGTAGTAAAGCTTTCAGAGTCGGATGAATGCCTCACCGATGAACTCACGTTGATTACAAAGGATCAGACCGGATATATTACCGCAGGAACCCCTTTTCATGGAGAACTTCCCATATATATGAACAAGGCGGCAAGTCTGGCCAATTTGTTTCTATTAACGAAATCTGAAACGACTTACTTCCGTAAAATGAACCGGTCGGAGATTTATCCTATCCTGTTGCGGAACGTTCTGTTTTTCAGCGATGACTGGGAACTCAGGCAAAAGATATTTAACACTGTGATCGACCTCGCCAACCAGGTAGATATTTATGAAATGAATTTTGAGAAAAACAATAAATTCTGGAGGATCATTGATAATGGATTTAAAAATGAAAATTAAACGAAATGCGAAAAGCTCGTTTCAAATTGCCGATGGAAAAGCGGTTGTCATGCTGGCTGTGAACTCAAATATCTTCACGCTGAATGAGATTGGAACTGTGATCTGGGGATTGCTGGATGAGCCCAGGACCATTGAAGAGCTGGTGTTAGGAACGCAGAACAAGTTTCCGGAAGATAATCAGGAGACCATCCGGGAGGATATTCTTGAATTTATCAAGGAGTGTTTAAAGGAACAACTATTTATTCAAGAGGATTGACGTGCCAAATATTGAGAACACCGAATCGTACCGTTTCCTGAAGAAGAATGCAGTTAAGAACCTCTTGCCGCTGACCGCCCTTGTTGAGCTCACCTATAAATGCAACCTGGATTGCATTTGTTGTTATAATGTCAGAAGTGAGAAACCACTTCTGACACTCCAGGAATACGATGTATTGTTTTCTGATCTGAGGAAAGAAGGCACCTTCATTTTAACGCTGAGTGGTGGCGAACCCCTCATGCGGAAGGATTTTTTCGACATTCTGGATCTGGTCAGGAAGCATGGTTTTGGTTTCAGGATCTTCACCAACGGTACGTTATTGAATGAAGAAAAGATTATCCGTTTAAAGAGTTATCCTCTCATTGGCATTGAAATGAGCCTTTGGGGATCCAACCC
>CAYUZX010000013.1:0-58945 GCA_964449285.1 uncultured Prolixibacteraceae bacterium
CGTCTTACGTCTTACGTCTTACGTCTTACGTCTTACGTCTTACGTCTTACGTCCCTCGTCCCTACAGGTCAATCTCTTTCCCTACTCCCATTTCTTTTGCTTTATCGTATACCAGCTTTGCGGTAGCGGCATCCTGGATCGCTAATCCGTTGGATTTGAATAGGGTAATCTCATCCTTTGATAATCTGCCAGGTAATTTTCCGATAATGATTTCACCTAATTCGGCATAGAAATGGTGCTCGGTGATAGCGCCTTCCTGCAGCGGGATCATGATATCCCCTGCTTCTTTAAAACAGGCTTCCCTGCTGTCGCCTATAAACTTTGACCGTTTAACAATTTCCGTATCGAGTTCCCTGGCGTTGGGTGTATGGCTTCCTATACCATTGATATGGGTTCCAGGTTTTACCAGTGATCCGTCAAACAGTGGAGTGGGAGAGGAGGTTGCCGTGATGATGATATCTGTCTCAAGAGCCTCTCGGACAGTGCGGGATACAAGGACTTCCATGCCCAGCTTTTTGCTCATCTCAGAAGCAAACTTTGTCGCTGTAACAACATCCTTGTCAAAAACAAATGCTTTGTTCAATGTTCGGGCTACTGTCACGGCCCAGAGCTGTGTTTTCGCCTGTACTCCGGCGCCGAAAACTCCCGCTGTGAGTTCGTGACCGTCATTCGCGAGGTATTTCGTTGCCACACCGCTGGCCGCACCTGTACGAATTGCAGTCAGGTACCCACCGTCCATGATGCAGATCACTTCGCCTGTTTCAGGATTCTGCAATAATACCTTACCAATGGTGGTTGGGAGGTTGAATCTGATTGGATTATCTTTGTATATAGCCACCACTTTACAGGCAAGGGCTTTCATCTCCTTGAGATAAGCAGGCATATAAAGAGAGAGACCGTCCGGCGACTTGATAGGAATTCTCAACGGCAGATCGGCCGTGCCTTTCACCAATTCAACAAATGCCTTTTCCACTACCTCCATGCAATCTTCCATGGAGAGTACTTGAATAACATCCTCACGTGTTAAAATAAGAGCCATTTTGAATATTTTTGGAGTTTTGACAAAGATGCAGACTTTTTTTTATATTTGTTTATCTTTTCACAGATTAAATGACTAAACCCTCAACCGAATGGAATACGAAATTTTAAAACTGGACGTAGATCATGGTATTGCTACGATTACCATCAATCGTCCGCAGGTACTCAACGCTCTGAATTCGCACTTTTTCGTTGAGATGAATCATGTCCTGAATGTGTTGGATGCAGATGAATCGATTAAAGCTGTGATCCTTACCGGTGTTGACAAAGCATTCGTTGCAGGTGCAGATATTGCTGAGATGTCGGATATGGACTATAACCATGCCAGAAGCTTTTCACTGACAGGGCAGGATACGTTTCAGCGGATAGAGAACTTTCGCACCCCTGTAATCGCTGCTGTAAATGGTTTTGCACTCGGAGGAGGCTGCGAACTGGCCATGGCATGTGATTTTCGCGTTGCCAGCAGCAAAGCAAAATTCAGCCAGCCTGAAGTGAGCCTCGGATTGATCCCCGGCTATGCAGGCACCCAACGTCTGTCACGCATTGCCGGGTTATCCAACGCCTTATATATGATTGTTTCGGGCGATATGATCACAGCAGACGATGCGTTACGGATGGGCCTGGTGCAGAAAGTGGCGGAGCCTGAGGAGTTGCTTGCCGAAGCCAAAGCTCTGGCTGGCCGCATTGCAACGAAAGGAGCTAAAGCGGTAAAGAAAGCCAAAGAGGTGATCCGGAAGGGAATTCACATGGACTTTGAAGAGGCCTGTCGTTACGAAGCCGAGGAATTCGCATCACTTTTCGGTAACGGTGAATCCCGTGAGGGAATGAAAGCATTCATAGAAAAACGTAAACCAAACTGGTAAGGGACGAGGGACGAGGGACGAAGGACGAGGGACGAAGGACGAAGGACGATTTCCCCACCTCATCACCCCATGACCCTATCACTTCAAGACAATCAAATAGTAATCAACTAATAACAAATTCGTAATTTATGAACTACACAGAAAGATTATCCAATGTCGCCGTGCTTGGAGCCGCTGGAAAAATGGGCAGCGGAATCCTGTTGCTTACAGCTTTGGAGATGGTTGATCTCAGCCTGAAACCCGAAAACAAAGGAAAGGTATTTGTGATCAACGCCATTGATGTATCCAGCGAAGCTCTGGTTGGTTTGATGCGATACATCAGGGTACAGGCACTTAAAGCTGCAGAGAAAAAAACAGTTCAACTCAGGACAGCTTATGCCGACCGGGCAGACTTGATCGATAACGAAGAGATCATCATGCAATATGTTGACGACGTAATGGTGACGATCCGTCCATCTATAAACCTGGAAGTTGCATACAACTCTACATTGATCTTTGAAGCGATCAAGGAAGACCCGGAACTTAAAGTGAAACTTTTGTCTCAGCTGGACAAGAACAACCCCAATAAACCTTGGTATTTCACTAACACATCTTCCATCCCAATCACTCAGCTTGATGAAAAAGCAGGACTGGGCGGGAGAATCATCGGATTCCATTTTTACAATCCCCCGGCTGTTCAGAAGCTGGTTGAGGTGATCAAGAGTGCATATACGCTTCCCGAAGTGGAGGAGTTTGCCCTCCAATATGCTAAAAGCCTTCGTAAGGTTGTTGTTCCTTCTGCCGATTTCGCAGGTTTTGTGGGGAATGGTCATTTTATGAGGGATGCATTGCATGGGATTGGTGAAGCTGAGAAATTTACTAAAGATGTTTCCCTTCCTGAAGCGATCTATATGATAAACAAAGTGAGCCAGGATTATCTCATTCGACCCATGGGTATTTTCCAGTTGATCGATTATGTAGGAGTGGATGTTTGTCAATACATTATGAGTGTTATGAATCCATTCCTGAAGGATGAAGATCTCCATAGCGACTTTCTCGACAGGTTAATTGAGCAACGTGTATTGGGAGGCCAGTTTTCTGATGGATCACAGAAGGATGGAATCCTGAAATATGAGAAGGGAAGACCGATTGGTGTATACAATCCTGATATCGGGGAGTACGTTATGATTGCAGATTTTCAGGCTTCATGTGATGCAAAACTCGGAGCAATGCCTGGTTCCATGCAACCATGGAAGAGCATTGCCTTTTCCGGCCGGAAAGATGAAATGCTGACTGCGATCTTTAATGAAATCAAGACGATGGATACGCTTGGTGCCAGACTTTCAAAAGATTATGCCAAACGCTCCAAAGAGATCGGGTTACAACTAGTAGCCGACAACGTGGCTTTTACTGAGAAAGATGTCAACACGGTGCTGTTAACCGGCTTCTTTCATGCATATGGACCTATCAATAATTACCTGGACTAAAAACACGGAGGACATAAGATGAAATTACGTAAAAAAGTATATATGGTTGCCGGTTATAACACCATCTCATTGGGGACAGGCCGGAAGGAGTTTAACCCGAAGAAGCAGCGTCCTGGACTTGAAGAGTATATGAAGGAGGCAGGCCAGGCCGTCCTGAAAAAAATTGGCGGGGCCAAGAATGTAGATGAATCAGTTGTTGGCAACTTCATCGCGGCCCGTTTCAACCGGCAGGGAAACCTGGCAGCATTTATGCCTTACATTGATCCCGGATTACGGTACAAACCTGCAGTGCGGGTTGAGGGTGCCTGTGGCTCAGGAGCGTTGGCTCTGGTGACAGGGATCAAATCGTTATTGGCTGAAACTGCTGATGTTGTTCTGGTGCTTGGTGTAGAGGTGCAAAATACCGTTAAGGCAATCTATGGCGCCGATATTCTGGCAGCTGCAGGATGGGCAAAAGAGCGCAAAGAAGGGCATGCCTATTACTTCCCTGGCAAGTTTAGCGATCGGGCTAAAGCTTACCAGGAGAGGTTTGGAAAAGAAAAGCCTAGGGAAGCCATGGCTCAGTGGTATGTGAATGCGATTGAGAATGCCAGGCTTTGTCCAACCGCTCAAGAGTATCATAATTCTTCCGATGAATTGCAGTCTTGCGGAATGATGAATCCAAACCCCCGGGGCTTTGTTGATAGCTTGAACGTATACGATTGTTCTAAGGTTTCCGATGGAGCTTCTGCTATTGCTGTCGTCTCTGAAGAGGGACTGAAACGGATCGGGATACCGAAAAGTGAAGCTGTAGAAATTATTGGAATTGGTCAGGCTGAAGATGATCTCACAAAGCCTCCAGATGACCCAACGATCCTTGCCACCACTCGCGAAGCTGTCAGAAAAGCACTGGAATCGGCTGGAATCACGAAGGAACAACTGGGGACTGTGGAGTGCCACGACTGTTTTACCATTGCCGGGATTCTGGCTGTAGAAGCCATCGGTTTCGCCCCGCACGGTGGCGGAGCTGAATTTGTACTCCAGGGAAATACCAAGCGGACAGGGAAAATCCCGTTTAACACTACCGGCGGACTGGTAGGTTGGGGACACCCGACCGGAGCTACCGGTGTACATCAGGCAATCACAATCTGGGAACAACTTACCGGGAGAGCAGGGGATTCACAGATTCCGATCACTGCTGAGCGGCCTTACGGATTAACAATCAATATGGGGGGAGACGATAAATCCCTTGTCTCTATCGTCTACAAAAGGGCTGAATGAACCGGATTACCAATCTGTTTGACATCAGATATCCGGTGATACAAGCCGGTATGATTTGGTGTAGTGGTTGGAGATTGGCCTCAGCTGTAAGCAATGCTGGCGGCCTGGGTCTGATTGGTTCGGGCTCCATGCCTCCCGATCTTTTGCGCGACCAGATCAGAAAATGCAAGCAAGCTACCCACAACCCTTTTGGTGTCAATGTTCCCCTTCTTTATGAGAGGAATGACGAGAAATTCAGGATCCTTGAGGAAGAGGGAGTGAACATCGTATTCACGTCTGCAGGTAATCCTTCAATATGGACAAAACATTTGAAGGAGAAAGGTTTCATAGTTGTGCATGTTATTGCAAATGTTAAATTTGCCTTGAAATGCCAGAATGCAGGAGTGGATGCCATTGTAGCCGAAGGTTTTGAAGCTGGCGGTCATAATGGCAAAGAGGAGACTACGACGATGGTATTAATCCCGCAGATCAGAGCAGCTATAGATATCCCTTTGATTGCTGCTGGTGGCATTGCATCGGGGAGAGCCATGCTGGCTTCCTTTGCGCTGGGCGCCGAAGGAGTCCAGATTGGCAGTCGTTTTGTGGCAACACCTGAGTCTTCGGCGCACCCTGCTTTCAAGCAGATGATCCTGGGGGCTGTAGATGGGGATACAATGCTTGCATTGAAAGGAATCGGATCGGTCAGACTGTTGAAGAATAAATTCTACCAGGAAGTGCGCCAACTGGAGGATGCCGGGGCTTCTTCCGGAGAACTGGCCAACCTGTTAGGGAAAGGCCGGGCAAAAAAAGGGATGCTGGATGGAGACCTTGACGAAGGGGAACTCGAGATTGGGCAGGTAGCCGGATTGATACGGGAACTGAAGCCAGCAGGGGAAATTGTTGAAGAGATCATGATGGAATTCATGGATGCACAAAAAGAGCTGACTAACCATTACTTTAAATAAAGTGATCGATGCTGAACTTTGACTTTACAGAAGAGCAACTGATGATTCGTCAAGCTGCCCGTGACTTTGCCGAACGGGAACTACTCCCTGATATACTGGAACGCGACGAGAAAGGCATTTTCCCAACCCGCCAGATAAAGCTGCTGGGGGAACTTGGATTTTTTGGCTTAATGGTCGATCCTAAATATCATGGAGTGGGAATGGATACCATTGCATATATCCTGGCGATAGAAGAGATCTCAAAAATTGACGCTTCCGTCGCAGTAGTGATGTCGGTACACAACTCCTTAATAACTAATCCGATAGAGCAGTTTGGCTCCGAAGAGCAGAAAGAAAAATACCTTCCGACGCTGGCAAAAGGAGAGAGACTGGGTGCTTTTTTGCTCTCTGAACCGGAGGCAGGTTCCGATGCCACAATGCAACGAACGCAAGCCATTGACAGGGGCGATCATTACCTGGTAAATGGTACAAAGAACTGGATCTCCAACGCAAAGAGTGCTGATATTTACATATTGATTGCTCAAACAGAGCCGGATAAGAAAAACAAAGGAATCAACGCCTTAATTGTTGAAAAGGACACACCTGGAATCACATTGGGTCCTCATGAGAATAAGATGGGAATGCGCAGTTCCGATACCCATTCGGTGATGTTCACAGATGTAAAAGTACCAAAAGAGAACCGCATTGGTGAGAATGGGTCTGGATTTAAAATTGCTATGAAAATTCTTAACTCGGGACGAATCGGGATTGCTTCACAGGCCCTGGGTATTGCCATGGGAGCCTTTGATCGAGCTGTACAGTATTCCAGAGAGAGGAAAGCCTTCGGCACAGTGATAGGCAACCACCAGTCTATCGCATTCAAACTTTCTGATATGGCAGTCAAGATTGAAACTGCTCAATTGTTGTTGCTCAAGGCCGGTTGGTTGAAAGATAAGCATAAACCATATACGGTTGCTGCAGCAATGGCAAAACAATATTGTGCGGATATAGCGATGGAAGTTACAACTGAAGCTGTACAGATCCACGGCGGATACGGATACGTCAAGGAGTATCATGTTGAGAGGCTGATGAGGGAGGCCAAGCTCACCCAGATTTATGAAGGGACTTCGGAGATTCAAAAGATTATTATTTCCAGGGCGATACTCAATGAATGAGATACAATTTCTATTATAAAATTACCATTATGAAAAAGCACCTCATCCTGTTGTTACTTCTGTTTCCGTTTTTCTTAACCTATTCCCAAACCCTGAATCTTGACTCCGGTCTTGTTGCCTATTATCCGATGAATGGAAAAGGAACGGATATCAGCAGCAATAAAAAACACGGACCGGTACACACGGGAAAAGCAGTGTCCGACCGCAAAGGACATTCACAATCGGCTATCCAGTTTACAGCAGGAAAAGGAATGTTTAAACGGGGATTGTGGTCGCCAATCGACATTAACCCATCGAATTATCCCACATTGACCATAACTGCCTGGATAAAAACAGATAAAACATATGGTCATATAAACCTGATAACAAATGGCGACAAGGAGTACTGTCGTGGATTGGTGACGGACAAAAATGACGGAGAATACCACTGGTCGGCAAATTGTGGTAGTGATGATATTTTATATGGCCCACTTGTAACGACAGAGTGGGTCTTTATGGCAGTTCTTTATGACCAGCCTAATGAAGCAGTTCGCCTGATTGTAAATAATCAGGTCTATGCCGGCCGTGGGAGAATGGGTAAAGGAGCTGACGCATTGACAATTGGGAACTTTGAAGGGATCATTGACGATGTCAGGATTTATGACCGCTTGCTGACTATTCCTGAACTGGAAGAGTTATTTGAAGGGGCTATCAATGTTGATATGGATGAATTTGCCATCAAAGAGCGTGTCGACTTTAAGAAAAAGCGGGAAGAAGAAAAACTCACGGAACTCAGGGAAAACCTGGTTAGGCGTACGTATAAATCAAAATTCCGGATCTATGAAGAGGCTGAAAGTTCCAATGTTAAGGCATACCTGGAGGAGGGCGACACAATCACCATCATCGAAATGGGTGATGATTGGGCAACGGTGCAGTATAAAGATGAGAAGACTGGTTTTACCAGCATTTCCTCACTTCATGAGAATACCTATCCTGCAGATGGATCTGGGCTGACATTTACTCTAAAATACACATTACGTAATCTATTTAAATTTACATCTTTAAGGTCCTGGATCATCGTTATCGTTTGTGCTATCTTGCTATTTTTTACTTTCCGATATTTCTACAAAATTGAATATTTTTTCTGGCGTTTTGGAGACCATGAACAGGGGACCATGGGAGCAAGTCGTTCTGACTCAGATGCCTATAAAAGGCCTTTTTTGAATCGATTTTTTACATACTACCGTTTCAGATGGTGGCCTCTTACAATCGGAATCATTGGAGCTCTTGCTATGTTAGTTGCTGGTATATGGGATGGGACAGAGATGGAGTGGTATTTCTCAGAGGGGATCAACATCCTTCCCTTTGGATTCGACCGCCCCATTCATTGGTTTCTTTATACGGTGACACTTGTCATACTATTAATGACTTTCGTGACTGTTGTGGAGAGTTTTGTGGTTGGTGGATGGAAAGGCGGGATTATGAGGGTTATATTCATGGCGATTGTCAATTTATTGGCATTCCTTGTCTTCTTTTATCTCTTCCTCGTTTTTATCATCATTGGTGCCATCATTTTTGGCATTGCTTTTTTCACGGGAGCGTTTAGCAGGGATACTTACTATTACACTAACTAAAGAGAGAACAGGTATGGCTGGCAATCAGTATTATGTCACAAAGGAATTTCCTGAGAAGCGGATAAGTAAGATCTGGGACAAGGGGTCAAATATAAGTACCATAGCAGCAAGTGGCGGCCAGTGGGTTGTTGCCGCGGATGATTCAAGTCGCTATACAGGCCAGCGTTGGGCCACACGGGAAGATTTTCCTGCTGAGTCGATCAAAGAGGGTTGGGATGAGCTCTATGATATTACATCAATCGGATATGGAGGTGATGGCCGTTGGTTTATTATTATGTCACAAAACAGTGGGTTTACTGATCAGCGATGGAATACACGGAATGAATTCCCTGAAAAGGAGATAAAACAGGGGTACAAAGATGGGTTTTATATCACTGAGATTGCTTTTGGTAATGATCTTTGGGTGGTAGTGCTATCAAAACGGACTGACTATACCCACCAAATTTACGGACTGTATAATGAAGTGCCGGGCGATATGATCAAAGAGTATTGGGACAAAGGATATGCAATTACCTCCTTGTCTCCAGGCAGGGGGAAATGGGCACTGGTAATGACGAAAACGGCCCTTATTGAAAACCAGTTTTATGTCTATAATTCAATCATGCCTGTGGATGATATTAACGGAAAGGAGCGTGAAGGATATAAGATAAGCAATTTGTATTTTGGGAACGGAACATGGATGGTGGTGATGAACATTTGTACGGATCAGTCAAATGAGAACCTTATCGAGGGTGCTATGGATGAGCCTGTTGAAAATAATCTGCCACTTGCTCAGCCATCTTCCTCGGGTCCGGAGAAAAACAAAACTGAAGGAGAAGAGGGAGAACCTGAAACACTTGAGGATATCCTGGAAGAGTTGAATCAGTTGGTTGGGCTGAAGGAGATTAAACAGGAGATCGAAAGTCTGATGGGCCTGATCAGAATCGAGAAAATTCGCCGTGAGCGAGGCATGAGCCCTAACCCACAAGCACTCCATTGGGTTTTTTCAGGACCGCCCGGAACTGGCAAAACGACGGTTGCCCGTTTGATTGGACGTATCTATAAAGCATTAGGGTTGTTGAAAAAAGGACATCTCGTCGAAGTCGACAGATCGGGGCTGGTTGCTGAATTTATCGGACAAACAGCAAAAAACACTGATAAGGTAGTTCAGTCTGCTCTTGATGGTGTTCTGTTTATTGATGAAGCCTATAGCTTGATTCCTGAAGATGCAGGTCGTGATTTTGGGACAGAGGCAGTAGAAACCCTCTTGAAACGAATGGACGATTTTCGTGACCGGTTGGTTGTCATCGTCGCCGGATATACAGATGAGATGCACCGCTTTATTAATAGCAATCCAGGATTACAGTCACGATTTGTGCAAACATTTCAATTTCCCGATTATAATCCCGATGAACTCTTAAAAATATTCAATCTGATTGCTGCTTCAAAAAAGACAACTCTCCTAGATGATGCTGCTGAAAAGATGAATCGATATTTTGCTTACATCTATAAATCCAGGACAAAATCGTTTGGGAATGGCAGGAAGGTGAGGAACGTGTTTGAAGAGATGATCCGGCGCCAGGCTGTCAGGCTTGGCAGACTGAAAAAGATATCCGATAAAGACCTGATGACATTCACACTCGAAGATGTTGAGAAAACTGTTGAGGATGAGTTTGTTGACGAAAAGATCGAATCTGTTGAGGAAATCCTTGCTGAATTGAATTTGCTGGTTGGCATGGAGGAGATTAAATCGGATGTTAAAACCCTTATTAACTTCATTAAAGTTGAAAAGATCAAGGCCGAAAAAGGGATGAAGAGTGAACCCATCACGCTTCACAGTGTATTTTATGGCCCTCCTGGTACTGGAAAAACAACTGTTGCAAGGTTGATGGGCCGGATTTTTAAGTCTCTTGGGATTCTCCCAACTGGTCATGTAATTGAGGTGGGCAGAGCCGACCTGGTTGGGGAGTATATTGGCCATACGGCTCCAAAAGTAGAGAAAGTGGTAGATTCCGCCATGCATGGCATCCTTTTCATTGATGAAGCCTATATGCTGAAACCTAAAGGTAGTGGAAATGATTTCGGACAAGAGGCACTGGACACTATTTTAAAAAGGATGGAGGATGATCGTGATAAACTGGTTGTAATCATGGCGGGATATCCGGATGAAATGAAGTATTTGATCCAATCAAATCCAGGGTTAGAATCCCGCTTTAACCGGTATTTTTATTTCAGCGATTTTAAACCAGACGAACTTTTCCAGATCTTCCTTAGATTTTGCGGAAAACATGAGATTAAACTGGAAGATGAAGCTGATAAACAGATAAGGAACTATTTGACGGATAAATTCCAACATCGTGACAGGTCATTTGGAAACGGAAGGATGGTGAGGAATTTTTATGAAAAGCTGGTACAGGCCCAATCAGATCGCATTGCAAACTCAACCGAAGAGATTACTTCCGAGATGCTAACTACTTTTACGGCCGAGGATGTTTCGAAGGTGATCAATGGTTCTGACAGAGGTAACCCAAACACTGCAGGATCCAATCGGTCGGGGCAGGGGAGTGCCTGATTTATTAATATCTTTGCTAAAGAAATACCAGAGATGATTAGAGGAGATATCAATTGGCAGGGAAGATATATTCTGATTGTTGAAGATGATCAGATTTGCTTCAGCTATCTGGATGTACTTCTTAAGCCAACAAAAGTTACTATTTTCCATGCCTTGGAAGGACAACAGGCAGTCAACCTCTGCAACGCCCATCCAGAAATAGAAATTGTATTGATGGATGTCAGGCTGCCTGGAATGAATGGACTGGATGCCACCCGGGCGATCACTTCTATTAGGCATGACCTGCCTGTCATCGCACAAACTGCTTATGCTTCAGAGGACGACCAACAAGCAGCCTACTCTGCTGGTTGCTGGGATTTCATTGCCAAACCAATTCCGGCGAATGACATGATCCTAATGATTAAGAAGTATCTTGAGAGAGAGAATGATGAGAAGCCAAATTAAAACGTACCTCTAACGTATAGCTTCGAACTGTGGGATGTACTGGATTCGAACCAGTGACCCCCGCCCTGTCAAGGCGATGCTCTAAACCAACTGAGCTAACATCCCGAAAACGGTTGCAAAAGTAGAAAACTTTTAAGGAAAATCGAAATTAGAAATTAGAAATTCCACTCTCACCCGATCCCTCAATCCTCTATCCTGGTCCCTCATACCTCATCCTTCGTCCCTGAAAACGCCAACGATTTCTCCATAGTAAACTATGTGAAAATCCCTTGTTGGATAATATTGTTCAATGATGGCAGGGTCAAGTGTTGACGGGTCGAGCCGGTGTTTGTGTATGATGCGGCATTCATAATGGATTGTTGACTCCTGGATGTAAAATGCTGTGGTGCTCTCACCCTTGGTCATGTTGAATCCACAGGCTTCCGCTTTATTCACGTCCTGTCCTGAACGGGTTCCGCAAAGCATAATTTCTTCTTTGTATTTATCAGAGAGTATGTTGACCGTGAATGCCTGACTATCTTCCATTAACCCGAACGTATACCGGGTAGGTCTTACAAGCACCTGAACAACAGGGCGGCTCCAAATATACCCAAGTGTCCCCCAGCCTATCGTCATCGGGTTTGGTGGCACTCCAGCAACTAGAAGGATACCATCGCCCCGCATTTTCTCCATCGTCTCCTCAAATGCTTCGAATGTTCCTATCTCTATTCGCATAATTTTCTACTTTTGTTGATTAACGTTTAAATGATCCAGGTATGCTAACAAAGGTAGAGAAAATAATGCTCATCTCCCTGTTTGCTTGTTTTTCGGCAGCAGGATTTTCACAGGTTGAATATCAGAAGATTACACTCGAGGATGTAATTCAACGGAGGACATTCTCATCGAGAGGCGTGTATGGCATGCAACCTCTCAAGGATGGCCGTCACTTTAGTCAGGTCAAAAATGATAGCCTCAATGTCTATGATTACGCTACAGGAGATTATATTAGTACGATTGTCGCCTCCACAGATTTGATCCCGAAAGGTGATTCTACACCTGTCCCAATCTCCAGCTACGAGTTTAGTGAGAATGAAAAGAGGATCCTCTTTACGGACGAGGAGGAAGCAATCTACCGTCACTCTACTAAAGCATACTATTATATATACGATATTGAGACCAGAAAGTTGATCCCGTTATCGACAGGCGAGAAACAACGGTTAGCTACACTTTCCCCGGATGGGAATAAAGTAGCATTTGTTCGCGACAACAACATCTTTATCAGGGATCTTGAATCCGGTTTCTGGAATTCCAGCCAGGAGGGGGGGCAGGATGGTGATAGCAACCGTGATCCAGTATTCACTAGCGAGATGCAAATCACATCTGATGGACAGTTTAACGAGATCATCAATGGAGCTACGGATTGGGTATATGAAGAGGAGTTTGGTTTTACCAAAGCGTTTTTCTGGGCACCCGACAGTAAAAAGATTGCCTACTATCGCTTTGACGAGAAACAGGTAAAAGAATATAAGCTGGAATATTACGGGGAAGTCTATCCTGAGATTTATACATACAAATACCCCAAGGCTGGGGAGGATAACTCGCTGATTGAGATAAAAATTTACAATCTTGAAACAGGCGAGACGGTTCCGGTCGAAATTGGAGAAGATACAGATATTTATATTCCCAGGATCAAATGGACAACGAACCCCAACTCCCTTGCCTTGTATCGGATGAACCGCCACCAGAATAAACTGGAGCTCATACTGGCAAATGCGGGTAATGGTTCATCAACGGTGATCCTGGCCGAAAACAATCCATGGTATATTGACATCACCGACGACTGGACATTTCTGAAAGATGGCAATTCGGTTCTCCTGACCAGCGAAAAGGACGGATATAATCACATTTATCTGTATGACCTGAATGGAAATCTTATCAGGCAACTTACTTCAGGTAACTGGGAAGTGACAGCATTATATGGCGTGGATGAAGCGCATGGCCTTGTCTATTTTCAGTCGGACCAATCATCTCCCCTGAACCGGGATGTGAACGTAGTTAGCATGGATGGGAAGGGCTATCGGACTCTCTCCGGGAAAGATGGTTACGCCAGGGCTCAGTTCAATGCTGATTATACATACTATGTAAATAACTGGTCCGATATCAATACGCCTCCGGTAATTACTTTAAACAAAGCTGATGGGGAAGAAGTACGGATTCTTCAGGATAATGAAATACTTCTGGGCCGGATGAAGGAGTACGATTTTTCAAAAGTGGATTTTTTCACTTTCAGGACTGAAGACGGCCTGGATCTTAACGGTTGGATGTTGAAACCACCCGATTTTGATCCGATGAAACGATATCCGGTACTATTTACGATTTATGGTGGCCCTGGCTCCCAGACTGTTGCAAATCGCTGGGGAGCCGCCAGTGCATGGAACCAGCTGATGGCACAGCATGGAATCATTGTGGTCTCTGTCGACAACAGGGGGACAGGTGCCCGTGGCCAGGAGTTCAAGAAATGCACCTATCTCGAGCTCGGAAAATTTGAAACACTTGATCAGATAGAGGCTGCTAAGTATCTTGGAGCCTTGCCCTATGTAGATAAAGACCGGATTGGCATGTGGGGTTGGAGCTTTGGGGGTTACCTCACACTTTCTTGCCTGACAAAGGGAGCTGATTATTTCAGCATGGGTGTCGCTGTTGCGCCCGTGACGAACTGGAAATACTATGATAATATTTATACAGAGAAGTTCATGCGTACCCCCGGGGAGAATGAAAAAGGATACGAGGACAACTCTCCTGTTAATCACGCAGAGAAGTTGAAAGGGAAGATTCTGATCATTCATGGGATGGCCGACGACAATGTCCATGCCCAGAACACGTATGATATGATCACTGCTTTGGTTGCATCAAACAAACAGTTTGATCTTCAGGTATACCCAAATAGCAACCACGGCATCTATTCCGGGAAAAATACTTCCTGGCACAACTACAGCAGGATGACAGCGTTTATTCTGGAAAATCTTTAATCGATGATGGAAGGTTGATCCCAGGTTCTGGATGTATGTTATTTTATATTTTACATTTTGCATTTTAATTTTTATCTGGTATCTTTGCAGCCCTTTTTAAGAATAATTTGTTCATAAAACAAGAAAGAGAGAGTTCAAGCATGATTGTAGTACCTGTTAAAGAAGGCGAAAACATCGACCGGGCACTGAAGAAGCTGAAACGTAAATTTGAGAAAACAGGCGTCGTGAGAGAGGTACGTGAACGCCAGAAGTTCACCAAACCATCTATCAAGCGCAGGGAAGAGATTCAGAAAGCTGTATATATCCAGAAGCTTCAGCAGGAACAGAGTTAAAAGGCGATTTTGTAAGAAGAAATTTTGACCCGGGCAAATATCTTTGTATATTTATCCGGTGAATGGGCAAGCCCGTCAACGTTTCTTCTTATTTTTTTGACTGTGGTGAAGGAGATGTTTATTGAATATATCAGGTATGAGAAGCGATACTCGCCTCATACAGTCACAGCCTACCAGAATGATCTCTCACAATTTTTCGATTTTCTAGAAAACCAGTATGATCTCCACAATATTGACGGGATAGATCATACTATAATCAGGTCATGGCTTGTCTTCCTGATGGAGCAAGGAATAAGTGAGCGGAGTGTGAATCGTAAAATGACCACGTTGAAATCCTTTTACAGGTACCTGATCAAAACAGGTAAAGCAGATGTCAATCCAATGAACCGGCTCGCTGCAATGAAAACAAGAAAACGGTTACCTGTTTATGTGGAGCAGGATCGGATTGATCTTATGTTCGACCAACTCGATTATGGTGATGGATACCCTGCGAGCAGGAACAGACTTATTCTTGATTTGTTTTATTCAACGGGCATGAGGTTGTCGGAACTGGTTAATCTTCGCGACTTTGATGTGGACCTGCAACATGCCAGTTTGAAAGTTCTTGGTAAACGTAATAAAGAACGGATTATCCCGTTTGGATCAACATTAGGGGAGTTGTTGAAGCAGTATATGGATATGAAGAGGTCATTATTTCCTGGCCAAACCTGGCTCATTCTGACTGACGGGGGTGCACAAATTTATCCAAAGATGGTCTACCGGATCGTTCACCAGGCGCTGGCCCAGGTTTCAACACTCACCAGGAAAAGTCCGCACGTGCTCAGGCATACCTTTGCAACCCATCTGTTAAATAATGGAGCTGAATTAAATGCTGTAAAAGAATTACTTGGGCACAGCAGTCTTGCAGCCACACAAATCTATACCCATAATGAAATTGAGAAATTAAAACGTATATATCAACAAGCTCATCCAAAAGCTTAATTTAATAAGGAGGTGTTATGAATATGATTATTAGCTCTGTACATTTTAAAGCCGATAAAAAACTGGAAACATATGTGAAAGAGAAGCTTGATAAACTACCATCTATCTTTGACGGTGTTATCGGTGCAGAAGTTAAATTGAAGTTGGATAACAATGACGTTCCTGAAAATAAAATTGCAGAGATAAGATTGATGGTTAAAGGGAATGACTTGTTTGTTGTCAAAGAGGCAAAAACATTTGAAGAGGCAACTTCTATGGCCCTGGATGTCCTCCGCAGGCAGTTAAGAAAGTACAAAGAGAAGCAACGGGGCAAATAATAATCACTAAATTTTCAGAAAACTCTTTGATAATTTTCTAATTCTTTATACTTTTGCAGTCCTTTTTCGTGAAGGACTGTTTTTATATATATTGTGAGCGGGCAAAATTGCCGATGTAGCTCAGCTGGTAGAGCAGCTGATTTGTAATCAGCTGGTCGGCGGTTCGAGTCCGTCCATCGGCTCATTTAGGGGCTAGGCAGGCCTCCTGTAGAGACGAGGCATGACTCATCTCTACAGGAAAATCCGGGGAGATACCAGAGCGGTCAAATGGGGCAGACTGTAAATCTGTTGGCTAAGCCTTCGGAGGTTCGAATCCTCCTCTCCCCACCACTACAGTAGCGAAATAGCGAAATAGTGAAATAGCGAAATTTCGCTACCTCACATTTTCACTACCTCACTGCTTAGTTTGCGGAAGTAGCTCATTTGGTAGAGCGGAAGCCTTCCAAGCTTCAGGTGGCGGGTTCGAGCCCCGTCTTCCGCTCAAACCTAGGCTTTAAGCCGGGCTTTTACTTGACCCCGGATTTCGTCCTGGGATTGAGAAAAAGCCTTTGTAGCTCAGGGGTAGAGCGTTTCCTTGGTAAGGAAGAGGTCAAGAGTTCAATTCTCTTCAAAGGCTCAATAAACTTGCAATTAATCAAAAATCACGTAATTAAACTTTAATTCAAAATGGCAAAAGAAAAATTCGAACGTTCAAAACCACACGTCAATGTTGGAACAATCGGACACATTGACCATGGTAAAACCACCCTTACAGCTGCTATCACTCTTGTACTGGCAGATAAAGGTCTTTCAGCTTTCCGGTCGTTTGACTCGATTGACAATGCTCCTGAGGAAAAAGAAAGAGGTATTACTATTAATACTGCACACATTGAGTATTCAACAGCGAACCGTCACTATGCACACGTTGACTGTCCGGGACACGCCGACTATATCAAAAATATGGTCACCGGTGCCGCTCAGATGGACGGTGCAATCCTGGTAGTTGCTGCAACAGATGGCCCGATGCCTCAAACCAATGAGCACATCCTCCTTGCACGTCAGGTTGGTGTTCCACGTATGGTGGTTTTTATGAATAAATGCGACAGTGTTGACGATCCCGAACTCCTCGACCTTGTAGAGATGGAAATTCGCGACCGGTTAACCTTCTACGGTTTCGATGGCGAAGCAACCCCGATCATCCGTGGATCTGCATTGGGTGGGCTCAACAAGGAGCCGAACTGGGTCGAAAAGATCATGGAACTGATGGATGCCGTTGATTCATATATCCCATTACCTCCCCGTGATATAGATAAGCCATTCCTGATGCCGGTTGAGGATGTATTCTCAATCACAGGTCGTGGTACCGTTGCTACCGGAAGAATCGAAACCGGTATTATCCTCACAGGTGACCCTGTAGAGATCATCGGTATGGGTGCAGAGAAAATGAAATCAGTTGTAACCGGTGTGGAGATGTTCCGCAAGATTCTCGATAGAGGGGAAGCTGGTGACAATGCAGGTCTGCTACTTCGTGGGATCGACAAAGATGAGATCCGTCGCGGTATGGTTATCGCAAAACCCGGATCAATCACTCCGCACAAACATATCAAAGCTGAGGTTTATATTTTGAAGAAAGAAGAAGGTGGACGTCATACGCCATTCCATAATAAATACCGTCCTCAGTTCTATTTCAGAACTACCGACGTAACGGGTGAGATTGTACTTCCCGAAGGTGTTGAGATGGTAATGCCTGGCGATAACCTGAGTATAGAAGTAAATCTGATCTCTGAGATCGCCATGAGCAAAGGTCTTCGTTTCGCTATCCGCGAAGGTGGACGTACTGTTGGTGCCGGTCAGGTTACAGAGATCTTAGACTGATCAACCAGTTGAATTAAAGATTAATTGCACACGGGTGTAGCTCAATTGGTAGAGTGGCGGTCTCCAAAACCGTAGGCTGTGGGTTCGACTCCTACCACCCGTGCAAAATATTTAGATAAATGGCTAAGTTTAAATTGGTTACCTACGTTAAAGAGAGCTATGATGAGCTGGTCCATAAAGCTTCCTGGCCAACATGGCCTGAGTTGCAAAGTAGCGCAATCGTTGTATCTGTGGCATCGCTTATCATTGCCCTGGTTGTTTTTGCTATGGACGAAGTCTTCCGAAATGTTCTGATGCAGTTCTACAAACTTTTCTAGCCATACTCGGAAGGTTTATCTAAGATTATACAGGATTCTACACGTCGATACAATTGCACCGAAGGCATGAGTGAACAGGATAAAAAGTGGTACGTTGTCAGAGCTATTAGTGGGAATGAGAAGAAGGTCAAGCAATACCTCGAAAGCGAGATTGCTAATCATAATCTTCAGGATTATATCACGCAGATTCTGATCCCCACAGAGAAGGTTTACATGATCCGTAACGGGAAAAAGGTTAGCAAAGAGCGAAACTATTTCCCCGGTTACGTACTCATTGAAGCCAATCTTGTTGGCGAAGTTCCCCATATCATCCGAAATGTTCCCGGAGTTCTTGGGTTCCTTGGAGCAAAAGGGGCAGCTCATCCTCTACGGCCTTCGGAAGTGAAACGGTTGCTTGGAAAATTTGATGAGTTGTCGGAGCAGGGTGAAGAGGTCAACATTCCTTTTATCGTTGGCGAGACAGTCACCGTTGTGGATGGCCCATTTAACAGTTTCAGTGGTGTAATTGAAGAGATTAATGAAGAGAAGAAAAAACTGAAAGTGATGGTCAAGATCTTTGGACGGAAAACCCCGCTCGAACTTGGCTTCATGCAGGTACAAAAGGAGTAGAGGCGCTATTTATGGCGACTCATGAAAGTAAAGACGAGGCATGCCCCGTCACACCAATAAAAATAAACAAATGGCAAAAGAAGTATCTGGATTAATTAAGTTGCAGATCAAAGGTGGCTCTGCTAATCCATCTCCACCGGTAGGTCCCGCGCTGGGAGCCAAGGGGGTGAATATCATGGAGTTCTGCAAGCAGTTTAATGCCCGTACCCAAGATAAAGGTGGGAAAATCATTCCCGTTATCATTACTGTTTACAGGGATAAGTCATTCGATTTCATAATCAAGACACCTCCTGTTGCGGTTCAACTCATGGAAGCCGTGAAACTGCAGAAAGGCTCAGCAGAACCAAACCGCGTTAAGGTAGGATCCATCTCCTGGAACCAAGTAAAGCAGATTGCTGAAGATAAGATGATTGACCTCAATGCCTTTACCGTTGAATCAGCTATGAGGATGGTTGCCGGTACAGCACGCAGCATGGGCATCACCGTATCAGGAACCGCCCCTTTTTAAATTGTAGAGCCGCAATTAATTGCGGCTGTGCGCAATAATAGCGTCTCTGCCTATAAATTAAAAAAATAAATTACCACATATGACCAAGTTGACAAAGAAGAGAAAAGCAGCTTTTGAGAAATACGACCGCGAGGCTGTTTACTCACTAACTGATGCAATAGGAATTGTCAAAGACATTACCGAAACGAAATTTGATTCCTCCGTTGATATAGACATCCGCCTGGGTGTAGATCCCCGTAAGGCAAACCAAATGGTTCGTGGTACCGTGACGCTTCCTCACGGAACCGGGAAAACTATCCGGGTACTGGTGTTGTGCACACCCGACAAAGAAGAAGAGGCCATGTTGGCCGGCGCTGACTATGTTGGGCTGGATGATTACGTTGCTAAGATCAAGGGTGGCTGGACAGATATTGACGTTGTCATTACCATGCCCAGCGTTATGGCCAAAGTGGGTGCCCTCGGAAAGATCCTGGGTCCCCGCGGATTGATGCCAAACCCGAAAACCGGAACAGTCACCATGGACGTCGGGAAAGCCGTCGAGGATGTGAAAGCCGGTAAAATTGATTTTAAAGTCGACAAATTTGGCATCATCCATGCTTCAGTTGCAAAGGTTTCATTTGAACCTGATAAAATTGAAGAGAACGCCAAGGAACTTATCCAGACAGTAGTCAAATTGAAGCCTGCTTCCGCTAAAGGGACTTATGTGAAAAGCATTTACATATCAAGTACCATGAGCCCCGGGGTGCAAGTAGAACCCAAATCTGTTACGGCTTAATTTTTCAGTAACCTGAACATCAATCATGAAATATCCAAAGCAAAATGCCAATGCATACCAAATATAATCGTTTTGGATATTCCATATGACCATTGAAATCAAATTATTAACACATGAAAAAAGAAGAAAAAAATCAGTTAATCGAATCAATGGTTGAGAAGCTGAATGAGGCCAATATTTTCTACCTTACCGATATCTCAGAGCTAAATGTGGAAACTTCTGGCAGACTACGGCGGCTATGCTTCAAACGCAATGTCAAGCTGCAGATGATCAAGAATACACTCCTCAGGAAAGCAATGGAGAAAAGCGGAAAGGAATTTGAACCTTTTTACAGTATCCTTAACGGCTCAACCTCGATCATGTTTTCAGATGTCGCTAACGACCCTGCATTACTGATCCAGGAGTTCCGGAAGAAGTCCCCAAAACCCATCCTGAAAGGTGCATGGGTGGAAGAGACTGCATACCTTGGAGACGATCAGCTGAACACACTGGCTAGCATCAAGTCGAAGAATGAACTGGTGGCAGACTTGATTGCTCTCTTGCAATCACCTGCTAAAAATGTCATCTCGGCATTGCAATCTGGTGGAGCAAATCTCTCGGGCATCGTGAAAACATTATCCGAAAGACCCGAATAATCATTGAGTTAAACAACAAGAATTATAAACCGTCCGGAATGACCGGAAACCAAAACAACAATTGAAATGGCAGACTTAAAAGCTTTTGCTGAACAGTTAGTTAATTTGACCGTCAAAGAGGTCAATGAATTGGCAGCAATCCTGAAAGATGAATATGGTATCGAACCCGCAGCTGCTGCTGTAGCTGTTGCTGCACCTGTTGCTGCTGAAGCTGCTGAAGCTGAAGAACAGAGCTCGTTTGACGTAGTTCTGAAGCACCCGGGACAAGCCAAACTGGCTGTCGTGAAACTGGTAAAGGAATTGACCAGCTTGGGTCTCAAAGAGGCTAAAGAACTAGTAGATGCTGCACCAAAGGCAATCAAGGAAGGTGTATCAAAAGATGAAGCACAGGCATTGATGAACCAACTAACGGAGGCAGGTGCAGAGGTTGAAATTAAGTAGACTATACTTTCTCATTCCTAAATAGTTATAGACTTTCCCAAAAAAGGGGAAAGTCTATAACTTGTTTATATTGAAAGTTAAATTAGTTTCTTAACCTGTCCCGCCAGGGCGGGACGCAAACCCCAAAGACCTTGGCTCCAAACAAAACGCAAAAAATCAGTTTCGCAGCTGCTAAGATTCAGGCTGAATATCCCGATTTTCTTGATGTTCAGATACAATCCTTTAAGGATTTCTTCCAGCTCGAAACCAATCCTGAAAACCGGATCAATGAAGGTCTTTTTAAGGTATTCGCGGAAAATTTCCCGATATCTGATGCCCGGAATAACTTTGTTCTGGAATTCCAAGACTATTACATCGATCCCCCAAGATATTCCATTGAGGAGTGTATCGAACGTGGATTGACCTATAGCGTCCCGCTAAAGGCCAAACTGAAGCTCTATTGTACCGATCCTGAGCACGAAGACTTTGAGACCATTATCCAGGATGTTTACCTGGGCATGATCCCATATATGACCCCTAGAGGTACCTTTGTCATCAATGGTGCCGAACGGGTGATCGTATCGCAGCTTCACCGCTCTCCAGGCGTCTTTTTCAGCACAAGCTATCATGCCAATGGCGTCCAGCTGTACTCGGCCCGAATTATCCCTTTCAAAGGATCCTGGATTGAGTTCACAACGGATATCAATAATGTGATGTACGCATATATCGACCGGAAAAAGAAATTGCCGGTCACCACATTGTTACGTGCTATCGGATATGAAACGGATAAAGATATCCTTGAGATCTTCAACCTGGCTCATGAAGTGAAAGTGAGTAAAGCCACCCTCAAAAAAGCTGTTGGCTCCAAACTTGCAGCCCGTGTTGTAAGAACCTGGATCGAAGATTTCGTTGATGAAGATACCGGTGAGGTGGTTTCGATTGAGCGGACAGAAGTGATTATCGAACGTGAGACCATCCTGGAAAACGAACACGTTGATATGATTGTGGATGCAGGAATCAAAACAATCCTGATCCATACTACCGACTCGCTTACTACCGACTACTCCATTATCTTTAATACGCTACAGAAAGATCCGGCAAACTCAGAAAAAGAGGCTGTCGAATTTATATACAGGCAACTTCGTAACGCTGAACCCCCTGATGAAGAGACTGCAAGAGGGATTATCGAGAAACTCTTTTTCTCTGATAAACGCTATGACCTGGGAGATGTTGGAAGATACCGGATCAACCGGAAACTGAACATGAATACTCCCACGGAGACGAAGGTGCTCACTAAGGAAGATATTATCTCTATCATCAAGTACCTGATTGAACTGGTGAACTCCAAAGCGGAGATCGACGATATCGACCACCTCAGTAACCGCCGTGTACGTACGGTGGGAGAGCAGCTCTACAACCAGTTCGGTGTTGGTCTTTCAAGAATGGCCCGGACGATCCGCGAACGAATGAATGTTCGGGATAACGAGGTCTTTACTCCTACCGACCTTATCAATGCGAAAACGTTGTCTTCTGTGATCAATACATTCTTCGGCACTAACCAGTTGTCGCAGTTCATGGACCAGACAAACCCACTTGCTGAGTTAACCCATAAGCGACGGATTTCGGCTCTGGGACCAGGAGGTCTCTCCCGCGAGCGTGCAGGGTTTGAAGTACGCGACGTTCACTATACCCACTACGGCCGGCTCTGTACTATCGAAACACCGGAAGGTCCGAACATCGGTCTTATCTCATCACTCTGTGTCTACGCTAAGATAGACCGGCTTGGATTCATTGAGACTCCTTACCGGAAGGTTATTGAAGGGAGGGTTTCTCTTGATGATGATCCAATCTATCTGACTGCAGAAGAGGAGGAGAACAAGATCATAGCCCAGGCAAATACAGCTATCGACGAGAAGGGATTTTTACATGAGGAGCGGGTGAAAGTTCGTTACCTGGCTGATTATCCTATTATTGATCGGACGAAAGTAGACCTTATCGATGTTGCACCAAATCAGATAGCATCCATTGCTGCATCCCTTATCCCATTCCTTGAACACGATGACGCCAACCGTGCACTGATGGGATCCAATATGATGCGCCAGGCAGTTCCATTACTCAATCCGGAAGTAGCCCTTGTAGGCACAGGGATTGAAGGAATGGTGGCTACCGACTCACGGGTACTTATCAATGCTGAAGGCGACGGTGTGGTGGAGAGTGTTGATGCTAACGAGATTGTAATCAAATATAGCCGCGATGAAAAGGAGCGGATGGTAAGTTTTGATGACGATTATAAAAGCTACCGGCTTACCAAGTTTGCACGGACTAACCAGAATACCTGTATCAACCTTCGACCTATCGTCAGGCAAGGTGATAAAGTTACCAAAGGGATGGTGCTCTGCGAAGGATACGCTACCCAGGATGGAGAACTGGCGCTCGGCAGAAATTTGATGGTAGCCTTCATGCCATGGAAAGGATACAATTTTGAAGATGCGATCGTGATCTCGGAAAAGGTGGTGAAAGAGGATATCTTTACCTCTATCCACATCGAGGAGTTTACTCTGGAAGTCCGTGATACAAAGCGCGGGGTGGAAGAACTCACCAACGATATTCCGAATGTCAGCGCCGAAGCTACCAAAGACCTGGATGAAAACGGGCTGATCAGGATTGGCGCCGAAGTGAACGAAGGAGATATCCTTATCGGAAAGATCACTCCAAAAGGTGAGAGCGATCCCACACCTGAGGAGAAGCTTTTAAGGGCTATCTTCGGCGACAAAGCGGGTGACGTGAAGGATGCTTCACTCAAAGCGCCTCCATCAATGAAAGGTGTTGTGATTGAGAAGAAGCTCTTCTCAAGAGTCATCAAGGACAGAAAAGCGAAGGTAAAAGAGAAAGAAGACCTTAAGAAGATTGATGACGAGTTCCACAGAGAAGAGGCCAAACTAAAGACCAAGCTAATTGACAAACTGGGAATTCTGGTCAATGGAAAGATCTCTCAGGGAGTCTACAATAATTTCAAAACCGAGATCATTCCGAAAGGAACCAAGTTCACGGTAAAGACCCTTTCAGATGTTGATTACAATACGGTTAATCCGAATAAATGGACAACTGATAAGGATAAGAACGAGATGGTCAAAGTGTTGATCAACAATTTTATTATCAAACATAAAGAGTTGCTTGGCAAATACAACCGGATCAAATTTACATCCATGGTAGGCGATGATCTCCCTGCCGGTATTGTGCAGATGGCTAAGGTATATATCGCCAAGAAGAGAAAGCTCAAAGTAGGGGATAAGATGGCAGGCCGTCACGGTAACAAAGGTATTGTTGCGAGGATTGTCAGGGAAGAGGATATGCCCTTCCTGGAAGATGGTACACCTGTGGATGTTGTCCTCAATCCACTTGGGGTGCCATCACGGATGAATCTCGGGCAGATCTATGAAACCATCCTGGGTTGGGCCGGAAAGAAACTCGACATGAGGTTCACTTCGCCAATTTTCAACGGAGCCACCCAAGACCAGATCAACGCATACCTGCGTCAGGCAGGCCTTCCCGAAAACGGGAAAGTCTATCTCTATGATGGCCTCAGCGGTGATCGGTTCGATCAGCCAACCACAGTTGGTTATATCTATATCATGAAGTTACACCACATGGTGGATGACAAAATGCACGCCCGTTCAATCGGGCCATACTCCTTGATCACCCAGCAACCTCTGGGCGGGAAAGCCCAGTTCGGAGGCCAGCGTTTTGGTGAGATGGAGGTATGGGCACTTGAGGCTTTTGGCGCTGCCAACATCCTCCTGGAGATCCAGACAGTGAAATCCGACGATGTTATCGGCCGGGCAAAGGCATATGAAGCTATCGTTAAAGGCGATAATATGCCTATATCGGGAATCCCCGAATCCTTTAATGTACTGATTCACGAGTTACGTGGCCTTGGATTAAACGTCACCTTCGATTAGTGTATCAGGTAAGTTAACAATTTGTTTATAATCGTCAATCAACAACTATATGGCTTATAGAAAAGACGGACCAGTCACCAGCGGTTTTTCAAGTATTACCGTCAGCCTTTCATCTCCGGAAAAGATTCTGGAACTGTCAAGTGGTGAGGTGCTGAAGCCCGAAACCATCAACTACCGGACATATAAACCCGAGCGCGATGGTTTGTTCTGCGAACGGATCTTCGGCCCGGTGAAAGATTGGGAATGTCATTGCGGTAAATATAAGAGAATCAGGTATAAAGGTATCGTTTGCGATCGATGTGGTGTCGAAGTCACTGAGAAGAAGGTTCGTCGCGAACGGATGGGGCATATTCAACTGGTTGTTCCTGTTGCCCATATCTGGTTTTTTCGCTCTCTGCCTAATAAGATCGGCTCACTGCTTGGATTACCAACCAAAAAGCTTGAATCGATCATCTATTACGAAAAATATGTAGTCATCAATCCGGGAATTCTTAAGGAAGAGGGAATCAGCTACCTCGATTTTCTTTCTGAAGAGGAGTATTTTGACATCCTCGACAAACTTCCCCAGGATAACCAGCATCTGGATGACTCAGATCCCAATAAGTTCATCGCTAAGATGGGAGCTGAAGCTCTCTGTGATTTACTTGCAAGACTTGATCTCGACAAAGAGTCGTTTGATCTTCGGCACAAAGCAAATACAGAAACTTCTCAGCAACGTAAAGCGGAAGCTCTGAAACGTTTACAAGTCTTTGAAGCTTTCCGAGATGCACAAAAAAGGCTGGAGAATCGTCCTGAATGGATGATCGTGAAAGTCGTACCGGTGATACCGCCTGAATTGAGGCCCCTTGTGCCGCTAGATGGCGGCCGCTTTGCTACCTCCGACCTGAACGATCTTTATCGCCGGGTAATCATCCGGAACAACCGTTTGAAACGGTTGATTGAAATTAAAGCTCCTGACGTAATCCTCCGTAACGAAAAACGGATGCTTCAGGAAGCTGTTGATTCATTGCTGGATAACTCCCGCAAGGCAAGTGCTGTGAAAACTGAATCGAACCGTGCTCTCAAGTCCCTAAGCGATAGTTTGAAAGGGAAACAGGGTCGGTTTCGTCAGAACCTTCTCGGGAAACGTGTCGATTACTCAGGCCGTTCGGTCATTGTGGTTGGCCCCGAATTGAAGCTGAACGAATGTGGTCTGCCCAAAGATATGGCTTCTGAGCTTTTTAAGCCATTCATTATCCGGAAAATGCTGGAGCGAGGAATTGTTAAAACTGTGAAGTCTGCCAAGAAGATTGTCGACCGGAAAGATCCAGTTGTCTGGGATATCCTGGAGAACATCTTGAAAGGGCATCCGGTACTACTGAATAGGGCTCCCACACTTCACCGGTTAGGGATTCAATCCTTCCAGCCCAAGCTGATCGAGGGAAAAGCAATTCAGCTTCACCCGCTTGTTTGTACTGCTTTTAATGCCGACTTTGACGGCGACCAGATGGCGGTGCATGTTCCATTGGGAAATGCGGCTGTATTGGAGGCACAGTTGCTGATGCTTGCCTCACACAACATTTTAAATCCTGCCAACGGTGCACCTATCTCTGTACCATCACAGGATATGGTTCTGGGCCTCTATTATATGACCAAGGCCCGCGTTAGTAGCAAGAACGACGTCATACTGGGAGAAGGAATGACATTCTATTCACCCGAAGAGGTTATCATTGCTTATAATGAAAAACGTGCCGACCTGCATGCTGTGATAAAGGTAAGGATCAACACCTTTGAAGATGACAAACCTGTTAGCAGGGTCATAGAGACAACTGTTGGCAGGATTCTCTTTAATCAGGTGGTCCCCCAGAAGTATGGGTATATTAACCAGCTGCTTACAAAGAAAGCTCTACGTGATATCATTGGTTCAATTCTAAAGAAGACAGGAACCGCCAGTACAGCAAAGTTCCTCGACGATATAAAAGACCTCGGGTTTACGATGGCATTCAGGGGCGGGTTGTCCTTCAACCTCGATGATGTGATTGTCCCCGAGATCAAAGAGAGCTTGATCGAAGATGCCATGGCTGAGGTAGATGAGGTTGTAGGGAATTACAACATGGGCTTCATTACCAATAATGAACGTTATAACCAGATTATCGACATCTGGACACATACCAATTCCAAACTGACCATCACCTTGATGAACCAGCTTTCAAATGATAAACAGGGACTGAACCCCGTTTACATGATGCTCGATTCCGGGGCACGAGGTTCTAAAGAGCAGATCCGTCAGTTATGCGGCATGCGTGGACTGATGGCGAAACCTCAGAAGTCTGGTGCTTCGGGAGGAGAAATCATTGAGAACCCGATTCTCTCAAACTTCAAGGAGGGCCTCTCGGTACTCGAGTATTTTATCTCCACACACGGTGCGCGTAAAGGTTTGGCCGACACCGCGTTAAAAACGGCTGACGCTGGTTATCTGACCCGTCGCCTGGTAGATGTCGCCCAGGATGTGATAATCTCTGAACAGGACTGCGGAACGCTGAGAGGATTGACCATCACAGTACTTAAAAAGCAGGAGGAGGTTGTTGAATCGTTGTACGACCGGATCCTTGGCCGTGTGACACTTCATGATGTCTATCATCCGCAAACGGGTGATCTGATCATCGAGGCGGGAGAAGAGATTACTGAAGAAGTGGCCAGGGTGATTGAAGACTCTCCGATTGAGGGTGTTGAGATCAGATCTGTATTGACCTGCGAATCGAAGAAGGGTGTTTGCACTAAATGTTACGGACGAAACCTGGCAAACGGACGCCTGGTAGAGAAAGGAGAAGCTGTTGGCGTTATTGCTGCACAGTCGATCGGTGAGCCTGGGACACAGCTTACACTTCGTACATTCCACGTAGGTGGTGTGGCTGGTGTCAACATTACCAGCGCTTCCAGGATCCAGGCAAAATATGATGGAATCCTGGAGATTGAGGAGCTTCGTTCGCTCCCATTTACTCCTGATAAAGGTCAACCCTATGAAATTGTGATTGGCCGTTCAGCTGAGATGAGAATCGTTGATAAAATAACTCGTATCGCTCTAACCTCCGCACACATTCCATATGGCGCTCGCCTTTTTTATAAAAATGGTGCTGAGGTGAAGAAAGAGACCTTGATCAGTGAATGGGATCCCTATAATGCGCTTATTCTTTCAGAAGTTCCTGGAAAAGTCAGCTTTGAAAGCATTATCGAAAATGTGACGTACCGGGTTGAATCTGATGATCAAACTGGCTTCAATGAAAAGGTGATCATCGAATCACGTCAGAAAGCAAAGAATCCTGCTATTAATATCCTGGATGCCAAAGGTGAGATCATGAAGACGTATGACCTTCCTGTAGGATCACATATCATGATTGAAGACAATTCCAAGATCAAAGGCGGCACTATTCTGGTGAAGATCCCTAGAGCTGTTGGAAAAGCTGGTGACATCACGGGTGGTCTTCCGCGTGTGACTGAGCTTTTCGAAGCCAGGAACCCATCGGATCCTGCCATCGTTTCTGAAATTGACGGAGTTGTCTCGTTTGCCAAGAAGCTCAAGAGGGGAAACCGTGAAGTAATCATCACTTCAAAGACCGGGGAAGAGAAACACTATCTCGTACCTACCTCAAAACAGATCCTTGCACAGGAGAACGACTATGTGAAGGCAGGAACGCCGTTATCGGATGGAGCCATGACACCCAGTGACATTTTGGCTATCAAAGGACCGATGAAGGTGCAGGAGTATATCGTGAATGAGATCCAGGAGGTCTACCGTTTGCAGGGTGTGAAGATTAACGACAAGCATTTTGAGACCATTGTCCGCCAGATGATGCGGAAGGTGGATGTGGAAGATCCTGGCGACAGTCGGTTTCTTGAAGGTGAGCTTGTCAATAAGATCGACTTCCAGGATGAGAATGACTGGATTTATGGCAAGAAAGTAGTTGAAGATCCAGGAAATTCTGAAACGTTTAAGCCTGGACAGATCATTAGTGCCCGGAAGTTGAGGGATGAGATTTCCCACCTGAAACGAAAAGATATGAAGTTGGTTGAAGCACGGGATGCGAAACCAGCCACTGCACGCCAGGTGTTACAGGGTATCACCCGCGCGTCACTCCAAACTAAGAGTTGGATCTCGGCAGCTTCTTTCCAGGAGACTACAAAGGTGCTCACTCAAGCCGCAATCAATGCACGGCAGGATGGACTAGCCGGACTGAAGGAGAATGTGATCGTTGGTCACCTGATTCCGGCAGGTACAGGACTTCCTGAGTATGAAAATCTCATCGTTGGCAGTAAAGAGGAGTATGAAAATCTTCTCGCTTCTAAACAAGAGGATTAAAAATTATCAAGATGCAAGAAAAAACAAACCCGCAACAACAGCTCAATATTGAGCTAACAGATGAGGTTGGTGAAGGAATCTATTCGAACCTTGCCATCATCACACACTCTCCATCCGAATTTATTGTGGATTTCGTGAAGATGATGCCTGGAATTCCGAAAGCAAAAGTGAAATCGAGGATTATCCTTACACCTCAACATGCAAAACGGCTATACAAAGCGCTCAAAGAAAACATCGGTAAGTACGAGTCGATGCATGGCGAGATAAAAGATGTTGGAGGGGAGATGCCATTCAACATGGGAGTCCCCACGGCCCAGGCATAAAGCATTTTCAATTGACAATAAAAGTAGGGGCAATTCATGAATTGTCCCTACTTTTTTATGTCTGTTCGATTCTCATTACTTTTTTTTATACTTTCGTTCGGTTGATTTATATGGACCAGATCAAAAATATCGTCATCCTGGGAACAGGAAATGTGGCTACACATCTCTCTAAAGCGCTTAGCGCAAAAGGTTTCACTATCATCCAGCTTTTCAACCGGACAGAGGAACCTGGCAAGAGGTTGGCCCGGTTGCTAGGTGCCAGCTATACCGGGTCAATACAGCAGATCGAACCAGATGCCGACCTCTATATCCTGGCTCTAAGTGATAATGCCCTCCCTGAAATAGCTTCTCATCTTAGGATTCATAAAGGGATTGTGGTCCATACTTCCGGATCTGTCGGATTAGATGTATTGAAGCATACCTCCAGGTATACCGG
The DNA here is from genome assembly GCA_964449285.1 of uncultured Prolixibacteraceae bacterium. Lineage (GTDB taxonomy): Bacteria > Bacteroidota > Bacteroidia > Bacteroidales > FEN-979 > QYOJ01. The sequence goes on from CAYUZX010000013.1 coordinate 30,144, forward strand.
GGTGTTATACCCCTTGCAAACATTTCGTGAAGGAAAACAGATTTCATTCGATCGTATACCGATTTGTGTGGAAGCAAATCTCCCCTCAGTAGAGAAGAGGCTGCTTGAACTGGCTGAGCAGCTTACTACAAACGTTCAGGTCATCAACTCCGGGCAACGAAACATTCTCCATCTGACTGCTGTTTTTGCCAGCAATTTCACTAACTACCTCTATACAATTGCGCAAGACCTCCTGCTTCAATACGATATTCCGTTTGAGTTGCTCAAACCGCTGATCAAACAAACTGCAGCCAATGTCAAACATTCAGATCTATTCTCACTCCAAACCGGTCCTGCCATCAGAGAAGATACGGCAATCATAAAAAAACATCTGGAACTACTTGAAAATCAGAAAGCATATAAGGACATCTATGACTTGATCAGTAAACAAATCATTCAACATAAATACAGACATGGCAAACTATAAGGCACAGCTCAAAAAGATCACCACATTTGTCTTTGATTACGATGGCGTGCTTACTGAAGGGACCATCATCATGACAGAACATGGAGAGGCCCTCCGGATCTCCAACATCAAAGACGGTTACGCTATGCAACTCGCGATAAAAAAAGGGTACCGTATTGCCATCATCTCCGGCGCCATATCTAAGTCAATGGCTCACAGGCTGGAAGCTCTGCGAATCACAGACGTATTCCTGGGAATTGGAAACAAACTTGAAACCTTTCATACCTATCTGAAAGATAACGCAATCACACCATCCGAAGTCCTCTTTATGGGGGATGACATTCCCGATTATCAAATCATGAAGGAGGTGGGCATGCCTACCTGTCCGACTGATGCAGCGGAAGAGATCAAAGAGCTGGCTTCCTATATCAGCCATCTGCCTGGAGGAAAAGGGTGTGTTCGTGATGTGATTGAACAGGTAATGAAGATTCAGGGTAAATGGATGAACGATGACGCTTTTACATGGTAACAAACTGACGATCTGGGAACGGATCAAAGGTGTAGCCCGGTTTATCAGGCTTCCAAACCTGATAATCATAGTGTTGATTGAGTTTTTGCTCCGTTATGGGGTCCTTAAACCGATCCTATTCAATGGCCAAACGGAATCCATGACCGGATTGCCTGATTTCGTTATCTTCGTAATAGTTACCCTGTTACTGGCAGTTGGAGGATATGTTATCAACGACTACTTCGACCAGAAAATAGACCGGGTTAACCGCCCTGATCAACTTGTGGTTTCTCGTATAGTTGCTCCCCGGACAGCAATGAAGATCCACATCTTGGTGAATACAATTGCTGTCATCCTTGGGTTTTATCTTGCTTACAGGATTCAATCAATCTGGTTTGGACTTCTTTTCCCCTGCGGGGCACTATTCTTCTGGTTCTATTCGGCCCGGTGGAAACAGTTGCTCATATGGAAAAATCTGATTGTTGCATTTATCTCTGCTTCACTGATCATGTTGGTACTTTTGTTTGAATTTTTCCATCTACGCTTATACCCAGACTATTTTTCCTCAGTTATCGGCATGCTAAATGGTATCTTCTGGATATTTTTTGCTTACGCCGTCTTTGCTTTCCTGGTAAGCCTATTCCGGGAGATCGTTAAAGATATTGAAGATCTGAAAGGTGATGAACAATTTGGAACCAGGTCCCTGCCCTCAGTGATCGGTATTGGGTGGTCAAAAATGGTCGTCGTCGGCCTGGTTCTAATTACCATGGGATTGTTGGCATATATACAATTTGTGATATACCTTTTTGGACTGGAGAAATTGTTTTGGTACTTCATAATCACGGTACAACTGCCTTCTCTCTGCATGATTATTTCCGTTCTAAAGGCAAAAAAAAGAGAGGATTTCCGATTCGCCAGTGGTCTGGCAAAGCTGATCATGTTTACAGGAATTTTATCATTGCTGGTATTATATTTAACTTGTTGATATGATAAACAAGAGATTACAGGATTTCAAAATTGTTCTGGCATCTCAGTCTTCCCGCAGGCAATATCTACTGAAGGAACTGGGATTCGATTTTGAGATCATCTCAACGGATGTTCAGGAGGATTATCCCGATACACTGACACCGGAAGAGATCGCTACATTTCTTGCCGAGAAAAAAGCCGAGAGCTTTGACAGCTCGAGGATGGATGAGAAGATGATCATCATTTCTGCTGATACCATTGTTGCTCTTGAGGGAGAGATCCTGGGGAAACCACGGAATTACGAGGAGGCCTACACGATACTGAAGAAATTATCGGGGAAACAGCATGACGTGATCACCGGTGTATGCATCAAATCACGGAATAAAAAAACGCTCTTCCATGTCACCTCCAGGGTTTATTTCAAGGAGCTCTGCGATGAAGAGATTGAATACTACATCAACAACTTCAGGCCTTACGACAAAGCAGGAGGGTATGGCATACAGGAATGGATTGGGTACATCGGGATATCGAAACTCGAAGGATCTTTTTTCAATGTGATGGGGCTTCCGGTGAAGGAGGTGTATGAAGAACTCCTAAAAAATTATTCCTACCTTTGCTGAGTAAGATCAGCATTGAGATGCAGGACAAACCCCTGATTTTAGTTACGAATGACGATGGCATAACCGCTCCTGGTTTGCGTGCCCTCATTGAGGTGGTGAAGCCGCTTGGCGATGTGGTTGTTGTAGCGCCTGATAAGCCTCAATCGGGCACTTCGCATGCTGTCACCATGAACCATCCACTGCGTCTGAAGCGGATTCACCATAATAAGGGAATTGAGGAATATAGCTGTAACGGAACCCCGGCCGATTGCATCAAACTGGCTTATAAAATTGTTCTTAAACGGAGACCCGACTTGCTTGTTTCTGGGATCAACCATGGCTCGAACTCTTCCATCAACATCATCTATTCGGGTACGATGGCTGCTGTGTTTGAAGGGGCGATGGCAGGTGTTCCTTCCATCGGGTTTTCACTGTTGCAGTATGAGTCGGATGCCGATTTTACTGCTGCCAGAATCTATGCTGACCGGATAATCCAGACAGTCATGGCGAACAAATTACCGGAGGGTATTTGTCTGAATGTCAACATCCCTGAAGTTCCAGCAAACGAAATCAAGGGAATCCGGATCTGCAGGCAGGCTGGTGGAACCTGGCTTGAAGATTTCGATATACGCGAGGATCCGAAAGGAGAGAGCTACTATTGGCTTAAGGGTGTCTTTGCCCGGATTGGCGATGGTGAAGATACAGATGAACATGCTCTGGAACACAACTTTGTCTCCATTGTTCCGGTTAATTTTGATTTTACCGATTATCCCGCAATAGAAACGTTGAAGAGATGGGATTTTTCCTCTTGATTAGCTTATGAACTATTACATCATCGCCGGGGAAGCATCTGGCGACCTGCATGGGTCGAACCTGATGCATGCCTTGAAGGAGCGCGACTCATCTGCCTCCTTCCGTTGCTGGGGAGGGGATCTTATGCTTCAGGCCGGTGGAGAACTTGTGAAGCATTACCGCGACCTGGCATTTATGGGTTTTTGGGAAGTACTGGTCCATCTGAAAACGATCATCAGGAACCTTCGCTTCTGCGAAAAGGATATTGTGACTTCAAAGCCCGATGTACTGATCCTGATCGACTATCCAGGATTCAACTTGCGGATGGCCAGATTCGCAAAACGGAACGGAATCAAGGTCTTTTACTATATCTCTCCACAGCTGTGGGCCTGGAAAAGTTCACGGGTGAAGATCATCCAACAGTGTGTTGACCGGATGTTTGTGATTCTGCCTTTTGAGCAGGATTTCTACCGTAAGTATGACTATGCTGTTGATTTTGTTGGACATCCGCTCCTGGATGTCATCTCTCCTAACGGCGTACACAGCGACAGAAACCACTTTCTGAAACAGAATCAGATCGCGGATAAGCCTATTATTGCTCTGCTTCCGGGAAGCCGGCAGCAGGAGATTCGGACCATGCTAAAACGGATGATTGAGGTGGTTCCCTCATTTGAAGCATACCAGTTTGTAGTGGCAGGAGCGCCTTCGATTGACCCGGGTCTTTATAAATCTGTTATCGGAAATGCTTTCATATCAGTAGTTTATAACCAAACTTACGACTTGCTGAGCCATGCCGACGCAGCCCTTATTACTTCTGGAACGGCTACCCTCGAAGCTGCCCTACTTGGGACCCCTGAAGTGGTTTGCTACCGTGGCAGTGCACTTTCTTTCTGGATTGCCCGCCGAATCGTTCATGTCCCGTTTATCTCACTGGTTAACCTGATCATGGAGAGAGAGTTAGTAAAGGAGCTTGTCCAGCATTTACTTACTCAGGAGAATCTCATTCAAGAGCTGAAACGATTGTTTGATCCCCTTATCCGGGAAAAAATGAAGCGGGAATTTGACGAACTTGCTCTGAACCTGGGAGGTAGTGGTGCTTCAGCCAGAACTGCCTCGCTAATGATACAATATTTAGAGGATAAATAAGTTAAACTATACAAAATTTAAGGCTAATGAAGATTACATCTACGTTCAGGATTGGAATTCTGACACTTTTTTTCGGGTTTGTTTTTATATCATTCACGCAGGCCCAACAGACCATCGGAGTCGGACAGAATAAAAAGGAAAACCAGGACCAACGGGTGAAGGCGATTGGCATTGACTCTGTGCCTGCAACTATATTTCCTCCCAGGAAAGAGTTGACCGAAGCTGAAAAGGAGGCCCAGCGCCTATTTAATGAGGGTTCGAGGAAGGGTAAATCAGGGGAATATAATGAGGCTATTAAGGACCTATCCCAGTCTCTTTCCCTGGTTGAGAATGGAAACACCTATCTGAAACGGGGCTTTGCTTATCTCGTAACGGGACAGTTTCCCCTCGCCCTCAAAGATTTCACAGAAACACTGAGGATTACCCCAGGAAATAGAGAGGCACTATTTGGAAGAGGAGTGGCACGCTTTGAAATGAAAGACTACACTGAAGCTGAAGTTGATTTGAAACAGTACATTGAATTGGTGAACATTAACCCTAAAGCCTTCGACTATATGGCGGCGCTCTGTTTCATGCGGAAGGATTTTCAGTGTGCTTTGCAAAACTATTCAGATGTCATCCGGTGTGACTCTCTCTACCCAGGTGGATATGCTAACAGGGCGATGATCAAGCACTATCTCCTCGACTATAAAGGGGCTCTCGAGGATTATAATATAGCTATCAAACAGAATCCCAACGATAAAAAGATCTATAACAACCGGGCAGCAGCCAAGATGCTCCTGAAGGATTATACTGCTGCCCTGGAGGATTTCAACAAAGCGATCGAGCTGGATCCACTCTATGCGGATGCATACAATAATAGGGGGCGGGTACGCCATTACCTGGGTGATGTCGAGGGCGCTTGTTCCGACTGGCAAAAAGCGCTCTCGTTCGGCATTGAGGCATCACGCGACCTGATCATCAAAAATTGCAAGTAGTAGCCCGTTTTTATCTGAACACTACTCCCATGCGATTAAAAGTACTGGTTGGACTCCTTGTCATCAGCCTACCGTTGTTTGCCCAACAAACACAAAAAGAGTTAGTTACAAGTGGAATCACCAAGGCCAAACTGGGAGACTACCAGGCCGCAATAGTTGATTTCAATGCAGCTATCCGAATGGATAGCACAGAAGGAGAGCCTTATTACAACCGGGGAATCGTAAAAAGTGAGTTAAAAGATTACAAGGGAGCGATTGCCGACTTCAGCATTGTTATAGCACTGTCACCCTCTTATCCTGATCCCTGGTACAACCGGGGTGTGGCAAAGGATTATTTGCAGGATTATGCCGGGGCGATCATCGATTATACAAAAGCAATATCGCTCAAAGCAGATTATCCTGAGGCGTTTCACAACCGGGGGCTGGCGTTGTTCGACCTGGGTCAGTTTGATGAAGCAATCCAGGATTTTTCAAGAGCACTTATCTATTCACCCGGATTTGCAGAGGCTTATTATAACCGGGGTCTCGCCCGATTTAACAAAGGACAGTTCTCGGAAGCTATCAGTGATTTTAATAAGGCGATCGATCTGGATCCCAATCCACCTGAATATTTTTCCAGCCGGGGAGCAGCCAAAGCATCCAGGGGTGAATACCAGGAGGCTATCATTGACCTGAACGAAGCGATCTTCAAACAACCTTCCGATATCAATCCACGGTTGAATAAAGCTCTTGCATTCATGTACCTGAAGCAGTATCGTGAGGCAGAAGTTGTCTATAACGAAATTATTGACCTTGATCCGGTTAATCTTGAAGCCTTCACCAAGCGAGGAGTTGCCAGGCAGAAGCAGGATGACCTTACTGGAGCCTGTGATGACTGGAATGCTGCTCTCTACCTGGGTTCTGACAAAGTCAGTGCATACATCGAAAAATTTTGTGGCCACTGAGGTATTACCTTTTCTCTCTTTTCCTGATTAATTGGATAGAAGAAAAGTACGGTGCCGATGAATCCATGGAAACCCTTTCCATTGATCCGATTGCTAATCCCATTTCTGGGCGGGGTGGTCTATGCCCTGAAGGAGGCTGGCTGGCAGCCGGAAGAGCGCTGGTTGATAGGAGTTATAGGATTTCTTACTACTGGTTTACTGCTCTTTACGTTATTAGGCAAATTACCTTTCAGCCTTCGATGGATCCCTGGTACGACAACCTGCTTGCTTATGCTTTGTTTGGGAGTGTTAACAGTCCAAAGCAACAGTCCAAAGTTAGTTGGCAGTGAGCAGTGGGTAGTGGGCAGTGAGCAGTTGGCAGTTGGCAGTTCCGATTTTCGAATTTTTCCCGCTGAAATTGCCGAGCCCCCACGCCATACACCCAAAACAGTGAAGCTGATCGTTAGTAGGTACAACCTCGACACGAATGCAAACGCACTTATCCGGGAAGGAAAAGCATTACTGTTTCTCGAAAAGGATACAAACTCACAGGCTCTTCAATATGGCGACTGGATTCTTGTCTCAACCTTGCTGAAACCCGTGAAGAACGAATCCAACCCCTATGGTTTCGACCCAGCAGGATATTACGGAAGGAAAGGAGTGTTCAGTCAGGGCTGGGTAGGATCAGCTGACTGGAAACTTGCCGGAATACCTGAACACAGTTCAATCAGAGGTCTGGCATTTGCTTCTCGTGACCGGTTATTGAAGATTTTGCGGGAAAATTCCATAAAAGGGGAGGAGTTTGCAGTAGCTTCTGCCATCTTACTGGGTTATACCGGTGAGATTGGGCAGGATTTGAGAAGAGGGTTCGCTGCCAGTGGAGCTATGCATATCCTGGCCGTCTCGGGAATGCATGTGGGGATCATTTTTCTTTTCCTGGAGACCATCTTTACCTTTCTCAATCGCAGGAGGCATGGGCCAACGGTCAAAGCGGTTCTGATGATCCTGATGATATGGTGTTACGCGATGGTCACAGGATTATCTCCACCGGTATTCCGGGCAGGCTTGATGCTCAGTCTGGTGATCCTTGGCAGAACGTTCAAACGGAAACCCGACTCACTGAATGTGGTTGGAGGATCAATGTTTGTCATACTCCTGCTGGACCCAACACTGATTCTCCATCTTGGATTTCAGTTTTCTTACCTGGCTGTTTTCGGGATCCTGTTTCTCTATAGGCCCATTGTTGACCTGATCCCTGCTACGGGATGGGCGCCCTCCCGGCTGTGGGGCCTGGTTGCAGTTTCCATCGCTGCACAAATCGCTACGTTTCCTATCGCGCTCTATGCCTTTCATCAGTTTCCTAACTACTTTATTCTGACCAACATAATTGTACTCCCCTTGGCCAGCCTGCTGATTTACAGTGGCATCGGGGTACTTGCCCTGAGTCCCGTTCCATTTCTTTCCGCATTTCTTGCGAAGGGACTCTCGTTCATCGCAGGCTTAATAAATTCTACAATCCGTTTTATCGAAGCGTTACCAGGCTCCACATTCACAGGTCTTTACCCATCGCTCCCGGATGTCCTGATGCTTTACTTTGGAATTGTATCAATATGTTGTTTTCTTTTTTTCCGGCGAGCTGTTTGGGCTTACATGTTTTTCATCCTTATCATCTTCTGGTCCTTAACCGGGATCTACAAGGATTACATGCGTACCAATCGCAGCATGGTTGTTGTGTTTCAAATAAAGGGAGCTTCTCAGTACGTTTTTGTGGAAGGCCGAAGCGCCGTATGTGTCAAGGATTACCAGGCAGCCTGCCAGGAACAATATGCCTTGGAGGTACTTTCTACGTTCATGTCGGCCGAAGGGATTACTACTGCACAAACGACCTATCTGACAGACAGACACGCTCATGTTGCAGATGATTTTCGTGAGTTTGGTTCTCTTGCCCGGAAAGGGAACTTGCTGCAGTTTTCCAATAAGCGAATTGCAATCATCTCATCCGAACTCCCGTTCGCACTTTCAGACACCCTGGAGGTCGATCTTGTGATTGTTCGGAAGAACCCGGATATACATATGGAAACAGTAGTTCGACTTCTCAGGCCTGAACAAATTGTTATCGACCCAACCAACTCGTGGTACAATGCCCGGAAGTGGAAAGAACAATCAGAAGTGTTGGGTATTCTATGCTATAGTGTTGCGGAGGATGGGGCGTATGTGCTGGATGTCAGGAGACTGGGATGTCGGATACCGGATAAAAAAAACGCCCCTTTTAAGGGGCACTTTTTGCGGTCTGGACGAGACTCGAACTCGCGACCTCCGCCGTGACAGGGCGGCATTCTAACCAACTGAACTACCAGACCGGAATTAGAGGTGCAAATTTAATTCTTTTTTATTAATTTACAATAAACTTTTCAAGGATACCCTCCTTAACAACATCGGCATCATTGTTATCCCATTCCTGGGTGCATTGGTGTGAGGGATTTGTTCTGCTAATTGGATTTCGGAAGGGTAAATTTAAACTGGCTCCCCTTACCAACAGTACTTGTCGCCCAGATCTTGCCATTATTCAGTTCGATGAACTCCCTGCAAAGGAGCAATCCCAGACCGGTACCGCGTTCTCCGTCGGTTCCTCCTGTTTTGAAAGATTTGTCGAGCTGGAAAAGCTTCTGAAGATTTTCAGGTTGAATTCCAACACCATTATCTGCGATCACCACTTCAATGTGATGATCTGCCGGAACTGCTGATATTCGAACTTCACCTCCATTATTTGTGAACTTGATGGCATTGGATAACAAGTTTCTGATCACTGTGGTTATCATGTTCTCATCACAAAAGGTTAGAGTCCCGAAATGGATACCGGAAAAGAGTTTGATGTTTTTCTTTTCCGATTGCGGTTTCAGAGAGGTAAGACTATTATTGACAATGGTACTCAGATCCACACTTTCCGGGTTGGGCTTTGAACGGCCGGTTTGAATTCTAGACCATTCCAGCAGGTTCTCAAGTAGTTTAAATGTACTTACAGAGGCATCATGGATGTTGCGGATCATCGCCTTTTTCTCAGTTTCGTCGAAGGTGTCAAATTCGGTATGAAGAAGTTCAGAGAATCCGATTATAGCATTGAATGGGCCCCTAAGATCATGGGCAATGATAGAGAAGAATTTATCTTTTGAAACATTGGATTCCTGTAGGTTGCCTTCAGAAATTCTTAACGACTCTTCCGATTGTCGCCTATAGATTGAAAGGGATATCTGGGAACAGACAAACTCCATAATATCAAGATGATGCTTCGTGAATGGTTCGTCGTTGTTCCAGCACTCAAGAGAGATAATTCCTGTCACCTCAGTCCCGACAAAGAGCGGAGCTCCAGCCCAGAATTTGGGAATGGTCTTTTGAGTATCAATAGTGCCAGGCTCCTGGAGCTTCCTGATATCAACATTTGTTAACAGAGCAGGTTTCTTTATTTTAAAAAGCCATCCGGCGAGGGTCCCTTCAATATCAATCCTGGTTACTGAAATCTTTCCATCTTTTACATGGAACAGGTCATTCTGTTTGGTTCTTGGATTGTGGAGAATGATTTTCAGGCTGGTAGTGTCGAGGATTTTACTGAGTTCGTTTCGGATATCGAGGATGAGCTTATTCAAGCTGGTAGAGTTGTTGAACGATTGAAAGATGGTGAAACTGATATTTTTAAGATGTTCTTCCTCCTTTCTTTCAGTGATATCCTTAACAAAAGCCACCAGTAACTCTGTTCCTCCATAATTCAGAAAGTTGATCGTCACCTCTGTGGGGATTACCATCCCGCGTTGCGTCACCTGAAATGATTCAATGGTGACCACCTCTTGGGCGCGAATTCGTTCCCAGAACTTCCGGATCTTCTCTTTGTTGAAGTTGGGATCGATCGCATGGGCGTCCATTCGCAGCAACTGCTCTTTTGAATATCCCAGTTTTTGACAGGCCGAATTGTTGGCATATAGAATCTTACCCTCTTTTCCGATCATATAAATCCCTTCTGCAGCATGATCAACCATGAATTCAATCAGCCGGATTTTGTTTTCGGGCAGTTTGGGTTCGGGAGTTTCCATAAAATGATACTACTTCGCGAAACTGATGGCTCTTGTCTCCCTGATAACAGTGATTTTAATCTGTCCGGGATAGGTCATCTCATTCTGAATTTTTTTTGAAAGATCAAAAGCCAGTTGATCTGCTTCTGCATCTGAAATTTTGTCAGCTCCTACGATGACACGAAGTTCACGACCAGCTTGGATGGCGTAAGTTTTTACAACTCCCTGATAGCTTAGTGCCATTTCTTCCAGGTGTTTCAGCCGTTCAATGTAAGCATCCACCACTTCACGACGGGCACCCGGCCTTGCTCCAGAGATTGCATCACAAACCTGGATGATAGGCGAAATCAAATTGTCCATCTCAACCTCGTCGTGGTGCGCACCGATGGCGTTGATGATTTCAGGCTTCTCTTTGAACTTCTCTGCCAGGTTCATCCCGAGGACAGCATGTGGGAGTTCAGGCTCATTGTCGGGGACCTTCCCAATGTCGTGGAGCAGGCCGGCCCGTTTTGCCATTTTTGGGTTCAACCCAAGTTCAGCAGCCATAGTAGCACTAAGCTTTGCAACCTCGATGGAGTGTTGCAGAAGGTTTTGTCCATATGATGATCGGTATTTCATGCGGCCGATCATCCGGATCAACTCATGATGGAGGTTATGAATCCCCAGGTCGATACAAACCCGTTTCCCATTTTCAATGATCTCCTGTTCAATCTGTTTTCTCGTTTTAGCAACCACCTCTTCAATCCGTGCAGGGTGGATCCTGCCATCGGTAACTAGTTTATGGAGCGACTGGCGGGCAATTTCCCTGCGAACTGGATCAAATCCCGAGAGGATGATCGCATCCGGCGAATCATCGATGATGATCTCAATGCCGGTCAAGGATTCGAGAGCCCTGATATTTCGCCCTTCGCGACCGATGATCCGGCCTTTGATCTCTTCATTTTCGATATTGAAGACGGCAACAGTATTCTCAATAGCATGTTCACTCGCAGTGCGTTGGATAGTTTCAATAATGATCTTCTTGGCTTCGCTGTTGGCTGTCAGACGCGCCTCATCAACAATGTCTTTGACATGCATCAATGCTTCTGATTTTGCCTCCTCCTTGAGGGTCTCAATCAGCTGATCCTTAGCCTCGGATGCCGATAGATTGGAAATCGACTGGAGCTTTTCAATTTGTTGTGAGATGGTTTTTTCGAGATCTGTCTGTTTTTTGTTGACGATCTCGAGCTGATTCATGAGGTTCTGCTTGATCGCACTATGCTCTTTTTGTTTTTTGGAGAACTCTTCAATTCGTTGATTCAGTGCGACCTCTTTCTGTTTATACCTATTTTCACTTTTAGAGAGTTCGTCATTCTTTTCGTTGATATATTTTTCATGCTCCGATTTTAACTGAAGGAACTTCTCTTTGGCCTGAAGTATCTTCTCCTTTTTGATTACTTCGGCTTTGTCCATGGCCTCTTTGAGGAGGGAATCACGTTTTCTTTCCAGTGCTCTGTTCAGGATTGTCCCCGTGATCAGCCCGCCAACGATGATGCCAGCCACTCCCACTATAACGAATATCATTATTTCCATAGCTGTTCAAGTTTTATTGATTTATGACTGTTGAGGGAAGTTGAAAAAAAACCCGCACTATCCCATGAGGTATTGATAAACCTCGAATCGACACGAATAGGGCTGCCAGTTATTTCGAACTTCCACCGTCCCGGCGTACCGGAATCCTCTCTGTAAGGGAAAATCCCGGCGAGCCGGAATCTTCCCTTAGCAGAGAGTAAAAGAGGCCTGTCCTACGTGACTATGAGCGTTGCCCTAATGTTTGTAATGTTAGGTTTACAAACTGCTGGAATAATGCGGGTAAATCGTCGGTTTTCAAAGAACGAAAAGGCTTATCCTGTCAGGTATTCTGTTAAAAGTTTGTCGATCTTAGCTAGCTTCTCTTCCTGGTCCTGGCCCTGCGTATGCTCTGAGAGCATATGTTCGTCCTGCAAATAGTTGGTCGCATATTCAAGAGCCACCATGGCTAGTAAATCCTGTTTGTCTTTGTATGCATAACTGCCTGAATAATCTTTCATCCGTCGTTCTATCAATTCTGCTGCCTGTTTGAACAACACTTCGTGTTTATTCGCGATTACCAGTTTATACGATCTGTCAGCAATCTTTACTGAAATAGTCAACTCGCTCATCAGCTATACACCACTATATTCACCTGTTCAAGAGTCCTATACATTTATCGATTTCCCGCAAAAGTTCATTGATTACAACTTTCGCTTCAACTGTCCCTTCTTTAATTTCAACGTTTTTTGTTGTTTTTAATAGGTTTATCTTTTGCTCTAATTCTTCGATGGTTTGGTTTTGTCTCTGGTTTATCTGGTTTTGTTTATGAATCCCTTGCCTGAATTTCTCATTCTCCTTTTGCAGTATCAGCAACTGCTCAATCAGCTTATGAACTTTGTAATCTATGCCTGAAACAAGCGTTTCAACATCTGCCATGGCTGAAATTCCCCCACGTTGGTATTGCAAATATACTTGTTTGATTGACTGAATGCAAATTCATTTTTTCGATTTTTTTTCTGATGAGATATAACCTTTTGAGGTGAAACCCGATTAAGGGGTATAAATCCAGGTTTAATCCAATGATAACCGAAGAATTTTTACACTATTTGTGGCGATTCAGGCTACTCCAGGCACCTCTTTATTGTGTTTCAGGAGAGCCTGTGATGGTCGTTCATCCGGGAGAATACAACCGTAACAGTGGCCCTGATTTTATCAATGCGCGGATTCAGATTGGAGGAACATTGTGGGCGGGAAATGTAGAGATTCATCTGCGTGCGGCCGACTGGTTTCGTCATGGACATCAGGCAGATCCTGCATATCACAATGTGATACTTCACGTGGTTGACACCTTCGACAGGGAGGTTATTGGTGCAGGTAATCAGCCAATTCCTTGCCTGGAGGTCAGTGCAAACTATCCGGCTACCCTCATAGCGACTTATAAGGATATCCTGTCGGCAAAGCAATGGATTCCCTGTCAGAACATGTTGGAAGAGGTTGACCCCTCTATATTCAGGTTATGGGCTCCTGCGCTGGCTATTGAAAGGATTACCATCAGGATTAAATCACTCAGAACATGGCTGAATCATTCGAAAAACCGGTGGGATGAACTGGCGTATCAGGTACTTGCAAGCGCTATGGGAAATATGATCAATGCCCAACCCTTTGAGCTCCTTGCAAGATCAACTCCTCTCAGTATCCTAATGCGCCATCGGGACCAGGTTCCCATCCTCGAGGCTCTTTTGTTTGGACAGGCGGGTTTGCTGGACCTATCGTACAAGGAGAGTTACCCTGTTGAACTTCTCCGGACGTACCTTTTTTACAAGGATAAATATTCCCTGAAACCGCTAGAAAGGGGAACGTGGAAATTCCTCAGGTTAAGGCCTGTCAGTTTCCCAACCATCCGAATCAGTCAACTCGCTGATATCATTCATCAGCGCGAGGGTTTTCAGGAGAGTCTACAGGAGGATGTACAGGTAGCTGGCTGGATTGAAATACTCAAGGCAACAGCTAGCGCCTACTGGGATTCTCATTACACCTTCGAACGGGAGTCAGCTTGTCAAGTCAAAAGGCTCGGGACGAATACCATTCATCTGCTTCTCATCAATGGTATCGCACCACTGCTTTTTTTATATGGGACGGAGAAAAACCTGACTCATTATTCGGAAAGGACAATCTCCCTGCTTGAAGAGATCCCCGGAGAAAAAAACGCCCAAACCACTACCTGGTCCAAACTCGGTATGCCAACCGATAATGCCATCTATACGCAGGCGCTTAAACAGCTTAAGCGTGCTTATTGTGACGAAAAACGATGCCTGGAATGCAGAATTGGAGCGAGGCTGCTGAGATGATGAAACCAACACAGATCATAAAACATTACCTCTCCTTCAGCAGAGGAGAACAGAGGGGGATCATTATCCTTGTGCTCATTGTTCTATTGATCAATGTCTTCAGGATATATATCCCGAATGTAAGGCGGTTAAAGCCGGTTGATTTCTCAGCATTTAGAATTGAATTAGAGAGATTCCAGGGGCAGCCATCTTCACAGTTTACCGATCCCGCCAAACGTTCCGATTCAACAGAATCGAACAAGAGTTGTCAGAATATCTCATTCATCATTGAGTTGAATCGTGCTGATACACTGGACCTTCAACGACTCAGGGGGATTGGGCCCTCTTTCGCACGCAGGATCACCGGTTACAGGAAGAGACTCGGAGGATTTATATCTACCGACCAGCTTATGGAGGTATATGGGATGGATTCGGCCCGGTATCTGGGGATCAGGAAGTACCTGAGGGTTGATGCTTCAATCATCCAACCGATGAACCTAAATACCATATCTTTCAAAAAATTAATTGCTCACCCTTACATGACTTATGAACTGGCAAAGGAAATTGCGCTTTATAGGAAGAGGCATAAAGGAATCGGGAATCTGGAAGAGTTGAATGGGTTGAAAAACTACGATAGTGTCACTTTCAGCAGATTGAGGTCTTACATAAGCGTCAAATGACCAAGAAACAAATTCCAAATAACAAATAAATTACAATGAATGAAACTTAATGACCAAATCACAAACATCAAATTTCAAATAAATATCAATGACAGAAAACTCAAATACCAAACGTGTCTTTGACTTGGAAGAGAGAACTTTAAAGTTTGCTTTGCGAGTAAGACTTTTCATTAAGAAATTACCTGGTACAACAGCTAATATTGAAGATGGTAAGCAGTTAATCAGAGCATCGGGTTCTGTTGGTGCGAATTCTATTGAGGCAAATGAATCTCTTAGTAAAAAGGACTTCCTCTATAGAATAAAAGTTTGTCTCAAGGAGTCAAAGGAGAGTGCTTATTTTCTGAGACTGATAAAAGAGACTAATTCAGACCAATTTGAAAAGGAAGCGGCGGAGCTGCTAAATGAAGCAAACGATCTAAAGAAGATATTCTCTTCTATTGTAAAAAAATCGCAATAGCCTATTTGATTATTGGAATTTATTTGTTATTTGGTAATTGGTCATTGGAATTTCTATAATGGTAACTTATTTCAGGCGGTATTGGTGGTTTGGGAGCCTTGGGATCATCCGGATGATAACCGGAGTATGGGTCTTCATTGTCGTCGTCATCCTCATCTTCCCAGTCATAGCGGGGCCGCTGGGGGCCGACTTTGCGGAAATAAATTGCGAGGATTGTTCCGGCAAGCAAACCCATCAGGTGTCCTTCCCAGGAGATTCGCTCCTTTGGAAAGAATTGTGGGAAGACTCCCCAGATAAGTCCACCATAAAGAAAGGCGACCAGGAGAGTAATAGCCATGAGTTTGATCTCCCTTCGGATGATACCGCTGGTGAACAAAAAAGCCGCCAGTCCATATACTACTCCGCTGGCGCCGATATGTAACGATCCCTGAGCGCCGAGGAACCAGACCCACAGACCGGATATGACATAGATCAAAATCAGTACTTTCCATGCAATTTCCCTGTAGGAATAGAAGAGAAATGCTGCCAGAAGGAATAGTGGGATCGAGTTGGCAAACAGGTGGTTCCACCCTGCGTGAATAAATGGCATGGTGAAAATTCCGTAGATCCCTTTCCATTGCATGGGGTATAACCCATATTCGGCAAAAGAGATGTCCAGAATAACCTCCAATGCCTTCACAAACCAGATTATCAGGACGAAGATCGTTGGGAAAAAAAGGCTTCGTATCAGTTTATTTCGTTCTGGGTCCATGCTTGCAATATTTCCCGGTTTTGGCAGTTAAAAGTAGTGAAAAAGGTGGAACCCGGAGGGGTTTCTTAAAAAATCCTACCTTTGGGCACCGTAATAATGCAGTGTCAAAATTAATAATATATACCATGAAAACCACGTCGGACCTGCCATATAGAATAACCATTCAACTATTCCTACTGTTATTGTTTCCACTGTTTCTCACAGCTCAGAATTCAACCCCCAATGAAGGCCTTAGAAAGTTACAGGTTGCTTTGCAGATCATCGATTTTGCCTATGTAGATTCTGTGCATGAGGATAAACTGGTTGAGACTGCAATCGTGGAGATGCTCAAAGATCTTGATCCCCATTCGATCTACATTCCAAAAGAGGAACTGCAGCGGGCCAACGAACCATTGCAAGGTAATTTTGAAGGAATCGGGGTTCAGTTTGAGATACTCAAGGATACAATTGTCGTCGTACATCCACTTACGGGAGGTCCTTCCGAAAAACTCGGAATCAGCTCAGGAGATAAGATCGTTAAAATTGACGGAGAGGATGTAGTTGGGAAACATGTGAATAATCAGTTCGTTCTTGATCATCTTCGCGGGAAAAAAGGAACAAAAGTCAACGTGTCAATCTACCGTAAAGGGAGAAAAGGCTTGCTCGAGTACGTCATTATACGAGACAAGATACCCATAAACAGTATTGATGCAGTGTATATGATCGCCCCCGAAATTGGGTACATCAACCTTAACCGGTTCTCTCTTACCACAACCCAGGAGTTCCAGGATGCTGTTAAACTTCTGAAGGGTGAAGGGATGAAGAGACTGATCCTGGACCTGAGAAACAATGCCGGAGGGTATATGGCACCTGCGATTGAACTCTCCGACGAATTCCTCGGATTGGGGAAAATCATTGTTTATACTGAAGGGATGAGGAGCCAGAGAGAGAATTTCTACTCTACCTTCAGGGGTAATTTTGAAAATGGGAAGCTGGTGATTATGATCAATGAAAACAGTGCATCCTCCAGTGAGATTGTTGCCGGTGCCATTCAGGACTGGGACCGTGGGTTGATTGTGGGTCGGCGTTCGTTCGGCAAGGGTTTGGTTCAGCGGCCTTTCAACCTGCCCGACACGTCCCAGATCAGGTTAACCACAGCCAGATATCATACACCTTCAGGCCGTTATATTCAGAAACCATATAAGAATGGAGTTGAAGAGTATTACAAGGATTTTGCCAGGCGCTATAGCAGGGGAGAACTGGTTCATGCTGACAGTATCAAACTTCCGGATTCACTTAAATACCAAACTGCAAATGGCCGGACTGTCTATGGTGGCGGCGGAATCATGCCCGATGTCTTTATTCCCTGGGATTCTACTTTCCTGACTGATTATTATATTGATGTGCGGCGGAATAATATCGTCAACCCACTTGTGAGCGAATATGTTGACAAAAACCGGCAGGAACTACTGAAAGAATTTCCGGATTTCGCATCCTATAAAACCAATTTTGAAATTGGGGAGCCATTGATGGAACTCTTCTTTAATGCTACTGAAGAAGCTGATATGGAGAAGAATGAAGAACAATTCACGACTTCTGAGCCCTTGATCAAAGCACAGATCAAAGGGTTGATTGCCCAAAAACTTTACAACATCACTTCCTTCTATATCATTGCCAATGAGATGGATCCCGAAGTGATACGGGCAGTGGAGATCATTCAGGATAATAGCCTTTTCGAGGGATTATCGAATTGATGCAATTCCCACACATCCATGTAGCTCTGCCAGTGATGGATGAACCCGAATGGCTTCCGGTCATTCTCAGTTTGATTGAACAACAAACCTACAGGCATTTCTCTGTTGTGGTCTGTGTCAATCAGCCGGAGGCGTGGTGGGTCGACCCCTCACGGTTATCAGCTTGTAAAAATAATACCCAAAGCCTCTCCCTTCTTGAGAATGTCTCAGGTTTTCCGGTGGAGGTGATTGACAGGAGCTCAAGGGGTGCAGGCTGGATCGGGAAGAGACATGGTGTAGGTTGGGCCAGGAAAACCGTAATGGATCAAATTTCCCGTAAAGCCGAGCCAGACGATATTATCCTTAGCCTGGATGCCGACACGCTCTTTTCCGAATGCTATTTCGAATCTGTGGCTGAAGCCATGTCGACACATCCTCATGCGACTGCGTTATCGATTCCATATTATCATCATTTGCCTGATGATCAGGATGCTGCGCGCGCAATCCTGAGATATGAGATCTATATGCGATACTATCTCTTAAACCTGTGGAGAATCAAGAGTCCATATGCATTCACTGCACTTGGATCGGCAATGGCCTTTCCTGTATGGGCTTACCGCAAGGTTCGGGGGATGACGCCGAAACTCAGCGGGGAGGATTTCTATTTTCTGCAGAAGCTCCGAAAAGCAGGAAAGCTGATCAACTGGAACCGGGAGAAAGTCTTTCCTGCAGCCAGATTCTCGTCGCGTGTTTTTTTTGGAACCGGCCCGGCCATGATCCGTGGTTCCGGTGGTGACTGGGGAAGTTACCCGGTCTATTCCTACAGGTTGTTTGATGAGATCGGAGAGAGTTATAGCTTTTTCAAGGAGATGTACATACGGACCCTTGAAACCCCTGTTACCAGGATCCTTCAGGAGCAAACAGGGGAAGAAGACCCCTTCGCGACGCTACGTAGAAATTCCAGAGAGATGCATCAATTTATCAGGGCTTGTCATGAAAAATTCGATGGGTTACGGATCTTGCAATATTTGAAAAAGAGGCATCAGGAGGAGGGAGGCCAGGATGAGGAGAATCTGGTTGATTGGCTGAAAACTTTCTATCCGGAAGAGTTGATTTCCTTGATGTTGGATTCTGGAAATACGGAACCCGAAACCCGAACCGGAGCGAACCGGAGCTCGGCGAAGCCAAACGCGAATGGCGGTCAAAAGAAGTTCTCTTTTACTGATAGCAGCCTGGAGGAGATCGACCAGGTAAGAAATTTCCTCGTAGTTGAAGAGGATCGGGTCAGAAAGGAGAATCCGCTGTTTTGAAACGGGTTTAAGGATGGTTATCAGTTCAATACCTGGGTCACCAGGGTTGCAGCCTCCTGAAGGGTGATGGCAGAATGAACACGCAGCCCCGACTCATCTATCAGTTTCTTTCCTTCTTCGGCATTCGTGCCCTGAAGTCTTACGATGATTGGAACGGGGATATCTCCGATGTTGTGATAGGCGTCAACTACCCCCTGAGCTACCCGGTCGCAACGAACAATACCGCCGAAAATATTGAGCAGAATCGCTTTTACGTTGGGATCTTTCAGGATGATACGGAACCCCTCTTCCACACGCTTGGCATTTGCACTCCCTCCAACGTCAAGGAAGTTTGCCGGCTCGCCTCCAGAGATTTTGATGATATCCATGGTCGCCATGGCCAGTCCAGCTCCATTAACCATGCAACCCACGTTTCCGTCCAGTTTAACATAGTTGAGGTCGAACGCCGTGGCTTCCACCTCAATGGGATCTTCTTCATCGAAATCACGCATGGAGACGATGTCGGGATGACGGAACAACGCATTGTTGTCGATAGTCAGTTTAGCATCGGCGGCCAGAATTTTATTGTCTGAAGTTTTGAAAACCGGGTTGATTTCAACGAGTGAAGCATCGGAGTTGACATACGTATTGTAGACTGCCTTAACAAATTTGATCATGTTTTTATATGCCTCTCCGGATA
This sequence comes from uncultured Prolixibacteraceae bacterium, assembly GCA_964449285.1. Classification (GTDB taxonomy): domain Bacteria; phylum Bacteroidota; class Bacteroidia; order Bacteroidales; family FEN-979; genus QYOJ01. The sequence goes on from CAYUZX010000013.1 coordinate 50,028, forward strand.
GTCCCAGGTTGAAGGCCACCTTCCTGGACTGAAACTGCTGCAAACCGATGATCGGATCGATCTCTTCTGTAAAGATCAATGCGGGTGTCTCTTCAGCAACCTTTTCAATATCCATTCCGCCCCTTGGGGAGTACATCAGAATGATGTGGCCTTTCTGCCGGTTAAGAAGCACACTGAAGTAAATCTCGGCGGGTTCAGTCGGACCCGGATAAAAGATATTTTGTTCAACGTATATCTTTCTGACTTTCTTGCCTTTAGCACTGGTTTGAGGAGTAACCAGGTTCATTCCAATAATCTGGTCGGCATAGAATCGTACCTCATCCAGTGTTTTAGCGACTTTTACACCGCCGCCTTTTCCACGCCCTCCGGCATGTACCTGAGCCTTGATCACCCATTTGTCGGATCCAGTGGAGTTCTGGATGACCTCCGCTGCTTTAACTGCTTCAGATGAAGTGTTAGCAAGAATTCCTTCCGGAACCGGTACTCCGTTTTTGCGGAGAAGCATCTTGCTCTGGTATTCGTGTAGATTCATATGTATATCTGTCTTTTGCGAGACTTCAAAAGTACTAACTAGCAACCGAATTTCAAAATAACATTAGTAACTTTGCCGTTTATCGGAGGAAAATGATCATTGCAAGGGATATACATAAATCTTTTGGTTCGCTGGAAGTGTTGAAGGGGATCAGCCTCGAAGTTAAAAAGGGAGAGATCATCTCCATTGTTGGTGCATCCGGTGCAGGGAAGTCCACCCTGCTTCATATTCTCGGAACGCTTGATAAAGCTGATTCTGGAGAGGTTCAGGTCGGTGACTTCCCATTGCAGAAGATGAATGAGAAGAGGCGATCCGATTTTCGGAACCGTCAGATTGGATTTGTATTCCAGTTTCATCATCTACTACCGGAATTTACCGCTTTGGAAAATATTTGCATCCCGGCGTTCATTGCAAATCACTCAAAGCAGGATGCAAAAAACAGGGCCCGGAAACTTCTCGCATTCATGAAGCTTGAAGAGCGTGCCGATCATAAACCATCGGAACTGTCGGGAGGTGAACAGCAACGGGTTGCAGTTGCCCGGGCATTGATCAACAACCCAGGCGTAATCCTTGCAGATGAACCATCCGGGAATTTAGATTCGGCTTCCGCCGTTGATCTTCATAAACTTTTCTTTGAACTGAGGGACCATTTTGATCAAACCTATGTGATTGTTACACACAATCAGGAATTGGCAGATATGGCCGACCGAAAACTTACAATCAGGGATGGGGTTATCGTTTATTGATCTTCCGTAAAATTAATTTCCAGAATCAGCGTTTAAAAGTTATGAATAGAAGTTTACGGAAGAGATCCAGCTACCTTGTTTTACTCATCCTTTTTGTCGCTTCTCTGGCTGTTGCATACGAATTGTTCCTCCCCGTCTTCCCGGTGCATTTGCAACATACTTCTCCCCCGGATACAACCTACTCCTCACAAACACCATCCTTTGACTCTACTTACCAGAAGATGCTGGCTTCAATCACCGAGTTGTTTAATCAGCAACGCTATGAAGAGTGCATGGTTGTGCTGAAGAAAGCAAAAGCTCTGAAGCCGGATGTCCCTTCTATTCAGGAACGAATCATTCGCGTGGAAGGGTTGATCGCCCAGCAGAAAAAAACACAGGAAGAGTACAGTCGGCTGATCTCCATGGCGGATGCGTATTTCGTGAAAAAGGATTACCTCAATGCCAAGGCCTCCTACCAGATGGCTATCGATACCAAACCCGATGATGTCTTTGCACGGGAGAAGATGAATCAAACCATGGAACTCCTTCGCTCCAATAAGGCGCAAAATATCCTCTATGATGTTAACATAGCCAGCGCTGATAAATTGTTCGCTTCAGAGGATTACGATAAAGCGAAGAGTCAATATGAGAATGCCAGCAAGATTCTCCCGGGCGAGGCTTATCCCAAAGAGAAGATCAACGCCATCATCAAGATTCTGGTGGATCAGCAGGTGAGAGAAGAACTTTACCAGCAGGCAATTACTAATGCCGACAATTTCTACACTTCGAAGAGCTATCAGCGGGCATTACTTGAGTACCAAAAAGCACTTCAGCAGAAAGCTGCAGAACCCTATCCCCAGGAGCGGATCAATGAGCTAACGAAGATTTTGGCCGATTTGGCTGCAATGGAGGAAGCGTATAAAGATGCAATTACTCGTGCCGATCAGCTTTTTGCAGAAACCCGCTATCCTGATGCACGGAGTGGATACGAGGAGGCGCTGGTACTGAAACCGAAGGAGGTTTATCCTGCGCAGAGGATCAGTGAGATAGACGGGATCCTTGCCCGGATTGCTAAAAATAATGCCGATTTCGAAAAATTCGTCAACCTGGCCGACAGCTTTTATATAGATAAGAATTTCATCCGGGCACGCCAGAACTATCAGCTGGCATTGCAGATCAAACCCAACGAATCCTATCCTAAAGCAATGCTTTCTAAAACCACCGCAGGAGTTGGCGAACAAAAGGCCAATGAGATGGCGATGGAGGAGGCATACAATTTGGCCATCGCAAATGCCGACAGGTTGTTTGCCGAACAAGCATTCCCGGAGGCCAAAGCGGAATATGAGAATGCTCTGGCTGTCAAGCCGGACGAAGCTTATCCACAGCAGAAGATTTCGGAGATCGGGACTCTTTTGGCAGCGGCACTCGCCCGACAGCAGGAACTGGATGCCCAATACACCCTTATGGTGGAGAATGCCGCCCGGGAGGAGAAGCTTGAATCCGATTACAATACTGCCATTATCAAAGGAGACAGTTTGCTTGAGTTGAACGCTTATCTGCCTGCCAAAGGAGCCTACCAGGCTGCCCTCTCACTGAAACCTGCCGAATTGTATCCGGCATCGAAAATCACCGATATTGATGCTATACTTGAAGAATATGCCAGGATGCAAACGCTGAATCAACAATACGAGGAAGCCATAACCAAAGCGGATCAGTTTTTTACGAACCATACCTGGGAGCAGGCAAAAACCACTTATCAGCAGGCACAGAAATTAAAACCGGAAGAGCTTTACCCCGCTCAACAACTCGTCATTATCGGGGAAAAACTAAATGAGATTGCATGGCTTCGGGCTCAGGATCAGGCTTACCAGGAGAAGATCGTTGCTGCAGAGAAATTTTTTACAGCAAATGCATATGACTCGGCCAGGGTTACATTCACTGTGGCACAAACACTAAAACCGACAGAATCGTTGCCCGGAGTTCGAATTTCACAAATTGACAGCATCCTCTTGGCCATCGTAAACCAAAAGGCACTGGATGAAGAGTATGCCGCGTTAATTGCTTCGTCAGACAAATTGATCGCGAAAAAGGAGTATTATACTGCAAAAGAGGGATACAATCAGGCGTTGTTATTGAAACCCACGGAAAGCTATCCTGCGGCAAAGGTGGCTGAAATTGAGGGCATTTTAGCTGAGAATGAGCGAATAGTTGCCTTTGAGGCTAAGTATTCACAGGCCATTATAAACGGCGACAGCTTGCTGTCGGCCGATTTGTTCACAGATGCCAGGAGTGAATTTGAAATGGCTTCCGGTCTGAAGCCGGGAGAGCTATACCCAAAAACAAAACTGGCTGAGATTGATGCAGCATTACAGGATGTTGCGAGGCAACAGTTATTGGATAAGCGCTATCAGGAAGAGGTTGGGACAGGTGACAGGTTGTTTGCAGATAAGTCGTGGGATCCGGCTATTGCTGCATACCAGAGTGCACAAGTGTTGAAACCTTCGGAAAAATATCCCGGCCAGAAGCTTCGGCAAATCGATTCGATCAAACAGGAGATAGCACGTCAGCTTCAGATTGACAAAGATTATAATTCCATGATTACTCATGCTGATCAACTCTTTAGCACGCGATCCTTTGATTCAGCGCGAGTGGAGTATACTCAAGCAGGGAATCTTCGGCCTCAAAAAAGTTACTGGCAAGAGCAAATCGCGGAGATCGATCGCATACAAGTCGAAATTAAGCGAGTGAATGATGAGTACCAGGCAGCTATCACCAGCGCCGACCTTTTTCTTGCGGAAAAACGGTTTGAAGATGCCCGGGATGCATTTCAGAATGCTTCATTGATAAAAACAACAGAGAGCTACCCCAGGGAGAAGATCAAAGAGATAAACAATATCCTGGCTGAGATTCAAGGACGTAGACAGACGTTCGATAAACTTGTAATCAATGGCGATCAGCTATTTTCTGTAAAAGAGTATTTCAAAGCAAGAGAAAATTTCCAGCAAGCGCTTGACTTATTTCCCGACGAGGAGCATCCAAAGGAGCAGTTACGCCTGTCCAATGTTAAGATCGACAGCATTTACCGTGCTAATAAAGCTGATTACGACAAAGCAGTGGGAGAGGGGAATGGATTTTTCAATACCTATGAATACGATAAGGCTATTGATGCCTTTACCCGAGCTGTCGCGTTTTTGCCTAATGAGGATTACCCCCGCCAGATGATTGCCAAGATCCGAAAAACAATTTCTGAAAACGCAATCGCAGATGTCCTGAATACGACAATTCTCATTAAAGCAGGGGAGGAGCAAAAGTTCCCGTTTGTTCCGGTGAACATTGCTTCAAGGCGTAACAATTTCATCTACCTGAAAGTGAAAAATTTATCTGACAACAGTTTCAATATCCTGATGCGTTATGGGAATGGGGATCAGACTAGCGGGGGACTGGCCATTCGCAATATCACTCCAGATGGAGAGGTAAACGAACGTCTAATCAGCGTGAAAGACCAGGATCCATGGTATCGGGAAGATAACAATTGGATCAGTTTATATCCACAGGGAGGAGATGTTGAGGTGTCATTTATCCAGGTCTCCAGGGCAATCAAATAACGTCACATTGCATAGCCTGAGCCATTACATTCACAATAATTGATTTTGTAAATGGTTTGGCGATATAGTGTGAGCATCCAGCACTCATAATCTTGTCACGGTCTTCCGCCATTGTATATCCTGTAATTGCAATGATCGGCGTGTTTTGATAAGATTTCTGACTACGTAATTCACGAACGATCTGCAATCCATTCATCCCTATTCCCAGGTTTATATCCAGTAATACTGCTTTGTATTGTTTGTTTTCAGCCATTTTCAATGCGGTGGTACGATCAGAGGCCCTGTCTATCCGGTATTTCGATTTCAAGAAGAGTTTCACAATTTCAGCATTGTCTTCATTGTCCTCAACAACTAGCACAACGGGAAGTTCCTGAAGCGAAGGTGTTTCCTGAACCGGGAGTACTTGTGATTCTTGGGATTGGGACATTGCCTTGTCAGTGGGTTTGCTGCCGGCTGATAAAACAGACAACCAGACTGTAAAGGTAGAGCCAAGACCTACCTTGCTTTCGATGGTTATCTTACCTCCCATCAATTGGATCATTTTATTAGAAAGGGTCAGTCCCAGGCCAGTTCCTTCATAACGACGGTCATATCCTTCGCTGGCCTGACGGAATTCCTGAAAGATTTGTTCAAAGGATTCAGAATCGATTCCTATTCCAGTATCTTTAAATCGGATCAATGCCCAATTCTCCCCATCACTTTTCTTAAGTGTGGTTTCAACGGTTATACCTCCTGCAATGGTAAATTTGAAAGCATTGTCGATCAGGTTCTGAAACACCAGTTTGAGCAGATTCTCGTCGCCCCAAGCTTTGTGCCGAGTATCAATCTCAGTCATCAGGTATAATCCTTTTTCGCTTGCCTGGGGTTGAAATGGCGATAAAACTGACGACAACACCTCATGCAAATCCACCTCCTTGAATAGAATCTTTGACCGGGTGGTCTCCATGTCAGCTAGCTCAAGGATTGCTTGCAGTGTGTTCATCAGTCGTTTCCCCGAACCAAGAATCTTTTTGCTGTAGAACAATGTCTCAGGATCCTTAGAATCGTTCAGTAGTAGCTCGGAAAATCCCAGGATCGAGTTCATAGGGGTCCGAAGTTCATGACTCATATTAGCCAGTAACGAAGTTTTAAGACGATCCGACTCTTCGGCACGCTTTCTAGCTTCCTCCAGATCTTTCAAAATTCTCTTTTGTTCCGTCACGTCTATCATCATTCCAGCAATTTCTCCCTCTTCCAGGTAGGCATTGATCATACAGTTTCTCAGATTACCCTTATTGGAGACGAGTGTTAGCTCAAAGTCCCGTAATTTGGTCTTTTGTCGAATTTGATCAATCATCCTTTTACGGTCCTGCCTTGAATGGTATAACTGTACCGTGTTTATCTGAAGCAGATCATTTACGGAATCAAATTCCAGGATGGTAGCAATGGCAGGATTTCCAAAAAGGAATGTTCCATCGGGTTTTGATCTGAAAATTCCGATCAGGGCATTGTCTAGAATATTCTGGTAACGTTTTTCTGATAAAGAAAGTTCAATCTCAGCTCTGCTCCTTTCCAATGCTTCAAATTTCGCTGAAACGAGATCTGCCAGGGAGGCGGCGAACTCTTTCTCCTCGAGCGACCAGGTATGGATTTTATCAAGATACTCAAAGCAGAGCACCCCTGAGAGCTTACCTTCTATCCAAATAGGAACATCCAGGAGCGATTTAATGTTGAGGGGATTCAAGTAGCCAATTGTGAATTCGGATGTTCTGGGATCGTTCACTCCATCTGAAGCATCAATGAACCTGGAGGTCTCAAGGGCATTTATATACGTTGGATAAAGGTTGCATTTAAGCTCGATGCGGGAAGCATGATCTGATGATGACCTGATATAAATATCCTTGCATATCAACCTGGAACTATCCTTTGACAATGACCATATACTTGCTCTATCGGCGTTTAAAACCGGCGAAGCTATTTCCGTGATTGATTCCCATGTTCGATTGAAATTGGGATCATATAGCCTGGAGATTTCAAGCAATGTTTTTTGCCTTTCAATTGCTTCAAAAGCTTCAGCCGACATCCGGGTTTTATTCATACATCGTTATTAAGTAAAAAAAACCGCCATGAAAATATAAAAAAATCACAACCCACCACCCTCACCATCCCCACCACCCTCATCACTCCTCAACACGATCAGCGTTACCTCTGCCCAAATCCCCACTCGTCCGGTATATCCAATCGTTCCTGCACCGCGGTTTACGTAGAGATATTGTGTGGTTCCATTCTCCCATTTTTTTTGATATAAACCGGCCCACTCAGGATAGAGATACTGGACGAAACTCCACTGCCACTGGCTGGTTTCAATTCCCACCTGGCCACCATGAGTATGCCCGGAGAATGTGAGATCGATATCGGGATATGATTTACTTACGATGCTGTCCCAGTGTGTTGGATCATGAGATAGCAAGAGTTTCGTCAAGATGGTTTCGGTGCCAGCTAGTGCTTTTGGCATGTCGGCAAGTCGTTGGAACCTACCTATAACTCCCCAGTTTTCTACGCCTATTATTGCAAGGCTATCACCGTTCAAGACCAGTACGTCGTGTTCGTTTTTTAACAATTTCCATCCCATTTCATCATAAAATCTATCGAGGTCCAGCATATTTTGCTTTTTTGCTTCTGAAGAGGTCCATGTCATGTAGGCTCCGTAGTCGTGGTTCCCCAGAATTGCATAGACGCCATATTTTGAATCGATTTTTCTCAATATATCCTGAAATGGCCATGCTTCCATGGTTGAGTAGTTACACAGGTCTCCTGTAAAAAAGAGAAGATCGGGATGGAGTTTGTTGATTAACTCAACGAGTTCTTCAAGTTTGGATTTTCGGTTCCAACTTCCAAGATGTAGATCTGAGATTTGCACGATCCGCAAACCATCAAATGAACGTGGAAGTTTCTCGAGTGTGATCTCACTTTTCCTCACCTTAAAGTGATGCTCCCAAATTACCATGCCGGCCAGCATCAGAATAAAAAGAAGTGAACCTAGAAACCATCCTGCCAGAAAGAGCTTCCGGGGTTTCCGATTCCACAGTTTGAAACGAGGAGAGAGCTTTGCCAGGATCAGTAAGACTCCCTGATATAGAAGGGTGGCAAAAAGAAAGATTATGGGAAGGATTCTTGTAGCATAAGCGATGAAGACAACGCTTGTCAGGTATGTTTTTATAAAACGGGGCCAGAAATAGTAAGTGCTGAAGAAGCCATAGGTGACTCCTGCAATCACCAATCCAAAGGGCATCCAAAAGAGGATTCCAAGGAGGTATCTATAGACCGGTTTCAGCGATCGGATCTCTTGCCAGGTGATTACCCACAAGAAGGCATCCAGGAAGAGAAAGATAAGAAAATAGTTGAGGGCTCCGGTATTTTTCGGAAAGACCTGTTTTAGTATCCAAACCAGAAGGATTGAGACTGTGATAAACAGGACTCCCCGGAGTAGCCTTTTCATCGGGTTTTCACATAATTGATGAGTCCTTTTGCCTGAAAGATCTCCATCAGCTTGGAGGGCAATGGCGCAAATCTGAACTCTTTCCCAGCAATCCTGACGATACCCTGTTCAAAATCGATATTCACCGGGTCACCCTGTTTAAAGGCATCAACAGCTTCAGGAAGGAGAATGATTGGCAACCCCTGGTTGACAGAGGAACGGTAGAATATCCGGTTTACTGATTTGCAGATCACGGCCTTGACACCTGCGCGGGAAAGTCCGACAGCAGGATGTTCCCGGGAACTGCCGCACCCGAAGTTTGCTCCGGCCATGATGATATCTCCTGGTTTAACGCGCTCGGTAAAGCTGTCATCGAATCCTTTGAACAGATAAGGCAGGATTTTATCCGGTTCTGAACTTTGGACGTTGTAAGTCAGGTTTCCGGCAAACATCTGGTCAGTATTGAGATTATCCACATCGGCATAGTTCCAGGTGTGCGAGTTGTATCTGTCATCTCCTTCACGGATGTCGACAGTGGCACTTTGAGGGATGTGAAACGGGTAAACATCATTATGCGGTTTCACCCGCGGATCGGTGAT
>CAYUZX010000013.1:59045-62013 GCA_964449285.1 uncultured Prolixibacteraceae bacterium
ATAGATCTCTTTGGATGCCGGGATGACAAGAAGTTGCATAAAGCGGGGAATCCGTTTCCCTTTGAGAACCGCTGCCGCTTCCCGAAGATCTTCCAGTCGACCATTTGTGCATGTTCCTATAAGAGCCTGTTGGATCTTCGTACCCTGAACTTCTGAAAGGGCTTTGATGTTATCTACATTATGAGGGGCAGCCACAACCGGAAAGAGATCCGCCAGATTGATCGTGATCTCTTTGACATATGTGGCATCCGGGTCGGCCCAAACTCCTATGGTTTTTTCTCCCAGATACTCTTGCAGCACTTCATCTGCTGGAAATGCTGCATTTTTGGCGCCCATTTCGCTGGCCAGGTTGGCGAGAACCATCCGGTCGGCAATGGAGAGTGACATGACGCCTTCTCCATGAAATTCAATCGACATGTAATCGGCGCCACTGCTTCCGATCATGCCAATGATCCAGAGAGCCAGGTCTTTGGCATAGACCCCTTCAGGTAATTTGCCCTGAAGGATGATCTTAACAGAATCGGGAACCCGAAACCAGGTCTCTCCCTGTTTCCATAGTCCGGCTGTTTCGGTCCGGTCAATACCGGCAGCGAAGGCATTGAATGCCCCGGCCGTACCGGTATGGCTGTCGCTTCCCACAATGATCATCTTCGGTCGGGCATAGAGTGCCATCAGTTGATGACAGATACCCTCGCCAACATCATGGAACTTCTTTACACCAAATTTTTCCGTAAAATCGCGGATTGTCTGGTAATCGTTAGCTAATTTCGAATTGGTCGGTGGTGCATTGTGGTCGAGGGTGATCAACAAGGCATCGGGATTTACAAGGGTTTCACCTCCCATTTTTTTAAATGTACTGTAGATACTGGCGGTGTTGTCGTGCGAGAGGATGATATCGGGTGTGGCAAACACGATGCTGCCTGCATCGGCTCCAAAGATTTTTTCGACAAAGGTTTTTCCGGGCATAGAAACTTAATGTTATAATATGTTGTTTGCGGGCGCTTTATTCTGAATCCAGAATACAGGATCCGGCAAACAAAAGTACAAATTCCACTGATTGTTTTTAGGAGTTGGAACAGAAATTAACGGATGCCATTATAGTCAGGGATAAAGAGTATAAAAATGTATCTTTGGCTTAATTATTGACCTGAAAACACAATATTTATGATTCTGGACAACTCTGCATATGAGGATATCATCTCCAGCCTTCGAGAGAGGGAAAAAGAGATGAAATGCCTGTATAAGGTACAGGGAATAGTTAATGAGAATTTGCCTGTTGAGAAATTCTTAATGGAAATCGTTAAGCATATTTGGGGTGGTTGGCAATATCCTATGATCACCAGGGTAAAAATAACATTTGAAAACAAAATTTATATGGAACCTGGTTGGACTGAAACGGAGTGGGTCCAGCATGCTGATATTATTATTGACGAGAAAGTATTTGGTAAAATTGAGGTGTATTATGTTAAATTCAAGCGATTAGTTGTTGACAGCCAATTTTTACCCGAGGAGCAAAAGTTATTGAATACAATTTCATCGATTATCAGCGCCTATATTTTCAATAAAAAATTATTGATAACTCTGAAAACGTTAGAACGAAATAAAAATAAAGAGGAGGGAATGAATGAGAATTCGGCCGATTTATTACCTGTTCAATCTGATATTCATTGGATCTGGCGTCATGAAATAGCATGTAAAATTGCTGCGAAATTTAATCTTGAAAAATTTGGAGTTGAGGCGATGTACCTCATTGGGAGCACAAAAAATGCTACGTCGGGACCTGCAAGTGATATTGATATACTAATCCATTTCAGAGGGGATGCATGTCAGGAAAAAGAATTAAAAGCCTGGTTTGAGGGATGGAGCCTATGCCTTTCAGAAATTAACTTAATGAAAACCGGGTATAAAACAGACGGTTTAATTGACCTTCACATAATTACAGATGAAGATATTATGAATAGAAATAGTTACGCTTCAATGATAGGGGCTATTGATAACAGTGCGAAGCTCATCAAAAAGAGGTCAAATGACTAAGTGTTTTTTTGCCAGCGATCTGCACGGAAAAATTCACAGGTATCAAAAGCTGTTTTCGGTAATTGAGCATGAAAAACCTGAAGCTGTTTTCCTGGGAGGTGATCTGCTGCCACATTTCTTACTGAAAGAAGGAAATTTTAATGATTTTGTAAAGGATTATTTTTTTCCTAACCTGAACCGGCTTAGATTGGTATTGAAAAATCACTACCCGCTTATTTGCTTAATTCTGGGTAATGATGATGCAAGAATTGAGGAGGAAGAATTTTTGAGAGAAAGTGTCAGCGGTCTGTTTTCATATATAAACCAACGCAAAGTTCTCTTTAAACAATATATTGTATATGGATATTCATTTATTCCACCAACTCCCTTTCAGCTGAAAGATTGGGAAAGATATGACGTTTCACGCTATGTGGACCCTGGTTGCACCCACCCCTCCGAAGGATTCAGGACCACAGATTTAACCAACGATATCGAGTTTGGAACAATTCAGAAAGATTTAGAGGAACTGACTAAAAATGAAGATTTATCAAAGGCGGTTTTTCTCTTTCATTCACCCCCTTATAAAACCTTCCTCGATAGGGCAGCATTAGATGGGACGATGGTTGATTATGTCCCGGTGGATGTCAATGTGGGGAGTATTGCAATAAAACGGTTTATTGAGGAGAAACAACCTCTGTTAACCCTTCACGGTCATGTTCATGAATCAACCCGTCTTACAGGACAATGGTTTCAGTCTTTTCATCAAACAGTTTCATTCAATGCTGCTCATGATGGGCCTGAGCTATCAATCATTAAATTCGACCTTGAAAACCCAAAAGATGCCGTTCGGATTCTCCTTTAGAACAGATCAAATCATTCGAGCACCTTTCTTTCTTTGAGTGAATACCTTCTGCCTTTCCCCAATAAGTAGAATCGTTCACTGTCTTCAGGAAGG
>CAYUZX010000014.1:0-27861 GCA_964449285.1 uncultured Prolixibacteraceae bacterium
AAACCTGCACCCGAAACCAGGTAGGCCAAGTGATTCAAAGTAAACGACAACGAAAGTAAATGAAGAAAAAACGAACACAAACGCTTAATCAAGTAACGCCCGCCACGTCGACTGCTGCCACCCGTTAAGGCGCATAATTTCTAAACACAGTGAGAATTAGTAGAAGAAATTTATTTTCAACTAAAATGCTATAGAAAGATGGATGAATATCACTATCACAAAATGGAATTAAAGGTTGAATCCGAGTTTTAAAACCAACTATTAATAAGCGTCATAAATGAAAACGGGAAATAATCTGATGAAAGTACTTTTTATTCTGATAACCACTTTAATGGCATTTCAGACTGCTAAAACCCAATGCCTACAATGGGCTGGACAATTTGGTGGACCCTCCACCGGACTATGTAACGCTATCGAAGTGGACGGATCTGGTAATGTATATACAACGGGTTGGTTCCAGGGAGTATGTGATTTTGATCCGGGTCCGGGCATTTTTACTCTGACTTCTATAGGAAACGGGGATGTTTTTATTACAAAGCTTGATGCCTCAGGTAATCTTGTTTGGGCAAAACAGATTGGAGGAACTGAAGTGGTTTATGCATACGACATGGCAATTGATGATGATGGAAATACTTATACAACCGGATGGTTATACGGAACTGCTGATTTTGACCCAGGTCCTGGAACCTACAATCTAACATCGAATGGCGCACGTAATATCTATATATGCAAACTAGATCAGGATGGGAATTTTGTTTGGGCAGTACAAATGGTTGGTTCTCAAAATGGACGAGGGTATGGAATTTCCGTAGATGGATCCGGCAATGTATATTCAACAGGGCATTTTGAGTACTCTGTCGATTTTGATCCTGGTTCAGGAGTCTTTTCCCTGACCTCTTTCGGAAACTTCGACATATTTGTTAGTAAATTGAACTCATCTGGACAATTTGTTTGGGCAAAGCAGCTAGGAGGTGGATCTGATGATCAGGGAGAAAGTATTGATGTTGATAATTCAGGGAATGTCTACACTACGGGCAGTTTTATGACAACTGCTGATTTTGATCCGGGACCCGAAACATATCCTCTTACTTCAGCAGGTTGGGAGGATATTTTCCTGTCAAAACTGAATGTATCGGGGGATTTTGTTTGGGCAAAAAGATTGGGGACCGTCACATATGACATAGGAAAGGCGATTTTGGTAGACGATAATGGGAATGTTTACTCAACAGGTCGACTCCCAATTTATACGAATCTGGATGGTAAAGCTATTGGTGGAGGAGCGCTATATGTCTCAAAGTATAGTAATTTGGGAGATTCTATCTGGGTAAAGAACTTTGGAGGGGATTATAGTTATGATATGGCTATTGGTCCTGATGAATCTCTTTATGTAACGGGGGATTTTTCGGGTACAACAGATTTTGATCCGGGACCTGGATACTATTGGCTCTCATCACATGGGAATAAGGATGTTTTTATCAGTAAATTGGATATTTCAGGCAACCATGAATGGGCTGGGTCTTTGGGAGGAACATTAGATGATATAGGTATGAGTATTACAGTCGATGATGTCGGAAATATGTACACGACTGGATCCTTTGAAGGAACGGCCGATTTTGACCCGGGTGCCGGAACATATTCACTGACCTCTGCGAGTGTATCAGATATGTTTGTTCATAAAATGAGACCATTTGGTGTTGGTTTTCCAGACCTGGATGCTATGCCGGATTTGACGGTGTACCCCAACCCCGCTTCCACTCACATCACTATAGAAACATCTTCCCAAGGTCAAGTATCTATCATAAACCTGCAAGGGCAAGAACTCATGAGCCAACAGATCACACAACCTAAAACTGAGATTGACATCAGTAGTTTGCCCAGTGGAGTCTATCTTGTAAAGTTGGTTGGGGAGAAAGGGGTACAGGTAGGGAAGTTGGTTATCGAATAAGCAATATAAAGACATTAAAAAAACCGCCCCGAGGACCGGGGCGGCATTTTCACTAGCACAGTGGATATATATGGATGTTAAAGGGACTCGCTGTATGGGGCCACCAGAGGTACAACAGGTGAAAGACCATCGTCATCAGGCAGTATATCGTTAAAACATGCTTCCGTTGGCATCACCGGAGCAAACTTCCTGGCTATATCCATTAACAAAATGGTCATGTTTTCAATCTCTGCCTCTTCAAACGAGGCTATGTAAGGAATCTGTGGAATCAATAGTTTTAATTCCAGCTTAACCAAGGGGGTAGTCTCTTTGATGGTTGTCCCGTCGACTGTTGCGAAAAGTGCAGTTCCACTCAGAAAAAGGATCAGGAAGAGGATAAGATATTTTATTGTTTTCATGATTGTCTGATTTTGTGTTTGGGTAATAAGATGCAAATAAAATGAAAAGGTTACAAAAAATCGTCGATTTAACAAAAGATTAACAAATGATTATCAGCTACTTAACGATTGATGAATGATACAGCAATGAGTCATGCAGCAAAAGTACGATTAATTTAGATTCAGTATAAATAAAATCGTTGAAAAGAAGAAAAAGCCGGTCGAAACCGGGTTAGATCCCGGCGAAAATGGAAATGGTGAATCGGTTTCCCGCAGTGCGCGGTATAATTCCGGGGAGTTTCACGGAGCCAAATGGCGAAATAGCTAATCGCTAATCTTTAAATGCTCGTTGAAGTAGTCAACAATCATGGTATTCAAATGCACCCGGTCCTTGCCCCTGACGTTATGAGGGTGGTTTGGGTATAGGAAGAAATCGACCTGCTTGCCCTCGTCTACACATTTTTTAATGAAGTTCAACGAGTTCTGCGGGACGACTGTATTATCCTGGTATCCCTGGATGATCAGGATATCGCCGGTCAGGTTCTTTACATAATTCAGCAGGCAGGAAGTATCATACCCTTGTGGATTGGCTTCCGGGGTATCCATGTATCGCTCACCATACATCACTTCGTAATATTTCCAGTCAACAACAGGGCCACCGGCCACTACTACAGGAAACTGACCCGGATTTCGCAAGGCCATCGTTAGCGCCATGAACCCACCATAGCTCCATCCGTTGATGCCAATCCGGCAAGTGTCAACCCAGGGAAGAGATTTCAGATAGGTTACACCGCTCATCTGATCGGCCAGCTCACAGGTTCCAACCCTTCTAAAAATAGCATGCTCAAAGTCAGTGCCACGGTTAGCCGTCCCCCTGTTGTCCAGTGTGAAGACCACATACCCCTGCTGAGCCAGGTAGTTCAGGAAGAACCCTCCCCCCCCTAACCACGAGTCTGTTACCAGCTGGGAATGAGGCCCTCCGTAAACATAGATGAAAACCGGGTATTGCTTCGTGGAGTCAAACCCAACCGGTTTGATCAGCCGGCAATAGAGATCAATGCTATCTGCATTGGGAATTGTAAAAATCATGGTTTCTCCCAGTTCGTACTCTTTCAGCGGATCCGGACTCTGCTGTACCACGTTGATCTTCCTCCCCCGATTATCAAGCACCTCTGTCAGGGATGGAACGGTTAGAGAGGAGTATGTATCCAGGATATATTTTGCATCATCTGACAACAGCACCCTGTGGCTGCCAGGGGTCTTTGTGATCTCTGTCAGTTCAAGGGAGCGAAGGTCCACCGCATAGAAGAAATCGCCCAGTGGATCATTTTTCGTACACATGAAATAGGCTGTTGTTCCTTTGGGATCAAAGCCGGTGAAATCTGTCACCACCCATTCTCCTTTTGTCAGCTGATTGATCAGATCTCCGGTGGTATTATAAAGATAGAGATGATTGTATCCATCCCGGTCACTCATCCATACAAACGTTTCCCGATCATCCGGCAGGAAAAAAAGCTCATGCTGTGGCTCCACATAGCTCTCGCTGCTCTCTTCAAAAAGTGTTTTTATAAACGTGCCTTCAGTTGCGTCATATTGATTCAACCAGAGGTGATTCTGATCCCGGTTGAGAACGGCCACGTAAATAAACTGCTGATCGGGACTCCATGTGATGTTTGTGAGATACTGGTCGGCCGGCTTACCGGTGTTTAGAAAGATGGTTGAACCGGCAGCCGGATTGTAAACACCGACCGTTACCTCGTGACTGGTCATCCCAGCCATCGGGTACTTTGTTGGGGCGACTTCGGCAACCCGGGTGTCGATATCAACCAAAGGGTAGTCAGTCACCATCGACTCATCCATCCTGTAAAAGGCCAGGAGGTCTCCTTTGGGGGACCAGAAGAGTCCTTTGTTGATGCCAAATTCGTTCCGGTGGACTGACGTACCGTACTCAAGGCCCGATTTCCCATCAAATGTTACCTGTTTCTCCAACCCATTGAGGGACACAAAGATGTTGTGATCAACTGTAAAAGCAACGTGAAACTTCTCCGGATCTATCTCTACATTCCTGCCCTTGGGATTGTATAAGTTTACTGCCTGTATCGTTTGGTCATCCATCGAATATTTCAGAATCTGTCCGTCATGTACAAACCATAATCCGGTAGGAGAGGAGAATGTCACCGAAGGGAACCGTTTCAGTGAATCTACTTTCATTACGGTTAGCTGCTTGTTGAGTGCATCCAGATCGAGGATGGTATCACTGAAGGCTGATTTTATAGATTCTGATATCAGGTAGTTGCCATCAACAAATGAAAAGTGAGGAGAATCACCACACCATTGAAGCTGGCTTAACCGTTTAGGGTAAAGCGCCCGGTTCAACCCGGTTGCATCTTCGATTGAAAATAGCTTGGTTTGGGCATGGCTACATACTGAAAAGAGAGCCATGGACAGGATGATCGTGAATTTTTTCATAATGTTGTATTGATGGGGTTACCCATGGATTGCTTCAGAGATCTTTGGGACGAGTTTGAGGTCCTCCTCAATGGCGTTGCCAACCACTACCAGATCGGCCCCCGACTGACAGGCTTTGGCAGCCTGAAGTGGCGTTCGGATTCCTCCTCCTATCACCAGCGGAACCGAGATGTGCTTTTTCACCTGTTTGATCATGCTTAATGGGACAGGATTGATGGCTCCGCTTCCGGCATCCATATAGATCATTCTTAAGCCGAGGAGCTCTCCGGCGAGCGCAGTACAAACCGCTATTTCACTTTTATCGGAAGGAATGGGATCGGTATTGCTCATATAAGCTACCGTAGTCCGGTTCCCCCCGTCAATTAACATGTAGCCGGTTGGAATGACCTCCAGCTTGCTTGCTTTCAAATAAGGCGCTGCCACCACATGTTTCCCGATGAGCAATTCGGGATTTCGACCTGAAATCAAGGAAAGAAAGAGGATTCCATCAGCTTTCGTATTGATCTGAAAATGGTTGCCTGGGAATAGGATGACCGGGATGTTACAATTTTCTTTTATATGGGTGAGAAAAAGATCCTGTTGATCCCGGGTAAGGAGACTTCCTCCGAAGAAAAAATAGTCGACCCCCGATTTACATGAGATCTTAATCAACCGTTTCAGCCGGTCAAGAGTGTATTTGTCGGGATCGACCAATACGGCAAACCGCTTTTTATTTTCCTTCAAACTGGTGGTCATGGATGAATAGAGCTGCATAAACGTTTGTTTAAATGACGGCAGAAGCAATTTGCCTGATATTTTCAGAGATACCGATCGTGAAGTAATGAAGAACCGGGACGCCAAAAGAGATCAACTCCTTCGACTGATTGATGGCCCACTCAATCCCTACCTGAAAGGCTTCTACGTTGGATTTGCACTTTTGGATCTCCTTTACCAGATCTTCCGGTATATCGATGTTAAACACCTGCGGGAGGATGTTGATATCCTGTATCGTAGCCACCGGTTTCAACCCAGGGATGATCGGTACTGTGATACCTGCTTCCCGGCATCGCTTCACATAGTCAAAATAGCGTTGGTTGTCGAAAAACATCTGGGTGATGATGTATTCGGCTCCGGCATCGATCTTCTCCTTCAGGTACTTCAGGTCGTAAGCAAAATTGGGGGATTCGAGATGTTTCTCAGGATACCCGGCTATCCCTACACAGAAATCTGTGGAAGTTGTATTCCGGAGGCCTTCATCAAGGTATTTCCCTTTGTTCATGTTGGTGATCTGCTTCACCAGCCCCGAAGCATAAGGATGTCCGTCGGGTTCGGGGATAAAGGCTCTGATCCCTTTCGGAGGATCGCCGCGCAGTGCCAGCAGGTTGTTGATCCCAAGGTAGTGAAAGTCGATCAGGGCATACTCGGTGTCCTCTTTGGAAAAGCCTCCGCAGATCAGGTGGGGAACCACCTCTACCGCGGGGTATCTATATTTGATTGCAGCGGAGATGGCAACCGTTCCAGGTCGTTTCCGAATGGTCTTCTTCTCCAGAAGGCCACTCGGATGCTTCTTGTAAATGACCTCCTCCTGATGGTATGTTACGTTAATGAATGAAGGCTTAAACTTAATAAGCGGGTCTATCGCCCTGTAGATGAGTTCGATATTATTCCCCTTCAGGGGGGGGAGCAATTCAAAAGAGAAGAGGGTTTTATCTGAATTTTGTATCTGGTCAATGACTCTCATAATGTATCGTTCAAAACAGTATTTAACAATTTCTCAGTCCGGTCGGTAGTGTTGTTCTTTCTCCGGGAGTAATCTGAGATCTGGTCTTTGCTGATCTTTCCCAGGTTAAAGTAGCGACTTTCAGGTTGCGAGAAATAGTATCCGCAAACACTCGCTGCAGGATACATCGCGAAATTCTCGGTGAGCCTGACATCAATATTTTTATCTACTGCCAGCAGATCAAAGAGTTGCTCTTTCTCTGAGTGATCGGGACAGGCGGGGTAGCCCGGAGCCGGTCGTATACCCTGGTAGCCTTCCCGCAGAATCGACTGAATATCCAGATCTTCTTCCTTAGCATATCCCCAGAACTCTTTTCTGACCTGATGGTGAAGTTTCTCAGCAAACGCTTCGGCCAGGCGGTCGGCGAGCACCTTGATCAGGATGGCCTGGTAATCATCCAGCTCCTGCTCATACTGTTGTACCCACTCTTTCACCCCCAGCCCAGCTGTCACAACAAATGCTCCCATAAAATCGGCTTGTCCTGTCTCCCTTGGCGCAACAAAATCGGCCAGGCAGAGGTTCGGCTTGCCGTTCTCTTTCTGCTCCTGATTACGGAGGAAGTGAAGGGTGGTAACAACCTCTTTCCGGGATTCATCCTTATAAATCTCCACGTCATCTCCAACCGAGTTGCAGGGATAGATCCCGATGATCCCCTTCGCCAGCAACATCTTCTTGCGGATGATATCATCCAACATCTCAATGGCATCAGCGAAAAGCTTTCGTGCCTCTTCTCCTTTGACCGGATCTTCAAAGATGGCAGGATATTTACCGTTCAGCTTCCATGCGTGAAAGAAAAAGGTCCAATCGATATAGTCGCTGATCTCATGGAGCGGAAAATCATAGAATACCATATTTCCGGTCATCTGGGGCTTGGGGACAAAATAGGACTCCCAGTCGATTTTCAGCCGGTTCTTCCGGGCTTCGGATAGGGTGATATTCACCTTCTTATATTTCTTTTCATGCTGGTCCCGCAGCTCCTGGTAGTGTTGCCTGATGGCGTCGGCATAGGAATCCCGTTGATCGGCTGAAAGTAAGTTACGCATGACTCCCACTGCCCTGGAGGCATCCTTGACATGGATCACAGGCGATCCAATATGAGGCTCTATCTTAACGGCTGTATGGATCTCCGAAGTAGTGGCTCCTCCTATCAGAAGAGGAATTTTTAACCCGGTTCGTTGCATCTCCCGCGCAACGTGTACCATCTCTTCCAACGAAGGGGTGATCAGGCCGGAGAGGCCAATCACATCAACATCATTTGCAATGGCTTCCTGAAGGATCTTCTTCGCAGGGACCATCACACCCAGGTCAAAGACCTCAAAGTTGTTGCATCCCAGCACAACCCCTACAATGTTTTTCCCGATGTCGTGGACATCTCCCTTGACAGTAGCCATGAGAATTTTTCCAGCGCTGCGGGCAGCCATCTTGTCCTGGGCTTTTTCTGCTTCCAGGACCGGCATCAGGCGGGCCACGGCTTTTTTCATCACCCGGGCGCTTTTAACCACCTGAGGCAGGAACATCTTTCCTGCGCCAAACAGGTCTCCAACGTGATTCATTCCATCCATCAGCGGTCCTTCAATAATCTGGATTGCCTGATCATAATGAACAAGCGCTTCATCAATGTCCTGATCGATGAATTCGGTATTTCCTTTTATCAACGCATGGGCAAGACGTTTAGCTAACGAGAAGGTTCGCCACTCCTGCTCCAGGATCTCCCTCTTCTCCCTGTTTTGGTGCGCATCGGCATAAGCGATTAGCCGCTCTGTGGCATCTTTCCTCCGGTTCAGGATCACGTCTTCAACCAGCTTCAGCAAATCTTTCGGGATCTCGTCATAGACCTGGAGATTCCCTGCATTGACAATTCCCATATCCAGGCCCGCTTTGACGGCGTGATAAAGAAATGCCGAATGCATCGCTTCCCGGATAAGATCGTTCCCCCGGAAAGAGAAAGAGAGGTTGCTGATGCCTCCGCTGACACGTGCATAAGGAAGGTTCTCCTTGATCCACGTTACGGTGTGGATAAAATCTATGGCGTAGGTGTTGTGTTCATCAATTCCGGTAGCAACGGTGAGGATATTGGGATCAAAGATGATGTCTTCGGGTAATATGCCTATCTCTTTGGTAAGGATATCGTAAGCTCTGCGGGCAATCCCGATCCGCCGTTCGAAGGTGGTTGCCTGTCCATCTTCGTCGAAGGCCATCACCACCACTGCAGCTCCCATTTTTTTCAAAAAACGGGCGTGTTCCCTGAACTCATCAGGGCCTTCTTTCAGGCTGATCGAGTTCACAACCGGTTTCCCCTGAATACAGGTCAGCCCCGAGGCGATCACCGGCCACCTGGAGGAGTCGACCATCACAGGAACCTTTGCGATATCCGGATCGGATGCCAGCATATGGAGGAAGGTGATCATCGCTTTTTCTGCATCCAGCATTGCTTCATCCATGCTGATGTCGATGATCTGAGCTCCGTTCTCAACCTGTTGCCGGGCCACCGAAAGGGCCTCTTCATACTTTTCTTCACGGATGAGGCGTGCAAATTTTTTCGAACCGCTTACGTTGGTACGTTCGCCGATATTGATAAAGTTGCTTCCCTTATAAACAAGCAACGGCTCCAGCCCGCTCAAGCGCAATTCATGTCGCTTCTTTGGGACCACTCTGGGTTTGTATCCGGCAGCCAGATCCACCAGCTTCCTGATGTGTTCCTGGGTCGTTCCGCAGCAACCACCAATGATATTGACAAAGCCCTCATCCAGGAAGCCCTTTACAAAGCCGGCCATCGTTTCAGGAGTTTCGTCGTAGTTCCCAAACTGGTTTGGCAAACCTGCATTTGGATAGACCATCAATGGGAAGGGTGCGATACGTGAGAACTCCTCCAGGTATGGGCGGAGATCCTTGGCTCCGAGTGAACAGTTGAGCCCCAGGGCAAATAGATCGAAATGATAGATAGAGTATAAAAATGCTTCGAGGGTTTGTCCAGAGAGGGTTCTTCCGCTCAGGTCGGTTATGGTAACAGAGGCAACGACAGGAATATTGATCTTCCGTTCCTCAAAGATGTCGTAGATTGCAACAAGTGCAGCTTTTGCATTCAATGTATCAAAGATGGTCTCCACCACCAGCATGTCAACTTTTCCGTCGATCAGTCCCGTGGCTTGCTCGCGGTAGGCATGGTAAAGGTCGTCGAAAGTCACTGCCCGGTAAGCAGGATCCTGTACGTCGGGGGAGAGGGAAGCTGTTTTGTTGGTAGGCCCCATCGAACCGGCTACCCATCGTGGCTTATCGGGGGTAAAGCGTGAATAGCGATCGGCAGCCTCCCGGGCGAGTTTTGCCGCTTCGAAGTTGATCTCATAAACATGGCTCTCCATCTGGTAGTCGGCCATTGAGATGCGGTTGGCATTGAAGGTATCGGTCTCGATGATATCGGCGCCTACCTCGAGGTATTTTTCATGGATCTCCTGGATGATGCGAGGTTGCGTAAGCACCAACAGGTCGTTGTTTCCCTTCAGACTGGCATGGAAGTCCCTGAAACGCTCTCCCCGGTACTCCTCTTCTCCAGGGTTGTAGCGTTGGATCATCGTCCCCATGGCCCCGTCGAGGATAAGGATTCGTTTTGCCAGGTGTTTTCCAGGTTGTACTGACATCTGCTAGTTGTTTTCCGGTACTGTCGCCCATGCCAGTATATAATCTTGCAGCCGGTAATAGGATACCGGAATTCCGGATTCCGGACCCAGCCATTTCATCCGGGCTTTGAGCGTGCCATTGGTGTTGCAAAGGTAGTCAAACGATTCGATACATATGTCATGTTGTATATCCAAATCGGGCTTCCCGTTGATTTTAAAGAGGGTCTCTTTCACCGACCAGAACAGGGTTAATATCTCCAGGCGCTCTTTTCCTGATGCCAGTGATAGTTCCTGTGTGCTGAGGAACCGTTCCGCCACCCGGCTTATTTTCTCCCTCACCGGCTCAAGGTCAATCCCTACATTCGAAGTGGTGGACAAGATGGCGGCTGCATAAGCTCCGGAATGCGTAAATGAAATGTTAGCCTTGCCTGAAATGAGGAGAGGCTTCCCATATTCGTTGTACCGGATCCCGATTTCCGGGGTTTGCATCAGATGGGAAAGGGCCATCCGGCAACCGAGCCACTGCAGTTTCCTGCTCTGGTTCCGGATGGATGAATAGATCGCTTCATCTTCCTGATCAAGGTCAAGCTGCCCGAGCAGCGTATCGGCGCCCTCTGTTGCATGCCAAACGCTGAGCATGCTGTCGGGGATGATTGTTCTGGTATAAACAACAGGCATATCCGAGAATTGAAAACTCTTGCTGAACCCCAAAAGTACAAAATTCATTTGGCTGCTTTTCTATTTTGAGTAACTTTGCGGCTCATTTTGAAAAATTGTATGTAATGGAAAATATAACTCTTGATAAAGATATGAAATACAAAGTCGCCGATCTGTCTCTGGCCGACTGGGGACGAAAAGAGATTGACATTGCCGAAAAAGAGATGCCTGGACTGATCTCTATCAGGCGGAAATTTGCTGCCGAAAAGCCACTCAAAGGAGCCAGGCTGACGGGTTCACTACACATGACAATCCAAACAGCCGTACTGATTGAAACATTGATTGAACTGGGTGCTGATGTACGCTGGTCAAGTTGCAATATCTTCTCCACCCAGGACCATGCCGCCGCCGCTTTGGCTGTAAAAGGAATCCCGGTGTTTGCCTGGAAAGGGGAGACCCTCGATGAATACTGGTGGTGTACAAACCAGGCCCTTACTTTCCCTGGAGGGCTCGGGCCAAACCTGGTCGTTGATGATGGCGGCGATGCCACCTTGATGATCCACAAAGGA
Organism: uncultured Prolixibacteraceae bacterium; assembly: GCA_964449285.1. Taxonomy (GTDB): domain Bacteria; phylum Bacteroidota; class Bacteroidia; order Bacteroidales; family FEN-979; genus QYOJ01. The sequence goes on from CAYUZX010000014.1 coordinate 11,391, forward strand.
TATGAGATTGAAAAGAATCCGGAGCTATTGAAAAGAGAGCTTCCCGCCGCTGATGAACGGGCATTGATGAAACAGTTGAGGGAAGTGTATGTAGAAGACAATAACAAGTGGCACCGCACTGTCAAGGAGTGGAAAGGAGTATCTGAAGAGACGACTACGGGAGTTCACCGCTTATACCAGATGAACGAGAGTGGTAAATTGCTTGTCCCCGCAATCAACGTGAACGATTCGGTTACAAAATCGAAATTTGACAACCTTTACGGATGCCGTGAGTCTCTGGCTGATGGGATCAAGCGGGCAACGGATGTGATGATTGCCGGGAAGGTAGTCGTAGTGCTTGGATATGGGGATGTTGGGAAAGGATGTGCTACGTCGATGAAATCCTATGGCGCCCGGGTGCTGGTGACAGAGATTGATCCGATTTGCGCCTTGCAGGCAGCCATGGAAGGCTTTGAAGTGACCACCGTGGAAGATGCTCTGGCAGAAGGCAATATATGGGTGACTACCACCGGGAATAAAGATGTCCTCACAGCCCGGCATATGTCGAAGATGAAAGATGAGGCGATTGTTTGTAATATCGGCCATTTTGATAACGAGATTCAGGTGGAGCCGCTCATCAACTGGCCGGGAATCAAGAGGATCAACATCAAGCCGCAGGTCGATAAGTTTATTTACCCGGATGGGAAGTCGATCTACCTGCTTGCTGAAGGACGGCTCGTGAATTTGGGATGCGCTACCGGCCACCCCTCCTTTGTAATGAGTAACTCCTTTTCCAACCAAACCCTGGCTCAGCTCGATCTCTGGGAACACAATTATGAAGTGGGTGTTTACCGGCTTTCCAAAAAACTGGATGAAGAAGTTGCCCGTCTGCATCTCGGGCAGTTAGGGGTGAAACTTACAAAGCTAACCCCAGAACAGGCTGAATACCTCGGTGTGCCGACTGATGGCCCATACAAGCCGGAGCATTACCGGTATTAAAATAAGTTGGCAGTTGGCAGTTGGTCCTGCGTCCTTCAGTTGTAAACATACAACAGATTCCCATCATACGTTGTATGGTACTGTTTCAGCAGATAAACGGAAGGACCTACAAAGGGTGAACCGTCGGTGATGATATACTGCGATCCGCAAACCGGACACGTTGCGATGGTTCCGGTCTCATCCAATTCAACCCGCGCTCCCTCCTCCCATGGATCCCAGGGGCAGGTCCGTTCATAAGCCAAAAACTCATTATTCATGATCCTGTACAGGATAATACCCCTGTATCCGCCAGTAACGGCAACAAACCCTCCCGGGTGGTTCAGTTCAAGGTACTCTGTCGAATTTGGATTGATGAAGAAATTTACATAGACCTCCGGAATGACGGGCTGTTGACTTTCCTTTTTGCAAGAGGCAAATGCCAGACCGCAAAACAGGATCAGCCATGCGTATCGAAGTGTCATCGGTAAAATTTTTCAGGAGTAAAACCGTTATAGTAACGAACAGGTTTAGGATTAATTGTACATTGGTCCCCTGAAAATAGTTTGTATGAAACGACTCCGCTTCCTGGCTCTTTTGTGCTTAACCCTTCTCCTTCCGTTAAGTTATACATCCTGTTTCCCCGAATCGGCTGTTCGTCAGAAAAAAATTGATCGCGAACGCAAACTAAAGGAGAAAAAAGCCCGGAAATCCTATGAAATGGACCTGAAACGCCATCATAAAAGACAGTCGAAAGGGACCCGGACCATGATGAAGGATTCACGCCGGAAGTCCAAACGAGTCACTCCACTGAGAAAATAGCGAACCGAAGCGAAGCGAAGTTCGGCGGAGTCAAATAGCGCCCTCTTTTCGTCCATGAAAAGAGGCTGTTTGACAGCTATTATTTCACGCTGGTATATTAACTCTCCTGTTATTTGGATTGGGTCTTGATTTCCTTGCTATCATTAAATAATTTTGTATCTTAGATTAAAATATTATTATCTTTACCACCTTTAAAAGCACAGTGTTCTAACATAAAATTATATGGTATGTTAAGAAATTTACTATTAGCTATTGGAATTGTACTGACATCGAGTGTGTTGGTATTTTCACAATCCGGATCCGGTTCTCTTAAAGGGAAAATCATTGACAGGCAAACCAGGGAGCCAATTCCTTTTGCCAATATTGTGGTGGAATCAGGTGGTGTTCAGATTGGTGGTTCAACATCGGATTTTGATGGAAATTACCAGATCAAGCCTGTGCCGGCAGGTAGAGTTGACCTGAAAGCAACCTATGTTGGTTACCGGGATTATACCATGAAAGGGATCATCATCTTTGTTGACAAGATCACTTTCCAGGATATTGATCTGGAGACATCAACAACCACTCTCTCGGAGGTAGAGGTAGTAGATTATAAAGTCCCCCTGATCTCAAAAGACCAGACGGTTTCCGGTGGTACTGTCACCCAGGAGGAGATCTCCAAGATGGCCAATAAATCGGCTTCGTCTGTGGCCACCACCGTGGGTGGTGTAACTACCAACGCAAGTGGGGGTATCTCTTCGATCCGTGGCGCCCGTTCAAATACGGAGGTTTACTACATTGACGGTATGCGCGTTGTTGGAAGCGTTGCTCTCCCGCAGTCTGCCATTGAGCAGGTGGAGGTTATCCTGGGAGGTACGCCGGCCTCTTATGGTGACGCTGCCGGGGGTATCATCAGTGTAACAACAAGAGGTCCTTCCCGCGACTTTTCTGCCGGGATCGATATCCAGACATCGCAGTTTCTGGATCCATTCGGATACAACCGTGTGGGGCTGAACCTTACCGGACCCCTCTTTTCAAAAAAAGATACAGTTGCTAAAACCAAAATCCCTATCATGGGTTACTTCTTAGCCGGCGACTTTACCTATCGGCAAGATGGAGTCCCAAACGCAACGGGTATGTATTATGCGAAAGATGATGTGATCAGCTTCCTGGAGAGCAATCCTCTTCGGCTGAATACCACTGGTGAAGGGGTTCTTTTCAACGGTGAATTCCTGACTACGGACGACCTTGAGAGGACCAAGACCACCATGAATACCTCACGGTATGAAGTGCTGGTGTCAGGCAAACTGGACTTCCGTCTTTCACCCACCATCAACATGTCGTTTGGCGGTACATTCCAGATGTATGACCGGAATAACTTCAGCTATGGAGGATCCCTGCTCAATTATGCCAATAACAGCCACTCCACCGGATACACATGGCGTGTGAACGGACGTTTTACCCAACGGTTCCGCAACCCGGAAAAAGAGAAGAGCTTCGTCGATAATATCTATTATTCTATCGGCGCCGACTACACCCGAACCTATGACAAAACGGAGGACGCTGAGCATAAAGAGGATATCTTCAAATATGGCTACATCGGGAAATTCGAAACAAATACAATCCGTGCCTATACACCACAACTTGAATACGACTCCGTTGCCGGCAAGTATGCCTATCTCCAGAACGGTTTCCGTGACACCATTGTTTTATATACGCCCTTCAGCATCAATCCTGAACTTTCAGCCTGGACTTCCCAGTATTACAGCCTCTTTGAAAACGATCCCGACGGACACTTCAGGAATACAGATGAACTCATCTCAGGGAAAGCATTGATTAACGGGATGGAACCAGATGCTATTTACGGCATGTGGCAGAGCCCGGGAAACAGAACAAACGGATATAACGTTGGGACCTCAGACCAGCTCTCCATCAACGCATCGTTTGCTGCCGACTTTGGAAACCATGAAATTCAGCTCGGATTGCAGTATCAGCAGAGAAGTTCATCCAGTTATGGATATAATGCAACCTCCCTGTGGACCCTGATGAATGGGTTGACTAACGCCCAACTGGCCGAATTGGATCTTGCCCATCCGCATGAGGTGGAGTGGGAAAATGTTTTTATGGATACCATTTATTATCATAGACAATATGTAGGTCAGCTTCAACGGAATTTTGATAAAAATCTAAGGGAAAAGCTTGGCTTATTTTATGATGGCAGAGAATTTATCGACATCAATTCGTTTGATTACAATTCTAACTCCATTAACTACTACGATACCAATCAAGTCCTTCATACAATCACAATTACTGATCCCATCTTCTCCATCGATATGTTTAATGCCGACGAGTTGCTTGACAACGGTGACGCCAAAGTGGGTTATCGTGGGTATGATTACATGGGGCAAAAACTCTCCACAAAACCTGCATGGGAAGATTTCTTCACGGCTAAAGATGAAAATGGTAACTATACCCGTCCGATTGGAGCTTATGAACCAATCTACATTGCTGGATATATCCAGGATAAATTCGCTTTTAAAGATCTGATCTTTAACGTAGGTTTACGTGTTGACAGGTTTGATGCCAATCAACCGGTGCTGAAGGACTCGTATCTTTTCAATTCTGCAAAAACAGCTGGAGAGGTTGGTGAACTAAACGGCCAGACTATCATCCACCCTGCCAATATCGGAGGCGACTATGTGGTTTATGTTGATAACATCAACAGCCCGACTGAGATCACAGGTTACCGTCTGGGCAGTGACTGGTATAATGCAGAAGGTACAGTAATCACAGACCCAAAGATTCTCGACCGTGGAAACGGGATATCTCCTTACCTTGTAGATCCCTCAGTAAATACAGTTCAGGCTGACGTATTCAAGGATTACGAGCCACAGACCAACTTCATGCCACGTATTTCATTCTCATTCCCGATCTCTGATGATGCTCTCTTTTACGCGCACTACGACATTTTAACCCAACGGCCAACCGGAGGGAACATCATTGATCCGGTGTCTTATTACTTTATTCGTACCTCTGCTGGCGGAACACTGAATAACCCGGCTCTTCAACCCTCAAAGACCATCGATTATGAGTTAGGCTTCCAGCAGAAGATCAACAATGCATCTTCCCTGAAACTGGCCGTATTCTACCGCGAGATGAGGGATGAAATCCAACAGTACCGATTGACGGGCGCTTATCCTCGAACCTATTACTCCTATACAAATATCGACTTTGGAACAGTCAAAGGTCTGACATTGACCTATGACCTTCGACGTACAAACAATGCACGGGTACGATTCAACTATACCTTACAGTTTGCTGACGGAACTGGTTCTGACGCCAACGCAGCAGCTGCTATTGTAAGGTCGGAACAGCCGAATTTGAGAACGCTCAACCCACTGAGTTTTGACCGTCGCCACCAGTTCAACATCAGCATCGACTACCGATGGGGTGTTGGAAAAGAATATAACGGACCGGTTATTCGCAGAAAGAAGAGCGGAAAAGCTCCGGTTCAACTCCTTTCAAATTTCGGAGCCAACTTCACCATCACCGGTGGTTCCGGGACCCCCTACACCAAGTCGAGCAAGATTATGCCTTACGGCGCCATGGGTCCGATCAAAGGATCTATCAACGGTGCCCGGCTCCCCTGGCAGTTCGTAATCAATATGCGTATTGATAAGGATTTCCTCTTTAATATGGGCAAGAAGAAAAAAGGAGGTAGCCTCAATGTATACCTGGATATCCTCAACCTGTTGAATACGAAAAACGTAACTGGTGTTTATCCGGCTACTGGAAGTGCTTCGGATGATGGATACCTCTCGGCGCCCGAGTATCAGAACCAAATTAATCAGCAAGTCAGTTCGCAATCATACAGGGATCTCTATTCGGTATGGATCGACAATCCATATAACTATAGCTCCCCCCGCCAGATCAGGTTAGGTTTAATGTTTAATTTCTAATCAAGGGAGGATCAGTTAAATGGTGAACACAAGTAGTATCAGTATATTCAAAAATATCAGCACTATGAAAAATATACTTCGTTTCTTATTCGTCTCGCTCTGTTGCCTGTTTGTGCTTCAACCTTCGGCATTTTCAAAGGAGAAGGTTAAAACCGGCACGAAGAGTACGTATGCGATCAAGGAAACTGCAGCAAGTTGCGAGGCTGGTTCAGCCTACAAATACCTTGACCTCAACAATGTAAGGGCCATCGTCTACTCCTTTGGAAACGGATGGTTTCTGGAGAATGCAGAGTATGAGATCCCGAAAGGTTCAAGGAAGATGTCGATGTTCTCCTTCTCACTCTGGATTGGAGGGATCGATATCAATAACAACCTGAAACTTGCGGCTTACCGTTACGGACAGGGTCCTAACACAGCTACCGCACATACGAAAAACGACTTCTGGCCCGGCCCCCTCACTATTGACGGATCGGCTGCTATCGAAGCTGATGTTTGTGCCAAGTACGACAAACTTTATCCAATAACCCGTGCAGAGGTTCAGGAGTTTCTCGCATGGTGGGATAATCAGGATGCCTATCCCGACTATCAGATCCCTCCATCTATCCTGGAATGGCCGGCTCATGGAGATCGAGCAGCCGGACAGGCCTACTATCTGGCGCCCTTTTTTGATGAAGGTGGAGATGGCACCTATGACCCAACAGAGGGTGACTATCCTTACTACGATCTTGCAAACAAACTTTGTCCGAATAATCTGAAACCGGGTGAACGGGTCGCAAGAGCCCCTCTGAGAAATGGAGAAGCAGGAGATACGTTAGGTATCCTGGTTGACCAGGTGATCAAGGGAGACCAAACACTGTGGTGTGTTTATAACGACAAGGGTAACTACCACTCCGAAACTGAAGGAGAACCCATCGGTATGGAGATCAGGGCCCAATATTTCTCATTCGCTACAAACGACGAGATCAACGACATGACCTTTTACAATTATGAGGTCATCAACCGTTCGACCTACACCCTCACCGGCACCTACTTCAGCCAGTGGGTGGATCCCGACCTTGGATATGCCCAGGACGACTATGTTGGGTGTGATGTAGCACGCGGACTTGGATACTGTTATAACGGAAAGCCAATTGACGGTACTGGCCAGATTGAGGCCTATGGCGCTCACCCTCCTGCAGTGGGTGTTGACTTCTTCCAGGGACCCTATATGGATCCGGATTTAAGGGATAATCCAAAATTTACGGGTGATTGTTCAATTTTAACCAGCGAATACCCATTAGACCAGATGGCTATAAATGGTGCTGACGGTGGTTATGGTGATGGGATTATCGATAATGAACGCTATGGAATGCGCCGGTTTGTTTACCATAATAACAGTTTTTCAGGGGTTCCCTGGTATATGCAGGACCCTGATTATGCCCCCGAATACTACCTATTCCTCCGTGGTATCTGGAAAGACAATACCACAATGCTTTATGGAGGAAATGCACATGCCAGCGCTGGTGGCGTTGGCCCTGCCTGTACCTTCATGTTCCCTGGAGATTCAGATCCTTGCGATTGGGGTACCGCAGGACAACCGCCTAACGGACAAAAATACTGGACCGAGGAGACGGCTGGAAACAACCCGAGCGACCGTCGTTTCATGCAATCGGCTGGCCCGTTCACACTGGGCCCGGGCGCCTGTAACTACATCACAGTTGGTATTCCATGGGCTCGTACGATTTCAGGAACACCTTTTGAAGCAGTTGAGAAACTTCGGGTCGTAGATGACCTTTGCCAGAGTTTGTTTGATAACTGCTTTGCTGTTCTCAATGGTCCGAATGCTCCCGATCTAACCATTCAGGAGTTGGATGGGAAGTTGATCATATACATCACTAACCGCAAAGTAAATGATAAGGGGAATAACTATCAGGAGAGATATGTTGAGTACGACCCTAAAATCCCAAACCCGGATACATTGCCGCACAATCTGCGGAACGACTCCCTTTACCGCTTTGAAGGATATCAGATCTTCCAGTTGAAAGATGCTACGGTCAGCGCTGCTGATATTTACAATGCAAGCTACTCACGTCTTGTTTTCCAGTGTGATATCAAAAACGACGTGACGAAGCTGGTAAACTGGACGTTTGACCAAACCCTGAATGGAAACATCGGAGAGGTGATGGTGGATGGAAACAATACAGGTATTGTTCACTCATTTGAGCTTACAGAAGATAAATTTGCTACAGACGACCTCACGTTGATCAACCATAAACAATACTACTACATGGCTATTGCTTATGGCTATAATGAATATGCGCCTTATAACCAAATAGATCCGGAAGGACTGGCAGGGCAGAAAAAGCCCTACCTTGCCGGCCGGAGCAACCTGAAAAGTTATACAGGAATTCCACACATCCCACTGGATGACGTACCTAACTCGATGTATGGAGATGGACCTACGATCACAAGAATACAGGGTCAGGGTAACGGCGGAAAGATTCTCTTCCTGGATCCTGCCACTGTACAGGAGATTTTGAGTAAGCCCCCTGCCAGTGCAACCAATACCTACGGAAATTCTGATTATCCAATCGCCTATCAGGCAAAGTATATGACAGGTTATGGCCCGCTGAACGTTCAGGTTGTTGATCCACTGAATGTTGTTGCCAGCCAGTATATCGTGTCGTTTGACTCCATGGTGCCAGGACCTGCTAATCCGACCTTTACCAATCAGAATATTCGTTTTGGCCATTGGAGAATGGTAGATACCAAGTCAGGAATTACCTATTATTCTGATACCACTACAATCTATCCTTATGAACAGCTCTTCCTCGATTTGGGTATTGCCCTTGAGATTTCCCAGATCCCCAATCCTGGAGATACACTCCCAGGCTCTCTTCACACGGATGATAATGGATTGCTTTTTGCTCCGCCTGCCGTCTACACCGATCCAGCCAATCAATGGTATGGTGGTGTTCCCGACTGGGATAATCCTCCGGGCATTGATGTGAACTGGATCAGAGCAGGCACCTATAAGGCTGGTGGAAACTCGGCCCTCTATGACTGGGATATGGCTGCTGATGATCCATGGGATCCTGATAAGAATTTCCAACAGATCCAGGTGATGTCGGCCAACCATGCTTTTGTTGGTGGAATCTCTGGAGGTACCTGGGCCCCTTACGCACTCTGCGCTTATTCACAGCAGCTTTCGGTTGGCCCGGCCTTCAGTTCAAACTCCAAAAAATTCAACAAAATGGAGAACCTGGCAAGCGTTGATATCATCATCACTAGTGATAAAAGTCTCTGGACCAGGGCGCCGGTGATTGAGATGTGTCCCGACTCCTTGCTGGCCGAAGGACGTGCACGCATGTTCGACCTTCGTAAAGGGAAATCGGTGAATGTTGATGGAGATACCGGGGTGGTTTACCCTTTCAATCCAATGTACCACTCAAACTATATTTCAGAATATGGTATGGGCTGGTTTCCCGGTTATGCCATCAATGTGGAAACCGGTGAACGGCTGAATATCATGTTTGGAGAGAACTCCTGGCTTGTAGCTGATAATGGACGCGACATGATCTGGAATCCCTCTTCCCGGATGCATGACGAGAGCTTCAACCCGGTTTTCGGGGGGCAGCACTATGTTTACATCATGGCTCACAGGGATCTTACTCTTGATACGATAAACTTAAATTTCCCGGCTTATGATGCAGGGCAGAAGCTGTTCAGTGTTTTGAAATTGAAGAAACTAGATAATATTTATAAAACCCGGGCCTATGCCTCGGCCATGTGGGTCAATATTCCACTTGCTGTGGAAGGCAAAACGTGGCTCAGTACTCCTGTAGCGATTTACATCCGGGTGGCTAAACCTTATCAGCGATACTATTCGGAGGCTATTCCAGATAGCAGTGTTGATACAGCTCAAAACAGAGCATGGCCGATGTATACGTTTAATACAGATGCCATCGCAACATCAAAGAACAATCAAACTAAAATGGAGAGCGATCTTGATATTATCAATGTGGTACCCAATCCTTATTACGCGTATGATGATTATGAGAGGAACCAGCTTGATAACCGGATCAAGATTGTCAATCTTCCAACGAGGTGTACAGTTACAATCTATGACCTCAGCGGTACCATGATCCGACAGTTTAATGTTGATAAATCGGGCATCCCGCTGCCAAGAGCCTCTAACGCTGGTATAAATACCGATGCGAAAACATCCATCGACTGGGACCTCAAGAATTTTGCCGGGATTCCAATTGCAGGTGGAGTCTACCTGATCCATGTGAAAGCTGAAGGGCTTGGTGAACGAACCCTTAAATGGTTCGGAATTCTACGACCTGTTGACCTGAACTCACTGTAATGTAAATGATTATAACATGTTTCAACAACAAAAATACAGCATCATGAAGAACATATATAGCATTTTACTGGCTTTTTTCCTGGTAGTTTTAATTGTGTATCCTGCTAGCCAGGTTACTGCCGGGAACAAAGACCGTTCAGGCCAGGCAGGAGCATCTGAGTTGCTCATCAACCCATGGGCGAAGAGTTCAGGATGGGGTGGTGTGGGAACCGCTTGCACTCACGGACTTGAAGCCCTTTTTACCAATATCGCTGGCACAGCCTTTACCACTGGGACCGAGATCGTCTTCTCATATACAAACTGGTTGCAAGGGTCTGGGATTAACATCTACTCGTTCGGATTAAGCCAGAAACTGGGTGAAAATAAAGGAGTCCTAACCGCTGCTGTGATGTCAATGAACTTCGGTGAGATTGAAATTACTACAACAAACTCTCCCGAAGGAGGGTTGGGGACCTATAAGCCAGCCTACATGAACATCAATATTGGTTATGCAAAAGCTTTCTCCAACAGCATCTATGGAGGTATCAATTTCAAGATTATCTCTGAGTCGATCTCTGACGCTAGTGCATTGGGAATTGCAATTGATGCTGGAGTACAATATGTGACCGGTGAGCGTGACCAGATAAAATTCGGCGTCGCGTTGAAAAACGTCGGAACTCCGATGAGATTTTCTGGCGATGGACTCTCTTTCCGTGGAATCATTCCGGGACATGGTAATGATAATGACCTCTTTACTGTGTCGCAACGTTCTGAGAAATTTGAACTGCCCGCTACCTTGAGAATCGGCGCTTCTTATGATTTCCTGATCGGTGAAATGAACCGCATCACGCTGGCTGGAAACTTCAATTCAAACTCATTTACTAAAGACCAATTCATCCTGGGTCTCGAGTATGCACTCAAATATTATCTTTCTATCAGGGCTGCTTATACCTATCAGCAAGGTATCTTTGAGACAAATGCCGCCGACAGAGGTACTGTATTTACCGGACTTTCCGCGGGATTTACAGTGTCAGTTCCTTTCAACAAAGAGAAGGAATCCGGAATTGGCATCGATTACTCCTACCGGTCGACCAATCCGTTTGGAGGCGTTCATAACATAGGGATAACACTTAATTTTTAAAACTTCTGTAGATTAGGTTTTCTTAACCTTTCTATACATAGCGCATAAGGACCCTTGTAAAAGGGTCTTTTGGCTTATTATAATTACAAGATAAACTGGGAGCCATGTCGGAAATTAACTATTTTACTCCTGAGGGATTACAAAAACTGAAGGATGAACTCCACCATATGACAACAGTGGAGCGGCCAGGGATTTCAAAACAAATCGCTGAAGCCAGAGACAAGGGAGATTTGTCGGAGAATGCTGAATATTCAGCTGCTAAAGAGGCACAATCAATGCTGGAGTTAAGGATCTCAAAGCTTCAGGATATCATTAGTAGTGCACGGTTGCTTGATGAAACAAAGCTGGACAATTCTAAAGTGCTGATCTTTTCTACGGTTAAACTGAAGAACCTGAAAACCGGAGCTCTTGTTTGTTATACCCTGGTGCCTGAAAACGAAGCCAATGTCAAAGAGTGTAAAATCTCTGTAAATTCACCAATTGCTAAGGGTATCCTTGGCAAGACGATCGACGAAAAAGTTGACATTGAAGTACCAGCAGGGTGGATCTCATTTGAGATTCTAGAGATCTCCCGAAAGAACGGTTAGATATGGCAACCATTTTTACACGAATCATAGCGGGGGAGATTCCATCCTTCAAAGTAGCTGAGAATGACCGTTTTCTTGCATTCCTGGATATCAACCCCATAGCAGAAGGTCATACACTGGTGATTCCAAAAGAGGAGATAGACTATATCTTTAACATTCCGGATCTTCTCCTTTCAGATCTTATCGCCTTTTCAAAAAAAGTGGCTCTGTCCATAGAAGATGTGATCCCTTGTAAACGTATTGGTATTGCTGTTATAGGACTGGAGGTGCCTCATGCACATATTCACCTGGTGCCGCTTCAGACAATCTACGACATCGATTTTAAAAAACCAAAGTTGAAATTTTCAACGGAGGAACTGAAGTCGATCGCCGAAAATATCTCGGCCTCATTCCAAAAACGAACTTCCGTAAGGTAAAACCGGGTAAGTTACATCAATAGGCCCGGATATTCTTTCCTTCAATATAATTGATAAAGGATTTGTTGACAACTTTATTACCCCCAGGGGTTGGGTAATTGCCAGTGAAGTACCAGTCACCGATATGATCAGGACAGGCATCATGAAGATCTTCTATTGTCTGGTAAATGATCTCAACCCGTGCATTGCAGTTGGGTGGAGTTAACAGGTCGGAGATCTTTTCAGAGACCCTCTTGGGAGGAAATGGCTTATAGATCTCTTTCACATAATTAACGATCTCTTCTTTGGGTAACATCTCCTGCTCTTTGCACCGCTTATAAACATCATTGATGATGTGTTCCTGATGTGTATCTTTTAGCAAAGCAATGGCTGCTTTAAATGCAATAAAATCAGTTAGTTTGGCCATGTCGATCCCGTAGCAGTCGGGGTATCGGATCTGTGGCGCAGAAGAGGAAATAATGATCTTTTTAGGTCCCAGCCGGTCCAGGATACGGAGAATGCTTTGTTTCAGAGTGGTTCCCCGAACGATTGAATCGTCGAGAACCACAAGGTTATCTCTTCCGGCTATTATACTGCCGTAAGTGATATCATATACATGTGCTGCAAGGTCGTCGCGCTGACTATCCTGGGTGATGAAAGTGCGAAGCTTCATGTCCTTTACAGCCACTTTCTCCGCCCTGGGTTTTAGTTTCAGTATCTCTTCTACCTGAGCTGGCGAACAGTTGTTCTTTAGGTCAAGTAAACGATCGCGTTTGATGGTGTCACAAAAGAGATTAAGTTCCTCGATCAACCCATAATAGGCATCAATGGCTGTATTCGGGATATAGGCAAAGACTGTGTTCTCAATGTCGTAATCGATTGCTTTCAGGATAGCGGGGGCGAGAAATTTACCAAGTTTCTTCCGCTCCCGATAGATATCCTGATCAGTACCTCTGGAGAAATAGATCCGTTCAAATGAACAGGCGATTTTAGGCCCAGGGGTTTTATACTGAACTTCATCGAACGTCCCATCCCTTTTGATAATCAGGGCATGACCTGGTTTCAGTTCCCGGATCTTGTCAATACTGAGGTTGAAGGCAGTCTGGATGGCAGGCCGCTCCGAAGCTGCTACCACAACCTCATCATCAGCATAGAAAAATGCAGGCCGGATTCCGTTAGGATCTCTCATCACGAAGGCATCTCCATGGCCAATAAGCCCTGTGATCACATAACCACCATCCCAGCTTTCGGAAGCGTTTTCAAGAATCTTCCTGACATCAAGATCTCTGGCGATCAAATTGGAGATCTGATGTTTTTCGTAGCCTTCCTTTTTAAACTTCTGATATAGCTCTTCATTTTCCTCATCAAGAAAATGCCCGATTTTTTCCATGATCGTAATGGTGTCGGAGGTTTCAACCGGACACTGACCAAGATCGATCAATTTCTGAAAAAGCTCCTCTACATTGGTAAGATTAAAATTACCGGCGAGTACAAGATTCTTTGTCTTCCAGTTGTTCTCACGGATTAAAGGATGGAGACTCTCCACCGTATTCAGGCCAAATGTTCCGTATCGCAGATGGCCAAGTAAGAGTTCGCCATACATTTCGAGGTGATGTTTTAACCAATCGGGATCCCGCAGCCGCTTAGGGTATTTCTCTTCAATCTCCTTGACGGCGTTGCCAATGCTGGAAAAAATATCTTTGATAGGCGTAGAAGAGTTGGACCGGATCCGGTTGATATACCTGTGCCCCGGATCAACATCAAACTTAATCGTAGCTATACCTGCCCCATCCTGCCCACGGTTGTGCTGCTTCTGCATCAGCAGGTGCAGTTTGTTGAGCCCGTAAAATGAGGTCCCGTACTTGGCAAGATAATACTCAGGCGGTTTCCTTAACCTGACAAGGGCAATGCCACACTCGTGATGGATAAAGTCACTCATCGGGGGATGATAATATAAATGCAAAGATATAAAATTATAGGGGGAATGGTGCAGTGGTGTAGTGATGATTGCCAACTGCCAACAGGGGACGTTTGTGTTTTTTCGGTACATTTGCGATTGTTTACCACAGCTCAAATTATGCCTGTTAACCTGGATACACCGACTTTTTTGGCAGCAAGCGGCTCTATGCCTGTTGTGGATGTAAGATCCCCGGCTGAATTCCTGCAGGGTCATATTCCGGGTGCAATCAATATCCCACTGTTTACAGATCAGGAGCGAGCGGAAGTTGGCACGCTCTATGTCCATTCGGGCCGCGACCATGCCATCCTCCGAGGTTTGGATATCATCCTCCCTAAGACTCGAATGGTGTTAAACACGTTTCGAAAACATACACAAACGAAGAGTTTACGGATGTACTGCTGGCGTGGAGGCATGCGCAGCCTGAATATGGCCTGGATGTTCGCAACAAATGGTTACCAGGTATCCCTTCTCAACGGAGGATATAAGGCGTATCGGAAGTATATCCGTAATAGGCTGGATGAAAAGGCTAAAGTGATTATTCTTGGAGGCTTCACAGGAAGCGGAAAGACGGAAGTTCTGAATTTTCTTTCAGAGATCAATGAACAGGTAATCGATCTGGAGAAGCTCGCCTCTCATAAGGGATCAGCTTTCGGAGGCCTCGGGTTGCCTGATCAGCCTACCAATGAGCAATTCGAAAATAATCTCTTTGAGATATGGCAACAGCTTGATAAACAACGATTCATCTGGATGGAAGATGAAAGCAGGATGATTGGGCGGATTACAATGCCCGATCCGGTTATTAAAAAGATCCTTAAGGCCCCGTTGATTATCCTGGATGTACCAAAGGAGATTCGGATAAGGAGGCTGGTAAATGAATATGCCGGAATTGACGATAGGTTGCTGAGTGAAGCGGTAATGAAGATCGAGACCCGGTTGGGAAAGCCACGTGCAAAGGAAGCTTTGGTATCCATCCAGGAGAAGGATTATAGTGCTGTTGCCAACCAGGTATTATCCTATTACGACGAAACCTATTCATATTCGGTAAATCGCCGTGAAAGTCAGTCCCGGTACCATTTTCCTGTTGGGAAGTTTGATGCCCGGGAGATTGCCGAAGGACTATCGGAATTTGCCCATAAACATCTGAAAAATGGATCCGATCTACCTGGATTATAATGCTACAACCCCCCTGGATCCGCGTGTATCCGAGGCGATGAAGCCATATCTGGATGGCTTGTTCGGAAACCCGTCCAGCATTCACGATTTTGGGAGGGTTGCCGCACAAGCTGTCATTCAAGCCCGAAAACAGGTAGCTTCCATGCTTGCCTGTTTTCCCGATGAGGTGGTATTCACCGGCGGAGGGACAGAATCGAACAATTATGCAATCAAAGGTGTTGCATATGCATGCAGGAGCCGGGGAAACCATATCATCACGTCGGCGATTGAACATCCCGCTGTTACGGAAGTGTGTAATTATCTGGAAGGAGAGGGATTCGAAATCACCAGGGTAGGCGTTGACTCATCTGGGATAGTCGATCCGGATGAGATTCGAAGGGCAATTCATCCCGGCACTCTGCTGATCTCCATCATGCATGCGAACAACGAAACCGGGTCCATTCAGCCGATTGCCGAGATCAGCCGGATTGCCCGTGAATCAGGCGTGCTTTTTCATAGCGATGCAGCTCAGAGCATCGGAAAGATCCCTGTCAATATCAAGGAACCTGGAATAGACTTGTTATCCGTGGCAGGGCATAAATTATATGCTCCCAAGGGGGTAGGAGCACTCTTCATCCGGCGTGGCGTGAAGCTTACTAATTTGATGCACGGTGCCGGTCATGAAGCCGATCGGCGACCAGGGACGGAGAATGTTCTCGGGATCGTTGGCCTCGGGAAAGCAGCGGAGATAGTCTCCGGTTGGCAGTTAGCAGTTGGCAGTTGGCAGTCATTTCCCTCACCACCCTCACTACCTTCACTACCCGACCTTCAATCCCTTCGCGATCTCCTCTTTGACGGGATCAGGAATGAGATTCCCGAAGTCAGGTTAAACGGTCATGTGGAGAAGCGACTTCCAAATACGTTGAGTCTTGGCTTCCCGGGAGTGGAGGCAAACACCCTGTTGCAGGCAATGAAAGGGATTGCTGCTTCTGCCGGCGCCGCCTGCCATGCCGGGGAAGAAAGTGTTTCGGGTGTCCTGTCAGCCATGCATGTTCCCATGGAATTTGCCATGGGGACGATCCGTTTTTCGTTGGGACGGATGACTACCGAGGAGGAGATAAGGGCAGCGGTGCCGATCATTGTAAAGGCGTATAAAGAGATTGAAAAGTGGAACCGGAGCGAAGCGGAGCTCGGC
>CAYUZX010000014.1:27961-52779 GCA_964449285.1 uncultured Prolixibacteraceae bacterium
AAACCCCCAGGTACCCCCAAACCACCTGAAGGGGGTTAACTCCCTCCCCTTCAAGGGGAGGGTTAGGGAGGGGTCGTCCCGCGAAAGCGGAAACAAGTCCCCTTCAGGCTTGTCCTCCAATCAGGCGGGGGATTTAGGGGCACCCTCCGGCATCCGGCATCCGGCATCCGGCATCCGGTTAACAGAGTACACCCATGCCCTCGGCTGTGCCTGCAAGATCAGGCCCCAACTGCTGGAGGAGGTTCTCAGGAAGCTTCCTCTGGTTACGGATCCAAATGTCCTTGTAGGATCTGAAACTTCCGATGATGCCGCTATCTATCTGCTGAACGATACTCAGGCGCTGGTTCAGACCGTCGACGTCATCCCACCGGTTGTGGATGATTCATATACATATGGCATGATTGCTGCGGCCAACGCGATTAGCGATATATATGCAATGGGAGGGAAGCCATTGTACGCATTGAATATCGTTGGTTTCCCCGATAAAAGATTGCCTGTGGAGGTACTGCAGGAAATCCTTAGAGGAGCGTCATATAAAGCAGCAGAAGCTGGGATCCAGATCCTGGGCGGACATAGCGTTGAACTTACAGAGCCGCTATTCGGCCTGTCGGTGACCGGAGTGGTGGACCCTGGCAGGGTGATTAGAAACCGTGGGGTGAAAGTAGGGGATGCGCTGATTTTAACAAAGCCATTAGGAACAGGGATTCTCACTACGGCGTTGAAACGTGGATTACTTGATCAGCTGCAAGCACAGAAACTGATGGAGTGCATGTCGGAACTGAACCGGCAGGCAGCAGAGGTAATGCTCCGATTCACAGTGCATGCGTGTACCGATGTGACCGGCTTCGGATTACTGGGACATCTCCGGGAGATGATTGCTGGGGAGACGGTCAATGTTCGGATCGATACATCGGATGTTCAGCTACTTGATGGTGTGGAGGAGATGGCCGCACAAGGGATCATCCCTGGAGGAACAAAGAACAATCTGGAGTATGTTGAATCAGATGTAATATGGGGAGCCGGGATCTCCGACATGGAGAAGATGATCCTGTGTGATGCGCAAACTTCCGGAGGGCTTCTGATTGCACTCCCCGAAACGGAGGCAGATGACCTGGTTGCCGGCCTGAAGCACTGTGGCGTTCAGAATGCAAGCCTTATCGGAAACTTCTCAGCCGGAGAGGGAAAAATAATCATCGAAAGAGCAAGATTGTGA
The DNA here is from genome assembly GCA_964449285.1 of uncultured Prolixibacteraceae bacterium. GTDB lineage: Bacteria > Bacteroidota > Bacteroidia > Bacteroidales > FEN-979 > QYOJ01. The sequence continues at coordinate 29,175 of CAYUZX010000014.1, forward strand.
CCCGAACGAAACGGATGCGCTACGCGACCTTCTCCATGCTCTATTTTGCGCAGGGATCTATCCTGGGCTATTTTACTGCGCTCAATGCGATTTACTTGCGCTCATTCGGGATTTCGATGACCCAGATTGGCATCTTCTCTGCTATTGCCCTGATGCCGTTAATCCTGAAAATATTCCTGGGGATGCTGAGTGACCGCATCAACCTGTTCGGATTGGGTTACCGGAAACCCTATATCATTCTTGGGTTGTTGATTCAGGCTGGAGGACAGCTTGTATTTCCATTGATCAACCCTTCGGAGTCGTTTGTCCTGCTTACCATGGTAGCCTTTTTATCTCTTACTGGCATGGCTTTGTACGACACGTGTACCGACGGACTTGCCCTGGATACCACTCCCAAAGAGGATGAAGGGACGGTACAAGGTATCATGGTGGCCGGGCGGGCGCTCGGCATCGTGTTGATCTCGGCTACGGTAGGAATACTCTCGGAGATGGCCAACTGGAGTGCTGTATTCTATTCACTTGCGGTGATGACCCTCATCCCGATCCCAATGGTCTTACTCCTGAAAGAACCCTCGCGCCCGCCCGGCCGGACTTTCGAGTGGAGAGCTTTCAGGGCCTTCGGAAAAAGACAGATCATCGCTCTCGGACTTTTAGGTATCGTAGGTTTCATTGTCGCCAGTGGAGCCAACCAGTTGATCAATCCATTCCTCCGGGAGACTTTCGGGATCTCCTATATGTTGGCTGGCTTCTATGCAGCTGTATGGGGAATGGGTGTTATCCTGGGAGGTGTCACCGGAGGGCGGCTCACCGACAAAATTGGCCATCCGAGATCTGTCAAAGCAGCCATCTATGCCGCCCTCATTACCGTTTTCCTCATCGCCCTGATTTCAAATCCACTCCTCGCCTGGCCACTGGTCTTTCTTTTCGGTCTGGCCTACGGCTATTTTGAAACAGTTTATTTCGCTACTTCAATGGGAAAGACAGACATGCGGATTGCCGCCTCTATGTTTGCTATCCTCATGGCTGTTGCCAATATCGGTTCGGGAATCGGCCTCGCAGGAGGGGGACTTCTTAGCGACCTGATCGGATACAAATGGACCTTCATACTCTTTGCTTGCCTGAATCTGTTAGCCTTGCCGTTGTTGCCTTTGATATTTAAGAAAAATAGCGAACAAGTGAACAAGTGAACCGGTAACCAGTAACCAATGGAACACTATTGGAGGAGATAGGTCAGAGGCTGGTTAGCTTATAAAAAGGCTTCGGGAAGAGAAATCGGGATCAGAAGTAAGATTGACCCCCAGCTTCCGCAAACCTGCTTCGTCACCGGGCGTTGGGATATGAGTGAGGTGCACCTCGCAGTTCCGGAGTTCTTTCAGGCACTCCACGGCCATCTGGGCAGCAGGATTGGATATAGCGCTGATACTCAGGGCTATCAGAGTCTCATCAACATCCAGACTGATCACCCTGCCAAGGAGCACCTCCTTTTTGAGGAAGGAAATAGAGCTGATAACATTTTCGGGTATCAGGTGAAGGTTATCAGGGAGGCCGGAAAGGTGCTTGGTTGCATTGAGGACCAGGCTGGAGCCGGCATGCATCAACGCGGAATTTTTACCTGTTATGAGGGTTCCGTCCTTTAACTCAATAGCTGCTCCACAAAAGATCCCTTCGTTTCCTTTACCGTTCAGTTCTGCATCTTTAGCCGCTTTTCGTGCAGGTAATACAACATTTCTGTCTTCAGGTTTGCCATCCACTTTCTCCATGATCAGTTCAGCCCGCTCCAGGATCTCTTTATCCACAAAACCCATGGCATATTCTACTGCACAGCGGAAATAACGGCGGATGATCTCCTGATGTGAAGCCTCCTGAACCACTGCATCATCTGTGATGCCGAATCCAACACGGTTCACCCCCATATCAGTCGGCGATTTATAAAACGACTCCCCCCCGGTGATCTTCTCAATGATCTTTCTCAGCAACGGAAAGGCTTCGATATCCCGGTTGTAGTTTACAGTAGTTTCATTGTAGGCTTCCAGGTGATGCGAATCGATGAGGTTAACATCTTTCAGGTCAACAGTGGCGGCTTCATAAGCAATATTTACCTTTTTACTCAGCGGGAGGTTCCAGATTGGGAAGGTCTCAAACTTGGCATAGCCCACTTTGGCTCCTTTTCGGTACTCATGGTAGAGCTGTCCCAGGCAGGTGCCAAGTTTCCCGCTTCCCGGACCGGGACCAGTAACGATCACGATCGGTTTGTCAGTTGGAATATATTCGTTTGACCCATACCCTTCGTCACTGACAATCAGGTCTACATCGGTGGGATATCCTTTGGTGTACTGATGAGTATAGACCTTTACCCCCCGTCGCTCCAGTTTGTTCTTGAACGCCCGGGCCGATGGCTGTCCGGAATACCGGGTGATGACCACTGCATTGACATCAATCCCCCACTCCTTGAAGTCGTCGATAGTTTTAAGTGAATCGGCATCATAGGTGATCCCGAAATCGGCCCGCATTTTCTTTCGTTCAATATCTCCGGCGTAGATGCAAAGGATTACATTAATCTTCTCCTTCAGTTTCTGTAGAAGACGCATCTTGACGTTAGGGTCAAATCCTGGAAGCACTCTTGAAGCATGATAGTCATACAATAGCTTTCCTCCAAATTCCAGGTATAACTTTCCCTGAAACCGGTCTACCCTTTTCAGGATCTCTGCCGATTGCTCTTCCAGGTATTTCTCGTTGTCAAAACCGATCTTTTCTACCATATTCTTTTATTACAAGTCCCAAAAATACACTATTTCGGGGAATAGAAAACCTGGTGTTGTTTTGGGTTGGTATTGGCATCCTGGAAAGAGGATACGGGATGTTTACGGGTGAATTGTTCGTCCTCTTTTTACTGGGGAAGAAATGGTTTAATTTGCTTAATTGCGAACACAGTTTAATGTTACTCTTTGTAATCGTATTGTAGGTGGATTGCATTTTTTAACGGCTCAATGATTCCACCTGCTGCATGTTGCGCAATTTCAAGCGCAACATTGGGGCTCAGCAGATCCGAATTTATATTCCGGATAAATTATCATAAAACTCTGAAAATCTATATCCTGGCCCCATTGCCACAGGGCGTAACCCTGGTTGGAGAACAAAATCCCCGGACCCATCCCCCATCCCAGATCTTCGGCAGATGTTCGCAATGAGTTGGCAGGTCCCGGATGATAATCTGTCCACCTTGGCACGGGAACATTGACTAACTGGGCTGATGCAAGAAGAATGTCCGCGATGATAAAATGAACTCGTTTCAGGTTCCACGATTTTGTTATTAACCGGTAAACGATATTCACGAATACTATGATAATCCCAAATACCAGGATAAATAAACTACCGAATAAAATAGCCCCCGGATTGTTTTCATCATGCAGGTAGTTAGGTATAAATTTATTGGTGTCCATCGTGAACAATAAGATTCAACCCCTTACAGACTTCCTCTAGTATTGAATACGATTGCCGCAATCACTCCTGGGATCCAGCCACACAGGGTGAGTAGAAAGACCAGCAGGATAGCGCCGCAGCCCTGGTCAATGACGGCCAGGGGAGGAAAGATGATACAAATAATTGCTCGTAAAAGTCCCATTTTTATTCACTTGTATGTCCGGCCCCCAGAAGGATTCTGAGATAGAGGGAGAAAGAGGGCTTCCATTGAGAATAATGCTCCAGATTAACCGGATAATATTGGATTGAGAATCCTGGTTCAATTCCAAAAGCTTCATTTAGCGGGATTCCGGCACCGCCTCCGAAATAGGTACCGAACCCAAAAGCGTTCTGGTGGATTTTAAACGTCTGGCTGTTGGGTCCAGGCTGGTACCCCTGACTTCCGTAAACGTTAACCAGATTGTACTCTTTCCCCTCCACTACAAAGATAGATTGAAGCACCTGGGTATAGCACATGATGCCACCGCCCTGCAGAAAAAAGTAGATTTTGGATTTCAGTGGGAAGGATCGCTGGTAGCCCAGGTTAATCAGGACCCTGGCCTCCTTCCCCTGAATGGGTTCTGTGCGGAAATCCTGGAATGTAGGATAACTTTGCGGGTCGACCTCCAGGGTGATTGCATCGGTTGCCTTCAGTTGGGTGTAATTGGCCTCCAGGAAGATTCCGTTCTTTCTGTTGAAGTTAAACCGAACAAACAACCCGCCGGTAAAGGCAACTTGGTAATGCATGTCTGCAGGGTATCCCGAAATAAATATGGTATCTGAAGCGCCTAACACTTGTTTGATCTCCTGGTACCAGTATTTGTTTAACATGATGTAATTCACGTTATTCACGTTGTCAGGTGTCCCATTGTAGAAATTTGCTGAATATTTATCGGGGAAATAGGCGCCTAAATTGATCCCGAAATCCCATCGGTGAATGGAGTCCGCCTCATCCTCAAACTCGGCCCACGGATCGGTTTCCGCTCTCCGTTCCTTGTCCCGCCTGCTCTCTGAGGCAATTCTTTCCTGTCCGATTACTGAAACAGCCATCCCCCAAAAAAGGAAAATTAACAGGAAGGAGATTACACCCCTAATGCTTCTTATCAATTCATTAATACTTTTATCTCTTTCGTATTTCATAGTTAGTTTCGTTTTTCGCTTTCTTTTTCCTCGTCATTCTATTCTCCCGACAGGATAAACCATTCGCTTTGTATCCCGGTATGGCGTTTTTTCCAGAAACCAGTTCAGCACCTGCCACTGGTTTTTGATGAAGGTGCTGTCTGCCTTCTTTTGCTCTTCAAAAGCTACACGCAGTTGAGGATCTTCCTCCAGCATTTTTTTAGCCATCGGTTCCATGACGTACATCTCAAAATACTCTTTTTGTTCAAAGATGGGATTGAATAATCCCCAGTAAAGAAGAGACCCGTCCCCCTTGGGCTCCAGCAACTGCGCAATGACCCTGGCTGCCGGCTGGGATGTTTCAACGATTTTGGAACCGGCCGGAAAAGCCCTCTCTTCATTGAACGTTGTATACTCGATATGTGACAGAGGCAACCTCCCCTCATAAGGGTAAGAGCGCCACCGGGGAGCAATGAACTTGTATGAAGTAACCCGGATGATCGTATCCCTTTCAACCTCTTTCATCCGGATACCATGAAGCCGCAGGATGGAGATCACATCCTGCCATTCCGTCGGGATGATATAGGCTTCAGGCAACATAACGGTTTCTGCGGGAACGGATTTCGAAAAGAGGGGGACCGTGAATGTTTCAGGGATAGAACTGTACTTAAACCATAGGCCACCGGTGATGTCACTTCTGATGGTATCGTACATGACTCCTTTGAACTCAACCATAACGCTGTCAGACAAGGAGAGGTCAAACCGCAGGGTAAAAGGAACATTCTTGAACCCCGGCGACTGGACAAACGCATCAGCAGATTGGTTTAGCTTTTTCAGCTCACGTGCTTGGTTGTTGAGGATTCCGAGTGTGGTGACCAGGCACTGGTAGGTGGCCTCCACTCGTTGTTTATAGGGCTTCAGCATATGGGTTTCAACGAGTAAGCCGGGACGATTCCGCAGCGCGATATAACCCTGGGAAAGCATCGGCGGGGCAATTTCTCTCTCCAGGCCGCTTTTAGGATCGTGCCATTGCCGGAACTGGACATAAGGAAATACCGGATATCCGGCTGATTCCATGCTGGTCGTCCAGGCAGGAAGAAAGATCGAATCGCACCAGGTTGTCAACCCTGGATCCATTTGACCAAGGGTCTCCATCATATAGGTAAGCACATACTGATAGTCGGCACCGTCGGTTGTATGAATGTCGATAAAGAAATCCGGGTTCCACCTGTTGTATATCTTCAGCCAGGCTTTCATCTCCGGCGCATCGGCTTTCAGGAAATCACGGTTGAGGTTGAGGTTTGTGGCTGTCACACGCCACCCCATCTCTTCCGGCCCGTTCTGGTTGATCCGGTTGTAGGGGCCAAACCGCTCATGCCCGTCCACGTTGAAGATGGGGATGAAAAGGATGGAGACGTGGTCCAATAGATTTTCGATGTTCGATGTTCGATGTTCGATTTGTTCTTGTGAGCCTTGAGCCCTGAGCCCTGTGCTTTGGTCTTTGTCCTTCGTCCCTCGTCCCTCGTCCTTCGTAATCAGGTCCCTGATCAGCATCAGCCCCGCATCTTTCCCTTCCGACTCTCCGGGATGGATACAGGCCTCGACCAGGAGAATCAAGCGATCGCATGCCTTGATCTCAGCAGGATTGGTCAGGCCATCTTTATCCACGATTAATAAAGGCAAATCCCGTCCTTGTGGACTAACCCCAAATGTGGTGTAGTGGATCATAGGAGAGGCATCCGCCAGCTGAAGACAATAATCGATAGTCTCGTTATACCTGGGCGTACGTTTCCCTCCTGAAAGTTCGTAATATGTAAGCCCCTCTTGCTGTGCAATCAGGGGAAGGGACGAAAATGCCAGTAACAGAAGAAATATAGAACGTTTCATACGTAGACTGTTTTGTTAGCCAAACATACATAAAATGGCGATGTGCAAGCAACCATCCTGCTAAAATTCTGTATATTTGTATGAATCAATCCTTCCCAACCATGAGACTTCACGATTCTATTTTGGCCTTATTTTTCTTCGTTCCGGTAGCGCTGATGGGTCAGTTCCAGAATGTGATGATAGGCAACCAGTTTTTCCCGGAAGAGCCTTCAATCATGATCAATCCTTACAATACTGATCAGTTGGTAGCCGCCGCAAATATAGACAACTACTATTATTCTGACAATGGAGGAGTAACATGGACACAGGGAATTCTGACCTCCACCTACGGCGTTTGGGGGGATCCATGTATCATCGTGGATACCAACGGCCATTTCTATTTTCTACACCTTTCGAATCCTTCCAGTGGAAACTGGATTGACCGAATTGTCTGCCAGAAGACAACCAACGGCGGGCAAACATGGAACAACGGAAGTTACATGGGTCTGGATGGTACTAAAGCCCAGGATAAGGAGTGGGCTATCGTGGATCCTGCTAACAACAATATCTATGTTACTTGGACCCAGTTTGACGATTACGGGAGTACCAATCCATTGGATAGTTCAATCATACGCTTCTCCCGCTCTGTGGATGGCGGAGAGAGTTGGAGTGAAGCCGTAAGAATCAACAAGGTTGCAGGGGATTGCCTCGATGAGGATAATACGGTGGAAGGAGCGGTTCCGGCAGTGGGACCCAACGGGGAAATTTATGCTTCATGGGCCGGTCCACTCGGACTGGTCTTTACGAAATCTACGGATCAAGGGATCACCTGGCCGGAAGAGAACACATTTGTTACAGATATTCCCGGAGGATGGGATTATGCGATCCCCGGAATATACCGCGCCAATGGATTGCCAATAACTACATGCGATCTCAGTGGAGGACCCTATCATGGAAGGATTTACATCAACTGGTCGGATCAACGAAATGGGCTTAATGATACCGATGTATGGCTGGTGATATCAGACGATGGAGGCATTACATGGAGCAATATCATCCGGGTAAATGATGACCCTGCAGGGAAGCAGCAGTTTTTTACCTGGATGGATATCGACCAGACGACAGGATATCTCTATATCGTCTTCTACGATCGCCGGAATTATGGGGATAATCTGACAGATGTCTACCTTGCTGTATCTAAAGATGGTGGTGTAACATTCGATAACATGAAGATCAGTGAATCTCCGTTTAATCCGACATCTTCAGTATTTTTCGGCGACTATACGAATATTTCGGCGCATGACGGGATTATCCGCCCGATCTGGGCACGACTTGAAGGAGGGAATTTAAGTGTTTGGACTGCCCTGATCGATTCCCTCAATGTAGGGATCCTTCCCGGCCAGCAGGCTACTGCTTTTCTCACGCTGGATCAGAACTATCCGAATCCGGTCAGGGAGTATACCCACATCCCGTATAAGATTCATGAACCTTCGACGGTTACTCTGAAGATCTATGACATTTATGGAAAGGAAGTAGCTACAATCGTGGAGGATAAGTTTCATGCTCCAGGTAAATATGTTGAACGGTTTGACGCTGTCTCCTACAAGCTTCCCCGTGGTTTTTATTATTTCTCCCTAACTTGCCGGGAACAGGCCCTGAAACGGAAAATGATTATAGAGTAACACCGGCACACAGAAACTTTTTACACATTTTCTGTTTCTTCTTCGCCTTTTATTTTTAATTTTGCGGCAAAGTTAGACCCTATATTTTTATTCGATGAGTGCCATGAATTCCAGCTTGATTGACATACTGGTGAGAGTACGGGAACTCTTTTTCAAATACGGGGTTCGGAGTGTCTCAATGGATGATATCTCCAGGGATCTTGGAATCTCAAAAAAGAAACTTTACATGTTTGTAAGGAGCAAGCACGAATTGGTTTCCAGATTACTGGAACTGGAGCGGCGGAACTTTGAGATCATCTTCGAAAAATATAATTTCGACGGGGTCAACTCCATCGATGTACTACTAACAGTAAGCAAGGAGATCAGTGACAGATTTTGGGATGTGAGCCCATCAATGACCTTCGATATGAAGAAGTACTACCCGGAGATATACACACAGCATATTGATAACCGGGTAGAGTTTATTTTTGCTCAGATCCAGCTGAACATCAAAAAAGGAATTCGCGATGGGATGTACCGCGATGATCTGAGTACCGAACTGATTGCCCGGCTTTACATCCGCCGGCTGATTGACATTCATAACCCCGAATATTTTCCGGATAAATTCTCATTTCAAATTCTCTTTGACACAATGTTTGATAATTTCATCAGGGGAATCGCAACCGAGAAAGGGACCAATTATTACGAGCAACAGAAAGGGAAGGTAAAATTTAAAAAACAGAATAAATGAAAATGCAATGGCTTCGGATGTTAGGTGGTTTGGGTTCCTTTTTTTTGGTTGTCATGTGTACCCATGCTCAAACGTCAATGTTTTTCACCTTGAAGCAGGCTCAGGAATACGCTTATGAGCACAACTACGAGTTGCAGAATGCAAACTATGACGTTGAGATTGCCAGGAAAATTGTCAGGCAGAATACTTCAATCGGTTTACCTCAGATCAACGCCACGGGATCATACATGGACAACATCCTCAGACCAACATCCATTATTCCGAATTTCTTTGATACCACAGGAACAGCGCCACCTTTCGAGATTCAGTTTGGAACCCGTTACAATGCCACTTTTTCCGCGCAATTGACACAACTCATATACAGTGGCCAGTACCTTGTCGGACTTCAGACGGCCAAAGCTTACCTGGAAACGGAAAAGGAAAAAAGCCTCAAGGCTCAGATAGATGTCAGGGATCTTGTTTCAGAGGCTTACATCGCGTACCTGATTGTGGAAGAGAGCCTGAAAATACTCGATTCTACCGATAAAACGATCACCCTGATGGTCAATGAGACGAGGGAGTTTTATAAGAATGGCTTAATTGAGCAACTGGACGTAGAGCAGATGGAGTTAAACGCCGCTACCCTGGAGGCAAACCTCATCACCACCCGAAATCAGAAAATGATCGCATACAATTACCTCAAGTTTCTCCTGGGTATAGATGAGAATCAGGAGATCATTCTGGCCGATAGCCTGGGGTTTTTCCTTCAGCGGATCAACCGGGATTACCTGATGAAAACCAACTTTGATTACAACTACAATATCAACTACAAACTATTAAAAAAGCAGGAATATCTCGTACGGATGCAATATAAACTGTCTAAAACAGCATATCAGCCGTCACTTTCAGGGTTAATTAATATTTCGGCCAATGCTCAACGTGAAAGCTGGAATTTTTTTGATTCAAAGCAGCGTTGGTTTTCAAGCTCTTACTGGGGTATACAGTTAAGCATTCCAATCTGGAGTAGCGGTGGCCGGAAATTCGCCGTGGATCAGGCCGCCATCAATGTCGACAAAATGAAGGTATTAGACAAGCAGGCCCGCACGTCATTGAATCTGCAGGTTGAAACAGCCCGCAACGATTTTAACAAATCCTACCTTGTTTTTCTGAATAAAAAGAAGAGCCTGCAAACAGCTTCAAAAATCTATGAGCAAACCATCATTAAATACCGGCAGGGTTTGGCATCCAGTACTGATCTCAACCAGAAATACAACCAGTTCCTTATCACCGAATCTGATTACACACAGGCAATGTTCGACCTGTTGAAATCCGATATAGCACTTTCGAAACTATTAGAGAAAGTTTAACGGATGCCGGATCCTGAATCCAATTTCGCTATTTGGCAAGTTTTCGATGGTGCTTTTTGCGTTCCATCCTCAGTTTCATACTATAGTCGATCAGGTACAGAGCTGGAAGAAGTACCAGTGTAAGGAAAGTTGCAAAACTCAATCCGAAGATGATCGTCCAGGAGAGAGGCCCCCAAAACATGACATTGTCGCCTCCAAAATAAATATGCGGATTCATCTCTGTAAAAAGGGTGATGAAGTTGATATTCATACCAACGGCCAAAGGGACTAATCCAAGGATGGTGGCTGTTGCTGTCAATACAACAGGTGTTATCCTCACCTTTCCTGCCTGGATGATGGCAGCCCTTGTTTTCAGGCCACGTTCTTTTTGCACATCAGAGAATTCCACGATCAGGATTCCGTTTCTGACAACGATCCCGCCCAACGCAACGATCCCTAAACCGGTCATCGTGATGATAACAGGCATATCGAAGATGATAATACCGAGCAACACTCCGATGATGCTGAAAAACACCTCCGAAAGGATGATCAGGGATTTGCTGAACGATTTAAACTGGGTAATCAACACGAAAAAGATCATTCCCAGAGCAATCATCATCGCCTTCATCAGAAAGTCCATGGTCTCTGCCTGGTCTTCCCGCTCACCTGTCAGAGAGATCTTGATCCCCTTAGGTAAGCTGAAGCCCGGAATAGAGTTATTTATAGTAGATACCACTTCGTTGGGGGTATACCCTGAAAGCACCTGTGAACTTAGGGTGATCACCCGTCTCAGGTTTTTCCGTTTGATTCCACCATATGTATTTTCGTAGCCAAGTGTAGCCACTGAAGAGATAGGAATTTGCCTGAGTTTACCTGAGTTCATATCGCGGTAGGTGATCTTGGCATTGATGATCTTGTTGATATTATTTCGTTGATTGGGGGCATAGCGAACCTGGATTGGGTACTCATCTTCGTCCTCTTTATATTTGGAAACCTCCCATCCATAGATAGCAGTACGTAATTCATTTCCAACCTGACCCATAGAGATCCCCTGACGATTGGCCCGTTCACGATCAATGTCAACGATGATCTCCGGTTTATCATTTTGAAAATCGGATTTTATCTGCTCGATGCCAGGGATATCCAATGAATCAAGGTAATTCTGGAAAGCGGTAGCTGTGCTGATCAACTCATCCAGGTTTTCGCCGGATATTTCAATATTAATCGGTTTCCCCGTAGGGGGGCCCATCTTGTTTTTCTCCACGGAGACCTGAGCCCCGGGGATGTTTTTCACTTTATCCCGTAATTCGTCCAGGTAAATGGTAGTTGAACTTCCTGTACGTGCTTTACGTTCCACAAAGTTAACTGTTACCTTCCCTTTGTTGGAGGCAATACTCTGGTCAAAAAAGCCAGCTCCTGCACCAAATCCAACGTTCGTTATTACCGATTCTACATCCGGGTTCTCCTCTCCCAGGATGTTGTTTATCCTGGTCTCAATTAACCTGGTGACAGAATCAGTAACAATCTGATCTGTTCCTTCCGGCATTGTGATATAAGCAATGATGCTATTAGGCTCATTATTGGGGAAAAAGAGTATAGGAGGTTTGACAATGGCTGTAAGTACAAGGGTTAAAACAAAGATTCCTGTTACTGAAAAGAGCAGATAGAACGGGTTTCTTCCACGAAGGAAAAATACAAGAGTTTGTTCATAGAGACGCATGATCCAGGGCAGGGTCACATTCTGAAATTTGTATATGGCATGTTTGAGAAAAACCCTGTAAAGTGCATTGAGCAGGATGGAAATAACAAGCAGGTTTCCAAGCCAGTAAATGCCACCAAGATAGGAAATCAACGCCGGTACGATCAGGACCACAGTAGAGATTAGCAGTTTTCTCCATCTTGTTTTATAATGCGTTACGTCATATTCATGCTTCATGAAGGAGACAGCAAACACCGGGTTGATGATGTAAGCCACAAACAATGATGCAAAGAGGGTGACTATCAGGGTAACCGGGAGAAAGTGCATGAATTTGCCTACCACTCCCGGCCAGAATGCTAACGGGAAGAAGGGAGCGAGTGTCGTAAGTGTTCCTGAAAGGATTGGCACAAACACTTCCCCGGCTGCAGTTTTTGCTGCTTTTATTATGTTGGGCTCGTACCGGTGAATCCGGTGGATGTTTTCAATAACTACGATTGCGTCGTCGACTATGATTCCCAGGGCAAAGATAAAGCCGAACATCACAATCATATTCATGGTGAAACCCATCCAGGGAAATATAATGTATGCAATGAAGATGGAAAGAGGGACCGACATAGCAACAAAGAAAGCGTTGTTAAGCCCCATGAAGAACATAAGTACAAGTGTAACCAGGATGAATCCAATGATGATGGTATTGTTCAGCTCTTCCAGGGTACTCCTGGTAAATTTTGACTGGTCTCCGGTGATGGTGATATCCAGGTCGGGAGGGAAAGAGGTCTCTTTAAGTTCTTTAAGGATGATTTTTATATTATCAGAAGCTTTCAACAGGTTCAGTCCGCTTTTTTTAATGACATTCAGGGTGATCACATTATCGCCATCAAAGCGGGCGAAACTCTCCTGCTCTTTGAAAGAGTCTTTCACATCGGCGATATCCTTAATAGATACAATAGCCCCACTGGCCGATTTCAACATGATATTTCCTATCTCTTCAGGGCTGGTAAATTGTCCGGTCACACGAATGGTCCGTTTGCTTCCATACGTAGAGATCGTACCTGCAGAGACAGTAATGTTTTCACTGGAAATTGCCCGTTGAAGGTCAGAGAACGAAACACTTGCCGCCTGCATTTTGTACATATCCACATCCACCTGTATCTCTCTCTCAAGGGCACCAACGATATCCACACGAGTGACCTGAGGCAGGGTCTCGATCCGGTCCTGGGCCTCTTCGGCATATTTTTTCAGGCGTTGCAAGTCGTAGTTCCCGGAGAGATTGATATTCATAATCGGAATCTCAGCAATATCAAACTCCTGGATATTCGGGTCACTCGGAAGGTTATTAGGTAATTTGGATTTGGCTTTGTCAACAGCATCCCTGACCCGTTGCTTCGCTTCAGTCACTTCCAATCCGGGATTGAACTCGATCACGATCATGGAAAAATCCTGGACTGAATTGCTGGTAATGGTCTTGACATCAGCAAGGGATTTTACTTCCTTTTCAATCGGACGTGTTACCAGGTTTTCAATATCTTCAGGTGAAGTGCCCGGATATGGTGTGTTGACAATGATCGTTGGAATGACAATTTCAGGGAATTGCTCTTTAGGTAAACTGAAGTAGGACATCAAGCCGAGAACTGTGATAATAACAGTCAGCACGTAAATACTCGCCCGGTTATCAATGGCCCAGCTTGTGGCAAAGAACTCCTTGAGGGAAATTTTTTCTTTCGGGAATTTCATAGGTTGTTGCTATTGCAAGAAATCAATGTACTGACCATCGTAAAGGTCTTTATATCCCGCCGTGATGATCAGGTCTCCATCATTCAGGCCACTCACAATCTCGGTCAACCCATTGTACGTTATACCTGGTTTAACATTCCGCTTCCGGGCTACTTTTTTCCCGTCTGTTTCCGAGACGACGAAGACATATTGCCCCTCATCACGCGACGATTGCAGATAATTTTGCGGGATTGAGATAGCGGTTGGATTATTGTAATCTTTGATTCGCAGGACAGCTATCATATTTGCCCGGTAGACTAAATGATTTGTCGGGAGTTCGACCTCTACAACGAAGGTCCGGTTGGTTGGATCGATGTACTTGGAAGAGAAACTCACCCGCTGATCGAACTCTTTATCAAGATCAGGGAGGAAAACCTGAACCTGATCCCCTGTTTTGATCTTGTTGGTATATGCCTCGCCAACATCGGCTACGGCTTTGGCTTTTGAGAAATTGACAATACGAAATGCCGGAAACCCAACCGCTGCCATCTGGCCGACCTTAATAGGAATCTCTTCGATGGTTCCATCGATCGGTGACGTGATGTTTGACATCTTGATCTGATCCTGGATGGTGGCAATTTTATTATCAAGAGATTCTTTGTTGTTTTTGGCCGTAAGATACTGTACTTCAGACCCAATCTTCTGATCCCACAAGGCCTTCTGCTTGTTGAACATCTCGGTGGCAAAACCAAGCTGGCTTTCAAGTTCGAAGAGTGTCTGTTTTAACACTTCCGCATCAAGTTCGGCAAGCACCTCTCCTTTGGAGACATAATCACCTTCATTAACCAGGATCCGGTTCACCACTCCTGGAGTTCGCGGGCTGACACCAATATTTTCATTGCCATCAATACGTCCCTGTACTTCAATATAATGATTGAACGGTTCTTTATGAAGTGTGTCGATCCTGACGGTCATCATTTTGATATTTCCTTCGGGATAGATCTCTTTCTCAAGCGTTTTGATTTCAATGGAGAGGTTGTCCCGCTCCTTTCTCAGTTGTTCCAACTTCGCCTCTTTATCTTCAGATCCGCCGCAGGATACCAGTAATGACAGGATGCAAAGAAATAAAAATGATCTTCTCATAGTTTAATGATTAGGATTGGCAAAGATAAGGCAAAAAAAAATGCTGAAAAAACTTTTTCTACGTAAATAGTTTCCCATGTTTCTTTTTCTACTATTTTTGTTTCGTGGAAGGCAAAGGAAAACATATCATACCCAAAGTTTATACACTTTACCAGCGTTATGGGGTTAAGAGTGTGACCATGGATGACGTGGCCAAGCACCTGGGAATTTCCAAGAAAACACTGTATGAATATTTCACGGATAAAGAGGACCTTGTAAAGCAGGTATTGGTTTGGGATTATAACAGGAAACTTGATTTTTTCCTGAAAATAGAGAAGAAAAACCTGAATGCAGTTGAGGAGCTTTTCGAAGTCTATAAAATGATCAAAGAGATATTCACGGATTACAATCCTTCAGCTGAATATGATATCCGGAAATATTATCCTGCACTTTTTGCTCAGCTCCGGGAGATTAAAAGAAAAAGGATGTTCGAACTCTCTATGATGAACATGAACAAAGGGAGGAAGGAAGGATTATACAGGAACGACTTGAATGCCTCTATCATTGCGCGTCTGCATGTTTTCAGGGTGGAAAATATTCTTGAAAGTGAACTTTTCAGCATTGAAGAGATAACCTCCATCAAAGTCTTTCACGAGATCTTTGTCTACCATCTGAATGGCATCCTTAGTGATGAAGGGAGAAAAATTCTGGACGCGAATCATAAAAAGTTCTTTCGGATGGCCAAAGATACTTAACATGGCATCCAACCTATTCCGTTTTTTTTAAGTCTTGGTATAAAACAAGTTCTTATATTTACGCGAACAACTTATTCGTGTGGACGTGGATGCTGATAAGGAGCTCATAGGCCGATGTTTACAAAATGATTCTTTGGCTCAGAAGGAATTGTACAATCGCTATGCGCCCCGAATGTATGGGATTTGTCTGCGATATGCCGGTCATACTCTGGAAGCACAGGATATTCTGCAGGAGGGATTTATCCGCGTATTTCTGCAGTTGAAACAATTTCGATTCCAGGGCTCCTTTGAAAGCTGGCTTCGGAGGATCTTTATCAATACGGCTATAACATTGGCCAACAGAGAGCGGAGATTTAGCTACAAAGAGGAACTTCCTTCAAATTTCAAGGATGATAATGATGGGTTGGAAGGATTGTCGAGATTGAATACGCAGGAGATTCTTGGTCTTATCCAGGAGCTGCCGGCGGGGTACAGGATGGTATTTAACCTTTTTGAGGTTGAAGGATATACTCATAAGGAAATTGGGCGTAAGTTGAGAATCTCTGAAAACACATCGAAATCACAACTTTTTAATGCAAAAAGAAGACTTAGGGAAAAATTAACCGAATACGGAAATGACTACGGAAGAGAACGATCATAATACCCCTCCACGGGTCAGGGAGCTTTTCCGCGATTTCGAAGCGGAACCACCGCTACAATTCTGGAATTCAATCAGTGCCAGGTTGGCAGGAGAGCAACCTGAAACTCATTCATCCTGGAGTTGGCGTCATATCGTTGGATGGTTTCAGCCCATGAACCATCTCTATCCTATACTGACAGGGGTTGGCCTGGTTCTGATTGCACTTTTCATCTGGTTGGTCGTAAAACCATCCAACGATATGAAGGGACAAGCTTTTGTAGGCCAGGATGAACTGACCAGTGGAACGGCCTATCTTTTCAGGGTTCATGACAAGGTAATCCCCTATGACTCAGTCGGGTTGGCCGGGAAGAGGGAGCTGGATTCGACTGGCCATTTTGCCTTCAATGGTTTCCCATCGGGATCATATCTTCTGCGGGTTCACATCCATCCTGATTCTCCATATTCTCTAAAATATCATCATGGATATTATAAAGATCAGCTTTTCTGGAACAAGGCTACATTGATTCATACGGATCATCCGCAGGAATCCTATATCGTTAGAGTTCCAAAAATTTCTTCGCATTAAACAAATTTAATCGGCGAACCACTCGGCATAAGATGTGGCTGTTTCACGGAGTTTCATGGAATGGAGTTTCACCCCTTCTGGCAGTACTCGGATGATCCTCCCGGCAAAATCTGCCAGGAGGTTCTCACTGGTAGGCTGATAATCTACCATAATCACCTTGGAAAAGGTCTCACCCATTTTTTTTAATTCACTGATGTCAAGGTCAGAAGGCAGAATGAGCGCATGATCCATCTTGTCGATCACTTCACTTTTCATGATCTTTTTTAATTCACTGAAGTCCATTATCATGCCTCTCTTTGGGGCGTTGTGACTTGTGACAGGATTCCCTGTGACTGTAACCGCAAGTTGATAGGAGTGACCATGGATATTACGGCAGGGGCCGTCATATCCTTTCAGTGCATGCGCTGCTTCAAACGAGAACTCTTTTGTGATACGGAGTGATGGCATAAGGATGAGTTTAATCTACAAATGTACCGAATTTGTCCATAGCCTTCAGTCTGCAGTTGGCAGTTGGCAACTTTTCACCATCTCACCATACGGCCAGGTGATCCAGTACAACTTTTATCCCAATAAGGATCAACACAACTCCGCCAATTCGTTCGGCCCAATGGGAAGGAATGAATTTCGTCTGCTCCGCCAGCTTTGCTCCGATGATGGTAACCAGGGCAGTAATAACAAATATGATAATGGCTGCTTTCAGGATATTCACATCGATCATGCCGAAACTAAGCCCTGTGATTAGTGCATCGATACTGGTTGCGATAGCCAGGCTAAGGAGTACAGCAGGTTTTAAATCGTGAATCCGTCCATCTTCCGGGTGGCTGAACGATTGCAGGATCATTTTCCCGCCGATAAAGGCGAGGAGGGCAAAGGCAACCCAATGATCAAATGCGGCAAATATATCTTTCAGGGAGTCACCAACCAGCCACCCGAGGATCGGCATTATTCCCTGAAAAAATCCGAAGAGAAAAGCCATCTTCAGAATATTCCGCCATGATTGACGGTGGCAAGTACATGCTCCCACGGCTACGGCGAAACAGTCCATTGACAGCCCGAGTGCGATCAATATCAGTTCAAATAGGGTCAAGGTTCAAAGTTCAAGGGTCAAAGCTCAAGTGTCGTCCGTCGTCCGTCGTCAATTCAGGATCATCTCAACAATTTTCTCCAGATTTTCTGCATCCACTTCATCAAACGAATCGAATTCAGTACTATCCACATCCAGAACTCCAAGAATTTGTCCTTTCCGATCTTTTACAGGAACGACAATCTCAGAATTTGAGCGGGAATCACACGCGATATGTCCAGGAAACTTATGAACATCCTGAACTACAATCGATTTTTGTTGATTGATACCGGCCCAGCAAACCCCTTTGTTTTTTTCAAGGACCTGGCAGGCAAGAGGGCCCTGGTAACTTTTTACAATCAGTTCCCTTTCTTTCAGGAAGTAAAACCCAGTCCAGAAAAAATAATCAAACTTATGATGAAGAACCGCAACAATGGTGGCCATCCGGGCGTCTGGATCAGAAGTTTTGGTTAACAGCTCTGTAAGTTGTTCAATGATTCTCCTGTAACGGGCTTTTTTTTTATCAATGTCCATTCGCTTCCTTGGCTAAATCAACCCAGCGGTTCAAGTTCCACTGTAAAGTGCCTCATAATTGGCGCTTCGCGCGTAATTCTTAATCCGGATTTGATCTCAGTCCGCCTGTCAAATACATTTTTCAGCGCTACAGCGACAACATCCATATGGCTGTTGGTATATACACGTCGTGGGATAGCCAGTCTTACCATGTCAAGAGCCGGATACCTGTTTTCACGGGTCACGGGATCACGATCGGCCAGCAGGGTTCCGATCTCAACTCCCCGCACCCCGGCTTCCAGGTAAAGTTGGATGGCAAGTGTCTGAGCAGGAAATTCCTCTTTGGGTATGTGTGGGAGAAATCGTTTGGCATCGATAAAAATGGCGTGTCCGCCAATAGGAGTCTGTAACGGGATGTTGTATTCAAGCAATCGGTTTCCCAGGTACTCAACCTGTTTGATACGGGTCTCAAGGTAATCAAAATCGATCCCTTCATACAACCCCTGGGCAACGGCATTCATGTCGCGGCCCGACATGCCTCCATAGGTGATGTACCCTTCAAACATGATGTTGAACATGCCGCATTGACGGAAAAGTTCCTGATCCCGCATGGCAATAAATCCACCCATATTTACAATGGCATCCTTCTTACTGCTCATGGTCATCATGTCGGCACACGAGAAAGTCTCTGCCACAATTTCGCGGATACTTTTATTCTTGTACTCCGGTTCCCTTAGTTTAATGAAGTATGCGTTTTCGGCAAACCTGGCAGAATCAAAAAGTACAGGCTTGTTGTAGTTATCTGCCAGCTTTCTGACTTCACGCATATTCTCAAGTGAAACCGGTTGCCCTCCGGCGGAGTTATTAGTAATAGTAAGGATGATGAATGGGACTTTTCCCCCTGATTTTTTCAAGACATCTTCCAGCTTGCCGAGGTCGACATTCCCTTTAAAAGGATGATTTACCGTAGTATCGAACGCTTCATCGATGGTGCAATCAATGGCTGTTGCCCGACGAAATTCGATATGGCCTTTCGTTGTGTCAAAATGGGAATTGCCCGGAACAATATCACCCTCCTTGATCAAGGCCGAAAAAAGAACATTCTCGGCAGCTCTTCCCTGGTGTGTAGGCAGGAAATAGGGGAACCCGGTTATATCAGTTATTGCATCCTTAAGTGTATAGTAGGATGATGCTCCGGCATAACTTTCATCCCCGGTCATAATAGCACCCCACTGCTTGTCACTCATGGCTCCGGTCCCTGAATCGGTCAACAGATCGATGAAGATTTGGTCACTTTTTAGCTGAAAAAGATTGAAGTGTGCACCACAGATCCAGTTAACACGCTCGTCATGAGTACTTCGGCGGATTGATTCAACCACCTTGATTTTGTATGATTCGGCGAAAGGTAACTTCATAAAGTTCAGATTGGTTTGAGTTTCCAAAAATAGAGATTTTTTTAATAGAATTTTTACCTAACTGTTTGTTCATCTTACAAATTTGCTGTAGTTTTGTTAGCTAATTAACAATATAAATCCCTGGAGGAAAAGTAAATGAATCATGTGGAATACGCACCGGGAAAAGTGCTGACTAAACTATCTGAACTCGAAGAACTTGCAAAACGTTCAACAAAAAAGAAAAAGCTTGTACTGGCTGTAGCACAGGATGAACACTCTCTTGGAGCAGTAACAACCGTGGTAAATAAGGGGATTATTGAAGCTATCCTGGTGGGTTCGGGGAATAAGATCCGTGCTATTGCCGACAAACTGAAACTGGATATTTCCAGTATGACTATCGTGGAGGAGGAGGATGACAAACAGGCGGTGAAACTTGCCGTTCAGATGGTACACGATCACAAAGGTGATATCCTGATGAAGGGAAATGTCCCCACAGCGATTCTGCTACGTAGTGTTCTTGACAAGGAGTGCGGGTTACGCAAGAGTGACGTCTTGTCGCATTTTACACTTTTTGAACTTCCGACATATCATAAACTGATCGGACTCACCGATGCCGCGATGATTATTGCGCCCGATCTTAAGACAAAGGTTGCAATCATCAACAACGCTGTTGATTTCATGAACCGGTTGGGGATCAATAACCCGAAAGTAGCTATCCTGGGCGCAGTGGAAATGGTCAATGAATCCATGCCCGCCACCCTGGATGCTGCAATCATTGCTAAAATGAACCAGCGTAAACAGATCAAGAACTGCATCATTGACGGTCCTTTGGCATATGACAATGCAATAAGCAAGGAGAGCGCCTTACATAAAGGGATTGTCAGCGATGTGGCCGGAGATGCCGACTTACTTGTTGTCCCCGATATCGAGGCTGGCAATATCCTCTACAAAGCCTATGGTTTTTCTTGTAACGCAACATTGGCAGCAAATGTACTGGGGGCTGCGGCTCCTATCGTACTGACTTCCAGGTCGGATACAGAGGAAGCGAAGCAGGCCAGCATCATTATGGCTGCTGCAGCGAACTAGGCATGTGTAAGTAGAAAGCCGGGGACCTCTTCCCCGACCATTACGAATCATCTATGAATGATATCAGGGTTATCGCTATTAATCCGGGATCAACATCCACGAAAATTGCTGTATATCAAAATGCAGAAGCGATATTCCTGAAAACGATCCGTCATACAACGGATGAATTAGCCCCATTCAAGAGGGTTACCGACCAGTTTCAGTTTCGGAAAGATATCATCCTGGAGCAGCTTATTGAGGCTGACATTGATATGGATAACGTCCGTGCTGTCATGGGAAGAGGAGGCCTGCTCAAACCCATGGAATCGGGGGTTTACGAGGTGAATGAAGCGATGATACATGATTTGCAGCACCGTACCTTTCGAGAGCATGCCAGCAACCTGGGCGGGTTGATCGCTCACGACCTGGCCAAAGGAATCGCTGATGCCAAAGCCTACATAGCTGATCCGATCGTAGTAGATGAACTTGACGATATTGCCCGCATTGCCGGTCATCCGCTCTTCCAGCGGATATCCATTTTTCATGCCCTCAACCAGAAAGCAATCGCCCGTGATTTCGCTAAAACGATACAGAGTAAATATGAAGACCTGAACCTCATTGTGGCTCACATGGGGGGAGGGACCACAGTAGGCGCACACCACCGCGGCCGCGTGATCGATGTGAACCAGGGCCTCGACGGAGAGGGTCCGTTCAGTCCTGAACGCAGCGGGACCCTGCCGGTTGGCGAGCTGATCACCACCTGTTTTGAAGGTCATTACTCGGAAGAGGAAATACGGAAGATGGTCATGGGAGAAGGTGGGCTTGTTGCCTACCTTGGAACCAATAATGCAGCCGAAGTGGAGAAGATGGTGGAGGCTGGAGATAAAAACGCCCGTCTCATCTATGAAGCCATGGCATACCAGGTATCGAAATACATCGGTGAAATGTTTACCGTTCTGAAAGGCAATGTAGATGCGATTCTGATTACCGGAGGGATTGCTTATGACAAGCTATTTGTTTCCTGGATCCAGGAAAGGGTTTACCGGCTCGCACCTATCCACATCTTCCCAGGCGAAGACGAGATGCGCGCCCTGGCAATGAACGGACTGATGGTGATACGGGGAGAGATCACACCGAAGGTCTATGTCTGATGCCGGATTCACGTTAATTCTTCAGGCAACGAACATACCAACCATAAGTTTTATAATAGGCCCACCTGGATAAAATCACGGAATTATTGTAGATATACCGACACCATGCGGAAGTAATAAGGTCCTGATTCGACGCCCAGAAGTTTCCGCTCTCCGTAAGTTCGAAGAATTGACCATTGAGTTCCCGGTAACCGCCCGGAAGAGCTGTGAATCCGCTACTGTTGGTTGCGCCTGTATTCGGTGAAGCCCAATGCACCGTTCCTGTTTCTTTCATCTTTCCTCCGGCTATATTTGCACCACCAAGGAAAATAGTCAGGGTGGTCCATTCGTCATCAGTAGGAATATGCCAATCCGTTGGGCATATTCCCTGTGCACCCGGCGTGACTACATACTGCATCGACTCATTCCATTGGTACATGCCACCATAAACAGCACAATTTGATTCATTGTTGTCATAACAATACGTTTTAATTATTCCGTTATTGGTGTGTTGCTGTGGACTATTTCTCTGAATTTCGTTTGTAACCTATCTGTTTTCTGGGGTCTTGTGGCGGGTTCAATAACTGTTTCAGAGCATTGAATATCAATTGGATATCTTCCCTATTCTTTACTACTTGCTTTTCAAATTGCTCCAGTTTTAGCAAGATGTCTTTATGAGTTAACAACAGCTCACGATTGCAACTCCCTGCTCCGTAAAAACCATAGGAGTATAACGAATACCGCCCCAACTTGAGGTGCCAGTTTGGCTCCTCAAATTCTGAAGCTCCTCCATATTTAGCTCAAACATAAAATCAGGCGGAAACCTTTCGATATTTCGCTTTACAGCTCGTTTTAATTGCTTTGTTTCTACTCCATACAGCCCTGCAAGGTCATAATCAATCATAACCTTCTGCTCTCTGATTAGGTATATTTTATTAATGATTATTTCTTCCGGGACATTTACTAAATCTTGTTTTTTCATGCTTCATGTTTTATAGTATCGCAAAACACGATCTGGGTTTAAAGGAATTTTTTCCATTAATCCGTTTTAATATGAGAAGGTACATTAAAAAAGGAAAGTTCTCAACAAGTGAACTACGGGTTGGAGGCTGCAAACTGCCAACTGAAGACTGTCATAATCCCCTACAAAAGTCCAGCGTTCTTCAGGATCTCAGAAAGTTTTGGTTGGGTTCTGGCATAATCAACCAGCACGCCAAGGATTTTCTGATCCTGCTTCTTCAAGGGAGCTAATGAAAGTTTTCGATCCCAGAATGCAAAGCCGAACACGCTGATCATCATTGTGGTAAAAATACCGATGATAGCCCAAAGGAAGTTAAAAAGTTGGTCGAAGCGTTCGTCTATTGCTTCAAAGCGGGAATTCACCTCTGATTGCAGTGATTCAACCTTTTGTTCTGTCCGGATGATCCGGTCGCGATCATCGAGGGTAAACGGGATCTCTTTTACTTCAGCTTTCACCAAAACAGGAAGTAATAGCACAACGATCCAGAATAATTTTTTAAGTGCTTTCATTTTTTCACGGATTAAAGTTCACCCTTAATCCAGTTAGTAGCACAAAGGTAATACAGTTTTGTCGGAAAGTTTTCGACAAGTCGACTTTAAACTGGATCCTAGGTGCTGGCTCCTGGATCCTGGATAACTTGATGATTGATAGAAATCGAAAATCGGATAATTCGGAGATCATATCCCCTCGCACTCTCATACCCTCTTACCCTCATACCTTTATCCTTCTCACGTCTCACGTCCT
>CAYUZX010000014.1:52879-57670 GCA_964449285.1 uncultured Prolixibacteraceae bacterium
TACGATATTCTCCGTCCCATCAGCGATCTCACTGATTCGTGCATCCAGCATATAACAGGGTGTTGTAAAGAGCCTCCTTTCGTGATCGATCACCACCTCTCCGTGTGAGGTTTTTATATACTGGTTCCCCATTTTCTTGATAAACTCACCCGAAGCCGGATCCTGACCTGTAGTAAGGTTCCTGCCACTGAATAGTTTTGCCAGGATTACCGGTGCAATGCACATAGCCCCAATGGGTTTTCCTGCATTGAAGGTGGATAGGATAGCTCGCTCAACGTCGGAATTAACCGTGCAATCATCTCCCTTGAACGCCCAGTCGCATAGGTTCTTTGCTGCACCAAATCCTCCCGGAATGATCAATCCGTCGTATAACTCCGGACTGTAAACACTCAACGGTTTGATGTTTCCCCTTGAAATACGTGCGGACTCTTCAAGCACGTTACGGGTTTCATTGCTTTCTTCGCCTTTGAGGTGGTTGATTACATGAGCTTGTTTTATATCCGGAGCAAAACATTGATATGCAGCTCCCTGTTTATCAATGGCTAATAGTGTCAGAACGGCTTCGTGAACCTCAGCTCCGTCGTAAACACCACAACCAGCTAAAATGACGGCAAATTGTTTCATGATATACCAGGTTTGATCAATAATGCGTTACAAAGACCAAAGATAAATATTTTACCTTTGCAGGAAACTTTGTAGACATCCCCAGCTAACAGAATTGCAATGAAGAAAATCCAGATGGTCGACCTGCAACAGCAGTACCAGCAGATCAAACCCGAAATCGACAAAGGAATCCAGGATGTAATCAATGCCTGTGCTTTTATCAACGGCCCGGCAGTTAAATCGTTTCAGACAAACCTTGAATCATACCTTGGTGTCAGGCATGTAATCCCCTGTGCCAATGGTACCGATGCCCTGCAGGTATCAATGATGGCTCTCGGACTTCAACCGGGCGATGAGGTGATCACCACCTCGTTTACCTTCATAGCCACAGCAGAAGTCATTGCCCTTCTCAAACTAATTCCGGTGCTGGTGGATGTGGATCCCGATACATTTAATATCAATCCTGAAGCAATCATACGGGCTATTACACCAAAGACCAGGGCAATCGTCCCGGTGCACCTTTTCGGTCAATCTGCTCCGATGGAGGAGATCATGAAGATTGCCAGCCAGCATAACCTATTTGTTATTGAAGACAACTGCCAGGCTATTGGCTCTGAGTATATCTTTGATGATGAATCTCAAAAAAAGACCGGTACAATCGGGCATGTGGGTTGTACCTCTTTCTTTCCGTCAAAAAACCTGGGATGTTATGGCGACGGAGGAGCGATCTTTACCAACGATGATGAACTTGCCAACCAGTTGCGCGTGATCGTCAATCATGGCATGACTGTTCGTTATTACCACGATCTGATTGGTATAAACTCCCGTTTGGACAGCATCCAGGCAGCCGTGTTGAACGTGAAGCTAAAACACCTGGATGAGTATGCAGCAAAGCGTCGTGCAGCAGCTGATTATTACGATAGGACTTTCGCCGGACATCCACGGTTGAAAACACCAGTGCGGTATCCCAAATCCACACATGTGTTTCATCAGTACACAATTGTTACCAGTAATATCAACCGGAAAGCACTCATGGAGTTCATGGCATCCAAAGAGATTCCTGTCATGATCTATTACCCAGTCCCCCTCCATCTACAGAAAGCCTACCTGGATCCACGTTATAAAGAGGGAGATTTCCCTGTAACCGAAGCGCTCTCCGAGCATGTGATCTCTTTGCCGATGCATACTGAGCTGGATGAAGAGCAATTGGCATATATCACCTCTTCTCTCCTCGGATTCATTAACCACTAGCCTTATGGAGAAACCCTATTTCGCCCACGAAACCGCTGTCATCGATGATGGTTGCTCCATCGGAAAAGGAACCAGAATATGGCATTTCACACACCTCATGAAGGGATGCGAAATAGGCGAAAATTGCAATTTCGGCCAAAATGTTGTCGTCTCTCCAGGTGTAAAACTGGGTGACAACGTGAAAGTGCAGAACAATGTCTCGATTTATACCGGCGTCATCTGCGAAGAGGATGTCTTCCTTGGCCCCTCTATGGTATTTACAAACATCACCAATCCGCGGAGTGCTGTAATGCGGCGGGATCAATACGAGCAAACACTGGTCAGAAAAGGAGTTTCAATCGGTGCAAACGCCACCATTGTATGCGGACATGAAATCGGCCGGTTTGCATTTATCGGGGCTGGTGCTGTTGTAACCAAAGACGTTCCTGCATACGCACTGATCGTCGGAAATCCGGGGAGACAACTTGGCTGGATGAGCGAATTTGGCCATCGATTGAAATTTGATGCTAAGGGCATAGCTATCTGTCCGGAGAGCAACGAGCGATATCAATTACGAAATGGGATTGTAACGAAACTACCTGATTGACATGACATCCAATACGAAACCGCTGAATTTCGCCCTGATTGGCGCCGCCGGGTATATTGCCCCGCGTCACATGAAGGCGATCAAAGAGACGGGAAATAACCTCCTGGCAGCTTTGGACCCATATGACGGGGTGGGGATCATGGACAGCTTTTTCCCCAATGCCGACTTCTTCATTGAACCTGAACGGTTCGACCGTCACCTCGACAAACTTAGGAGACTGGCTCACGCTAAAAACCGGTTAGCCGACTGTAAAGTGGATTACGTTAGCATTTGCTCACCGAATTATATGCATGATGCTCATATCCGACTGGCATTAAGAAATGATGCACATGCCATCTGTGAAAAACCAATCGTACTGAATCCCTGGAACGTGGATGCATTGAAAACCATTGAAAAAGAGTCAGGGAAAAAAGTCTATACCATCCTTCAACTGAGACACCATCCGGCAATCCTCTCCCTGAAAGAGAAAATAGAAAAGGGCGCTAAAAACCAGATTCATGATGTTGATCTTACTTACATCACCTCACGGGGAAAATGGTACCACCGTTCCTGGAAAGGGAATCTTGAGAAGTCGGGAGGAATCGGCACGAATATCGGTGTTCATTTTTTTGATATGCTTTCCTGGATCTTTGGCGACGTGAAAGAGAATCATGTCCACATGCTAACGGAAAGCAGGGCTGCGGGGTTGCTAGAGCTTAACCGGGCCCGGGTCAGGTGGTTCCTCAGCCTGAATAACGAAGATGTCCCAGTTGCATTGAAAAAGAGTGGCAAGACCACTTACCGCTCCCTGTCAATCGACGGGGAGGAATTTGAGTTCAGCGATGGATTTACGGATCTTCATACGATCAGCTACAAGGAAATATTGGCAGGAAAAGGCTATGGATTGAAGGATGCCCGATCCAGCATCAACATCGTATATAATATACGGAACTCCCATCCTGTTGGGCTTAAAGGGAATTACCATCCTTTGTTGAAGCAAATTTCAATCTGATTAATTCCCCATAATGAATAACCTTCAAAACCAGAAATGGATATGAACCTCTATGATAAACTATTGAAGAAAGAGACGAAACTTTCCGTGATCGGTCTTGGATATGTCGGATTACCAATTGCACTTGAATTTGGCCGGAAAATCAGCGTGGTTGGATTTGACATCAAGGAAGAACGCATTGAGATGATGCGTAACCGGAAAGATCCTAGCGAAGAGCTGCCAACGGAAGCCTTTGATGGGTGTGATATCTCCTTTACTTCCAATCCGGAAGATCTGCGGGAATGTTCCTTTCATGTGGTTGCTGTCCCAACACCAATAAACAGCCATAACCTGCCTGATCTCTCTCCGCTTATTAAAGCTAGCGAGACGGTTGGGAGAATTCTGAAGAAAGGTGACTATGTAGTTTATGAATCAACTGTTTATCCTGGCGCTACCGAAGAAGATTGTGTTCCCGTCCTGGAGGAGTTCTCCGGACTGAAGATGGGGAAGGATTTTAAAGTGGGATACTCCCCTGAACGAATCAATCCAGGCGACAAAGTCAATACGCTTACAACCGTTGTAAAGATTGTGTCAGGATGCGATGAAGAGGCTCTGGATATCGTGGCCCGGACCTATGAGCTGGTTGTTACAGCAGGTGTTCACAGGGCGCCTACCCTGAAAGTTGCCGAAGCGGCAAAGATCATAGAGAATGCACAGCGCGACATCAACATCGCATTCATGAATGAACTTTCGGTGATCTTCAACCGGATGGGAGTGAATATTTACGATGTGCTTGAAGCTGCCGGGACCAAATGGAATTTTCTGAAGTTTTATCCCGGACTTGTTGGCGGGCATTGCATCGGGATCGATCCCTATTACCTTACCTATAAGGCTGAAGAATATCGCTACCACGCCCGGGTAATCAATGCAGGAAGGTATATTAACGATTCGATGGGTTTTTATATTGCCAAACAGACCGTAAAAAAGCTGATTGCCGCCGGGAAAAATGTGTTACACGCCAGGGCTCTGGTAATGGGAACGACCTTCAAGGAGAATGTCAGCGATGTAAGGAATAGCCGCGTAGCGGACCTGGTTAGCGAACTAAAGCAGTACGGAGTAGAAGTGGATGTGACCGATCCTTTTGCTAACAGTAAGGAACTTATGCAGGAGTATCACTTTGGGCTGACCGAATCATTGCGGAATGATTACGATGTAATTATTGTTGCGGTAAGTCATACGCCCTACCTGGAGTTGACGGAGGAATACTTTAAAAGCATTTCCAGTGATCATGGAATTTTGATAGATGTGAAAGGAATCTTCAGGAATAAAGTGAAAGATTTAGTATATTGGAGCCTGTAATTCAATTACGAATTACGAATTA
>CAYUZX010000014.1:57770-60916 GCA_964449285.1 uncultured Prolixibacteraceae bacterium
AATTACGAATTACGAATTAATAATTGCAGTCATGAAAATATTGGTAACAGGGGGAACTGGGTATATTGGATCACATACCGTGGTGGAACTTCAGCAAAAAGGGTATGAGGTGATCATTGTCGACAACCTTTCCAACTCCTCCATTGAGGTTCTGGATAACATTGCCAGGATTACCGGTACGCGACCCATGTTTGAGCAGTTTGACCTGACTGATCAGAAGAGGACTGCCAACTTTTTTCAAACTCATAGCGACATTGAAGCCATCATTCACTTCGCGGCCTTCAAGGCAGTGGGAGAGTCGGTGGAGAAGCCTCTGAAGTACTACCGGAATAACCTGGATTCACTGATGAATATTCTGCAGGGAATGATTGATAACAATATCCGGAATATTGTATTCTCTTCTTCCTGTACGGTTTACGGACAGCCAGACAAGCTCCCGGTAAGTGAAGACTCTCCGATCAAGAAAGCCTGGTCTCCTTATGGTAACACGAAACAGATGTCGGAAGAAATTATTTCATTTACCAGTGATGTAAATGATATTCAGGCGATTTTGTTGAGGTATTTTAACCCGATTGGGGCTCATGAGTCGGCCCTGATTGGTGAACTCCCCATCGGTGTCCCCAACTGCCTGATGCCCTATATCACACAAACTGCTATTGGTATCCGGGCGTTTCTCCGGGTTTGGGGCAACGATTATCCCACTCCCGACGGGACCGCCATTCGCGATTATATCCATGTAGTTGATCTGGCAAAAGCTCATGTAATAGCCATCGAACGGATGATCGGGAAGCAAAGCAAACAAAAGGTAGAGGTATTCAACCTTGGTACAGGGAATGGATTCTCGGTGATGGAGGTAATCAAATCGTTTGAGAGATCGACAGGTGTGAAGTTGAATTATCGGATTATGGAGCGTAGGCCGGGAGATATTGAACAGGTTTGGTCCGACACTGAATATGCCAACAAGGAACTTGGGTGGAAGGCAGAGAAGACACTCGACGAGATGACGCTTTCGGCATGGAAATGGGAAAAAGCGCTGAAAAGAAATAGCGAAATAGTGAAATAGCGAAAACGAAAAGATGAAAACAATATTAATCACAGGCGGAGCGGGCTTCATCGGGTCGCATGTAGTTCGTCTCTTTGTAAGCAAATATCCAAAATACAGAATCATTAACCTTGATAACCTGACCTATGCAGGCAATCTGGAGAATCTTCGCGACATCCAAGATATGCCCAATTACGAGTTTGTGAAAGCAGATATTGTTGAAGGTCTGACAGTTATGGAGATTTTTAAAGCCTATAACATTGATGGCGTGATCCATTTGGCTGCCGAGTCGCATGTCGACAGGTCGATCAGTAGTCCGATGGAATTTGTATACACCAATATTGTAGGCACTGTCAATCTCTTAAATGCCGCACGCGATGCCTGGAAAGATAGCACGGAAAATGACAAACGCTTTTACCATATCTCCACGGATGAGGTGTATGGTTCGTTGGGTAAAACAGGTTTTTTTAAGGAGACAACCGCATACGACCCACGAAGCCCTTATTCTGCTTCCAAAGCCAGTTCTGACCATCTGGCACGTGCATACTTTCATACATTCGGGCTTCCTGTCGTACTTTCGAATTGTTCCAACAATTATGGTTCGTTTCAATTCCCTGAAAAACTGATTCCCCTGTCCATCAACAATATCAAGCATAACAAACCGATTCCTATTTACGGGAAAGGAGAAAACATCCGGGACTGGCTCTATGTGGAGGATCATGCTAATGCCATCGACCTGATTTATCACTGGGGACTTACTGGAGAAACATATAACATCGGGGGAAATAACGAATGGCAAAACATTGAATTGATCCGGTTGTTGTGCAGGATCATGGATAAAAAACTTGAACGCGAGTCCGGTGATTCAGAAAAGCTGATTACTTTTGTTAAGGACAGAGCCGGCCATGATCTTAGGTATGCCATTGACTCCTCAAAGATCCAAAAAGAGCTTGGATGGAAGCCCTCCCTTCAATTTGAAGAGGGGCTGGGAAAAACCGTTGATTGGTACCTCGCCAACGAAGAGTGGATGAACAATGTTACATCCGGCGGCTATCAGAAGTATTACGACGAACAGTACAGGAAACGATAGTTGGCAGTAGGCTAGTTGGCAGTTGCTCAGACTCCCATCACCTCAACATTATCATCTTTTCCGATTTTCGCAATCAATCCTTGCAGCACGCTTCCGGGGCCAACTTCGATGAATGTATCGGCGCCATCTGCAATCATTTGCTGAACCAGCTGGGTCCAGAGTACCGGCTCGGTTAGCTGGGCGATCAGGTTCTCTTTGATCACCTGAGGGTTGTCAACACGTAGTGCTGTTGCATTCTGATAAACAGGGCAGATAGGTGGGCTAAACCAGGTATTGTGGATGGCCAGGGATAACTCAATACGGGCCGGTTCCATCAAGAGTGAGTGGAATGCGCCTCCGACTTTCAGCGGAAGGGCTCTCCGGGCCCCGGCAGCTTTAATCTGTTCGCAGGCAATATCGATTCCTTTCAGGCTTCCTGAGATAACAAGTTGTCCAGGACTGTTATAATTTGCAGGGGCCACTATTTCATCGATGGAGGCACAGATCTCTCTGACTTTCTCGTCATCCAGGCCTATGATGGCAGCCATGGTGGATGGTTCTTTTTCACAGGCCTTTTGCATCGCTTGAGCCCGGGTTGAAACAAGCCTGAGCCCGTCTTCAAAGGTGAGCGCTTTGTTCGCCACCAAGGCAGAGAATTCGCCCAATGAATGCCCGGCAACCATATCTGGTTTGAAATCATCACCCAATGTAGCTGCCAGGATTACCGAATGAAGAAAGATAGCTGGTTGTGTAACGTTTGTTTGCCGAAGATCCTCATCAGTACCTCCAAACATCAGGTCAGTGATCCTGAACTCCAGGATCTCATTCGCCTGCTCAAACATGGACCTGGCAACAGGGGAGTTCTCATACAAATCTTTCCCCATCCCTACAAACTGAGCTCCTTGCCCGGGAAAAACATATGCTTTCATCGATTCTAAATTCTTAATCCTAACTTCAAAAAATTGTTCATTTTACAATTTACCCCTCACGTCTTACGTCTCACGTCTTACGTCTTACGTCTCACGTCTCACGTCT